>CAIKOJ010000063.1 GCA_903829015.1 uncultured Bacteroidota bacterium
TCGCTCCCGCTCACTTTCCCGCTCTAATTTTGTAATTTTATTGGGAAATTTCTTTTCATGTTTCCGTACGAAAACCTCGACGTATATAAAAAGGCGTACTCGGTAAATCAATTAATTTATCGTTTGTTGAAAGGTAAAAAGTCAATACCTGGTTATGCAAAAGACCAGTTAGGGCGGGCCAGCCTGAGTATAATGTTGAATATAGCCGAAGGTAGCGCTAAGTTCAGCAATAAGGATAGACGCAACTTTTATGTTACTGCCCGTGGTTCGGCGTTCGAATGTGCCGCGCTGATAGCTTTCCTTCACGAGGAAAAAGAGATCCCTAATAGTATTTTCGAAAATGCCAGCAAAGCATATGAAGAAATCTCCAAAATGCTCTTTGCTATGATCAAAAATCTTGAGGCTTAAGGTCGAGAAAGAAAGCGAAGAGCGTTCAGTTTTTCTCCGCTCTCATTTTTCACTCTCTCCACTCTGTTTCCTGCTCTAAAATTTAGTGTCACGTCATCATCCCAGAGAAGAGTAACAGGAGTGACCCATACCCTCGTTTAAAACGCTATTCCATTCGGTACTCGTCACAGATGAGTTCCAGTGGGGCAATACAATATAAAAACAGACAGCACGAACCCGTATAAACACTAGCAATACGACCCAACAACATCGTCCCATACAAACATTCCCCTCCCCCTATCGCGTATAACCACGATACCAAACTTAGTAATGGATGACCCTTTATCGTTTAGTTAAGCGGGTGGCGGTATTTTACGTCCATTTGAGTAGCCTTGTCTACTTCCTCGGTTTCAAGGAGCAATGTTACGGTAATAGAACCCAAACCACTTGCTTTGATAGCCAATGCAATTGCCGCTGCAGCAGCCGCGTTCGGAAGATCGCAAGTTACATAGGCATCACAATTGGTTGCATAATAAAATGATTCCATTGTACCGCCCAGATCATTGATCATGGCCTCGGTCATTTGTTTGCGTTTTGTGCCGCTACCAGATTGCAATACGCCTTTGGCACCTTCTGCTGAGTAAGATGCATTGACCAGAAATTTCATGCTTTTATTTTCTGTTTGATTCCTACTCCTATGGCTTTTCGGATTATGCCCCGTTTTTTACTGTGATCGCCGGACTTCACATTAAGCGTACAATAGTGAATAATTTACGTTACTCTGTCAACCCCCACACCACCGATCAATGAGCATCTATTCAAGAATTAATTTTAGCGACCTATTTGCTTCAAAACGCATTTAGCTGACCGTTACCCGATAAAGCCATAACTTTGTGTTATTAATTAAAAAATGCGAACCTTATAGTATTTAATGTTCCTCTACATAAAAAATATGGTTTGCGACCGTTGCCGCATGGCTGTAAGGTCAGAATTAGAGCAATTGCAATTGCATCCGCAAAGCATTGAGTTAGGGATTGTTGAGCTCCGGGAAGACCACCTTACCGACGTCCAATTGAGCGATGTAAATAAACAACTGACTGCTATTGGATTTGAATTGCTGGACGATGGAAAAAGGAAATTGGTAGAACAAATTAGAACCGCTGTCATCGAGCTGATCCATTACGAAAACGATGGCAATCAGGTAAAACACAGCGAATACCTTGCACACCGTGTAGGACGTGACTATCCGGCTATAAGCAAAATATTCTCGGATGAAACGCACATTACCATAGAGCAATACATCATATACCAAAAGATAGAAAAGGTAAAAGAACTACTATCCTACGGACAACTAACGCTTAGTGAGATTGCCTGGCAAATGGGCTACAGCAGCGTGGCAGCCATCAGCGCCCAATTCAAGAAGGTTACCGGCATGACCCCCAGCCAATATAAGTCGGCAGAAAATAAAGACAGGAAGACGCTGGACAAAATAGGCAAATAAGGCCTGCTTAATTTTATAAATCTTATCTCTAATCCTATAACAGAAAGCACCGGTAAACATCCGAGATTTGACGTACCATCTTTTGAGATCATGGATAACACTACATATGCAATACCTATTACCGGCGTAGACAGTGAACATTGCGCACTAATAGTAGACAAAGGATTAAGTAAAGTAAAAGGTATCAAAACCCACAAAGTAGAATTAAATAACCATCGGGCGTTGATCAGTACTGATGAACCTGAAGAAGTGATTCGGGAAGTGGTTGCGGCTATACGTGGACTTGGATACGGAGTTACAACCGTGAAAAAGAATCTCCCGGTAACGGGCATGACCTGCGCAAGCTGCGCAGCCAGCGTTGGCAGCATGCTTGCAGCACAGCCGGGTATGATATCTTCATCAGTAAATTATGCAAATAACACCGCAGCAATTGAGTACCTGCCTACCATAGGCGGAATAGACGCTTTTAAGAGTGCTATACAAGAAGTTGGCTATGACCTGATCACCGACGAAAGCGACGAAGCCGCAGAAAACCTGGAAGCGATTCATATTGCAAATGCAAAAAGCCTGCACCTCAGAACATTGCTTTCCATCTTTTTCTGTGTACCACTGGTTGTCATTAGTATGTTACTGATGGATATACCATACGCCAACTATATTATGTGGGCACTGGCTACACCGGTAGTGTTGATTTTTGGTAGCAACTTTTTTGTGAACGCATGGAAGCACGCAAAAAACAGATCGGCAAACATGGACACGCTGGTGGCAATGAGCACGGGCATAGCTTATTTGTTTTCTGTGTTCAACACTGTCTATCCACAATTCTGGCATGTGCGTGGCTTGCATGCTCATGTTTACTTTGAGGCATCTGCTGTGGTGATCGCTTTTATACTGATAGGCAAGATGCTCGAACACAGAGCAAAAAGCAACACTTCTTCGGCAATAAAAAAACTCATTGGTTTACAGCCGAAAACGGTTATAGTGGTAAAGCTAGACGGGCATCAGATGGAAATGCCTATAGCCCAGGTCAAAATAGGCGATGTGCTATTAGTAAAGCCCGGCGAAAAAATTGCTGTTGATGGGCAGGTATGCGAAGGCAATTCTTATATAGATGAAAGCGCATTGAGTGGCGAACCAATACCTGTGCATAAAGAAGTGGGAGCCAAAGTATTTTCAGGCACCATTAACCAAAAAAGCAGCTTCAGGTTTACAGCAGAGAAGGTTGGTGGAGATACGGTACTTGCCCATATAATTAGTGCAGTGCAGGAAGCGCAGGGCAGCAAAGCACCTGTACAACAATTGGTAGATAAGATCGCGGGCATTTTTGTACCTGTCGTGATCGGCATTGCTTTATTAACACTGGCTGCCTGGGTAGTATTTGGCGGCGAGAATGGGTTTACACAGGGTTTGCTGGCAATGGTTACAGTGCTTGTGATTGCTTGCCCTTGTGCGCTGGGATTGGCAACGCCTACAGCAATTATGGTAGGTGTAGGCATAGGTGCCGAAAACGGCATACTGATAAAAGACGCCGAAAGCCTGGAGCGTGGTTATAAAGTGGACAGCATTATATTAGATAAGACCGGCACTATAACCGAAGGCAAACCCACCGTAACCGGCATAATATGGAATGAAGGTATAGACTCAACAAAGATGTCTGCTATTCTTTACAGCCTCGAAAGGCGTTCTGAGCATCCGCTTGCAGAGGCTGTTACTAAGTATCTGCAAAAAGAGGGTGCTGCCGAAATCAACATCGAACAGTTCAATAGTATAACAGGCAAAGGCGTGAGTGGCATATATGAAGGCAAAGCATACCATGCGGGAAATATGAGATTGGTGCCACATGGCATCGTTATCTCACCGGCAATGCAAACACAGGCGGATGCCTGGCTAATGGAAGCAAGTACCGTGATCTGGTTTACGAACGACCAACAAGTGCTAGCTGCCATAGCAATTGCTGATAAAATAAAAGAGGGTTCAGCAAGGGCAATAGCCCGATTAAAATCAATGGGTATAACCACCTACATGGTAACCGGCGACAACAAACAAACTGCAAAAGCCGTAGCAGAAAAGGTAGGCATAACAGAATATCTTGCTGAGACCATGCCATCAGATAAGGCGGCTTTTATAAAACAACTACAGGCAGAAGGCCATGTAGTAGCTATGGTAGGAGATGGTATCAATGACAGCCATGCACTAGCACAGGCCGACGTGAGCATTGCTATGGGTGCAGGTGCTGATATTGCAATGGATGTGGCTAAGATGACCATCATTTCTTCAGACCTTAATGCCATACCCAGGGCTATAGCACTATCGGGTAAAACAATAAGGGTGATACGCCAGAATCTTTTTTGGGCTTTTATTTATAACGTGGTGGGTATACCCATTGCGGCTGGCATAATGTACCCTGTAAATGGTTTTCTGCTCAACCCAATGATAGCAGGTGCGGCTATGGCGCTAAGCAGTGTGAGTGTGGTAACTAACAGTCTGCGCCTGAAATGGAGTAAACTATAGCAAGGAATTATTGTGAACTTTGTATTATTAAACGATCATAAAAATGGAAACACTTAAATTCAAGACAAGCATCAATTGCTCTGGCTGCGTGGCCAGAGTAACCCCCATCCTCAACAAAACATTTGGTGAAAACAATTGGGCTGTTGATGTAAACACAGCCGAAAAACTACTGACAGTAACATCAGAAAGTGCCGCCGCCAAAGATGTAATAAGCACACTAAAGAAAGTAGGATTTACTGCTGAGGAAATGCAGTAGAGTTGATCCATCGTTAACTAGGTAGTGCTGTTTGTGAGACAGTAATGTGCAGATAATCGTTTTAGCTAGGAAAGTACACGTGCCAACATTCCTAGTTTTAATCCGCCTTCTTAAAATCTTCGTTTACTTCGTTCATATCGGCCAGATAGAGCGGATCTAGTGAGGCCTGTTTCATCAGCGACAATTTATCATTCCGCTCCACACCCATATCGTCGATCGTCACTACCACTTGCTTATCCCTAAAAGCGAAAGGTAAAGTAATAACCAACGTGTTATCAGTAACTTTATATGTCTGTCTGTAAGTCATGAACAATAATTGTTTTGCAAAAATACTGAACATTAATTTCAGTTAAGTTACAAAGACTACTTACGAACTCTAGCAGATATAAAATGGGAGCCAAAGGCTATGGCAGGGCACCACTCTCTTTTTCCCCGTCACCCCCGCTCTGTTTCTCGCTCTAAAAAACTCGTGTATCTTTATTAAATAATTCAGATGAAGATACTTGCTGTAATCCTGATACTTTCAATAAAAACAACCGTTGTTCTGGGTCAGATAGGTTATAGCGACTTAACGACAATCAAGACAGAATGCGAACATTTTACGGACTCGTTAATTTCAGCCAACGTAGATACAGTAATCAGCTACTACCAGGGATATGCTGGATGTCCAGTATCGGGAAGACCATGGGCTTTTATTTATTGGACACAAAATAGTGTCCCATCAGCTATGATTTTTGAGCAACGAACTAAAGGCAAAAAGAATAAAAAATACGACACTTACGAATTGCATTATTACCACGGAGTCGGAATTACCTCTTATTCTTTTAGTTACTTCGATAAATATTTCACTAATATTTCTGCTGACACTGTTGTTGAAAAGCCCAATCTATACATTCTTAATTATGCATTTGTGCAGGTTAGAGTAAAACTTGCAACGAGGCATTTGGAATATTATGTAAGACCAGACAGGGAAGCTAACTTTACTAGCTACAAATGGATGTTAATAAAAGACCTCCGATCTTTTATCTTAGACTATTATATTTCTCTTTGACGTTTATTGTCAAGTAAATTTCATAATAGAACCCTCTGATTTGGTTCGAAGTTTTGTCAGTTAGAAGCACAAAAATGAGAGCAGAGATCGCTAGAGCGAGATCGTCTTTATCCTTAACACCGCCTTCAAAAAATATCCCCCACAAATCTCCCAACCCCACTCAACCAATTTTCCCCTAATTTTGCAGCACAAAAACAGCAAACCACATGAGGGCAAAAAAACCAACTAACGGGCGGATTCCGGGTGTAAAATTTACACTGAATAAGGAAACTGAAGAGAACGACCTGAAGAAGAACAAAGAGAAAATACTGAAGGAACTGGAAGAGCAGGAGAAGAACAATAAGGACTGGTACGATAAAGAGATCGATAAAAATATGAAGAAGCTGTAGTTGCAGCTTCTTCAGCAATACTTCTTTCCGGCATCCCACCTATGAGCCAACTGTTTACTGCCCTGCTGTTTTTTGTATCTGTAGCCATTTCGTCTGCCCAGTCTACAGGTTCATCAATTGAAAGTATACGGTTACAATACAACATCCCCGAACTGTCTTATGCTGTGGTTTCGTCTGACTCTATATTGGCTTTGGAGTATGGCGGAGTAACACGGATAAACACCAACCACAAGGCGCAGCTCACCGACAGATTCAGGATAGGATCTATTACTAAAGCTATCACGGGGTTTATTGCTGCTCTGCTGGTTAAGGAGGGGAAAATAAAGTGGGATACAAAATTCTTCGACCTCTTCCCTGAGCTAAAAACCACATCCAACAAGGCTTACCATCAACTCACGCTGCTGAACCTGCTCACTTTCAGGGCGCCGCTTTCTGCTTACACTTATACAAATCCGGTTCCTACCAAAGAACAATTCTCCGGCGATGAAGCTGCGCAACGATACCAGTTTACCAAATGGTTTTTTCAGCAGCCTGCATACAACAATAATAAGGGTATCGTACATTCAAACCTTGGCTTTGTTGCCGCGGGTCTTATGCTGGAGAAAGCCTCAGGCAAGCCTTACAAACAACTCGTAACTGATCTTGGCGAGCGGATAGGGATCAGTTTTGGTTTTGGTCAGCCCAACAGCACCGACTCACTGCAGCCATGGGGGCACAACGAAGACCTGCAACCCGAGCCACCGGGCGACAACTACAAGCTAGGTTGGCTGCTTGCCGCCGGCAACATAAACGTCAGCCTGCCCGACTACGCAAAATTCATACAACTGCAGCTAAGAGGTTTGCAGGGCAGGTCTGATCTGCTCACAAAACAGGAATTTGAATTCCTCCACTACGGACTGCCTCAATTTTCGGTAGGCTGGTTCAGGGAGAAAGACAAAAAAGGCAGACCGTACTCCTACAATATCGGTAACCCCGGCACCTTCCTCTCCAGGGTATATGTGTTTGGCGCGGCTGATCGTGGGTTCATACTTTTCGCCAATGTGCAGTCGGAAGAAGCCGAACGTGGCATGGACGTGCTTTTTGATGCGCTCAGTAAAAAATACAACAGGTAAGCACCAAAAAAAAACAGCAGCAAGTATGAACGTGCTGCTGTTTGATAATTCTGCTTTTATGCTTGAATCCTGAATCTTCTTTTCAGGAACCAAACTGCTTATTGCTTTATGAACTTCTGAACACTTGTTCCCGAAGCACCCTTCAGCATCAGTTGGTACACGCCTGGTGCGTATGCGCTGGTGTTGATAGCTGTGTTGCCGGTAGTTATGTTGCCATGGCCCATTTCTTGTCCTATGCTGTTTGTAATACTGTAAGATGCATACATGCCATTCTCAACCTGCAGTGTAAGCACATCGCCAGCCGGATTTGGATAGATCGCCGCTCCTTTTACTGAAGACTGAATAGCCACACCTGTAGTTGACGCCGACACTGTAACAGTTTTTGTAACAACAGCAGAACCTGCAGAATAAGAGATCACCGCTGTTCCTACAGCAACACCTGTAACAACGCCTGTACCTGCCACAACAGTTGCCACCGCTGGTGAACCACTAGACCAAAGTCCGCCCGAAACGGCCTCTGTTAGAGTGATAGTACTGCCAACAGTTACCGTTGATGGGCCCATGATCATTGCCAGGCAGCCTCCCGGAGTAATTATAACTGAGCCATTGCCCAGGTTATAACCTTGCGTATGAGTTATGTACGAAGTAAATGTAGCATCGCAGTACGATGATCCGCCACCGCCGCCGGAGAAACTACCACCGCCGCCGCCATAATATCCGCCGCCGCCAGCACCTGCATAAGACGATGAATTTGAGGCACCACCTGTGCCTAAAGAACCCGCACTACCAAAGCCGCTCAAAACACCACCAACGCCACCGGCAGTTGCCGTGCCACCATGTCCTCCCTGAACACCGGTATTTGCATTAGAATAATAGCCGTTTTCACCCACCACGTCGCCGCCGCCGCCGCCGCGCTCATAATTAAAAGTTGGTACCATGCCCAGACCGCCACCGCCGCCGCCGCCGGCTACTATAACTCTGTCTGCCATTGCTGTGCCACCTGTGCGTATATCTGTAGCACCACCACCGCTACCGCCATAATAAAAACCAGTGCTTCCGCCGCCATTATAGCCGCCAGCTACTCCCATTACAAAACCACCGTCTGTACCCCTGCCACCCACATAAATAGATAATACCTGACCCGGAGTTACTGCAAGGTTACACTCAACCCTACCACCGCGGCCGGCACTGTCCATCAAAGAACCGTTTATGGCATTCCCACCAGATGCTCCATTGGCATCGATACACAAATTTGTAATGCCGGATGGTACGGTATACGTCTGCACCGAGCCGGTATAATTGAAGGTAACCTGAGCTCCTGCAGTGAGGCTAGCTGCAATAATTGCTATGGCAGCCGCAATCGAAGAGATAGAGGAAATCTTTTTCATGCTAAAATGATTTTAAAAATGAACAATAAAATATAAGGATATGGTTTACCAACCCTGGCAAACTAAAGACCCTTATCAAAAATATATATTACGTATCAGTAATCAAAATTTAAATTCATATATTTTTTAACATATGTAGAAATGGTAATCCGAAGTACGGTGCAGCAAACCATGAGATCAACTGAAACTAAATTGACTACCACCAAACATGAAATATATTAACTTTGGCAGGTATTGTAGTCAAGGGGATATCAAACCAAACGGAGATCAGAGTATGCGAAATTACCGCAAGTACATTTTTATAGGCTTTTTGATTTTTGTGTTTGTATGCACAATAGCCTTGCTGTTTACCTGGTGCGGACACCGCAGAGATGAAAACGATCATCAGCTATACTACAGGAACTCCTCAACAATCAATACTGATTCCATAACCGGTTTCGCTTAAAGTTTACCCAAACTCATGAAGTACCGGCTGTTGAAGCTGCACAACTAGTGGCACGAAATCATCAGCTCTTTTACTACACCCGGAAAACTGTGTTCCTGTAAAAATGTCGAATCTGTTATTGTAAGCCCCCCCGTGCCTGCTTTTTCAATTTCAGGATAGTCGCGCACTATTGTAAAATAGCCATCACTGTTTTTCAGCGCACCGACACCTGTTGCCTGCCCGCATAATTTCCCGTTATTGAACACCGCCACCTGTCCGTTCACCACTTGTATCATCAGCAAGTTGTCGGTTCCGCATACCAGCTTAAATGGCACTTTGCCGGTCCATGCCGTACCATTTCCGTACGAGAATTGATACTGCGTAAGATCTTCACCGCTTTGTTTCATCAACACCCCGCAAAAAGGCGTTTTCTGCGACACGTTTGTAAACATGATGCTGTTCTTTTGCAGCATGGAAGAATCAATATTCACAACTGCTTCAATGGTGTAGGAATTATTTAGTGGCCCATTCTTGTAGGTTGCCACATACCTGTTAAAAATACCCAAATCGCTGTAGAATACTGTTGCGGCTGTATTCACCAATTTCCTCGGCACAAGGCTGCTGTCTGGCCTAAGTAGCAAGACCGAATGATCCGGCATTTCTTTTACCACCTTGGTGTACTTTGCCAGATAATCTATCATAGAATCTTTCAGGTACCATTGCGGTAGCGGGTATATACCATCAAACAAGATTGGATACTTACACGTTCTGATAAAATCCAACATCGCATGTAAGTCTTTCTTAAAAACAATCTCAGTAGTGCCATCTATATTCAGCGGATTATAATACCCCCCTGCAGCATAAAAATAGCTCTCATGCGTACGTGCAGGAATGTACACTGTATCTCCCCTTCGCAGATTTTTCTCCATAAAATCAAAACGCTTCTTCAGGTAATTTTCTTTGCCCGGCTCTTTTGATGTATAGTTATCCCATGAATAACCATGAATAGCTGGCAGATGGTACAACATGGTTAAGGCACCATCAAAAATGAAAAACAGGGAAATGCAGATTACAATGGTACGCTCGTGCATCCATTCCTTTTTTTCACTCAACTGCGCCAGCAGCCTGTCTGCGAAAATACCCAGCAATATAACTGCCGGATAAAGAACTACGGTTATGTTGGTATCCCAGGAGCGACCCTGAAAATACGAGAACATACCTGTTCCTAAAATAAACAGAAACGCAATTATAGGCATATCAGTACGTTCAGATTTGCCCCATTCCCATACGCACCAGATACCTGCAATAATATAGATGATCACCGGAATATTCCAAAAGTGCAGCGCACTCATAGGCAGCATAAAAAACCCTGCCAGATAAAACAAGCCCTGATAGGAAAAAGCCTTCTGCACATCGGGCCACATTCCCGAATGTACTTTCGTGGCAATTGCGAAGAAGGACAAAACAAATACCAGTGACCCTATCATCCAAAGTACTACGGGTACACTCTGGATGAGCGCAGCACGAAAACGCTCTGTGCTGAAAAATGAGAATAACAACGCAATGAATACCGACCCGTACAGTACGATTCCCGAATCCAGGTTCCATAGCACACTCACCGACGACAGCAACGCCAAAAAAGGCAATAGAATTCTCCTGATACCGGCCCCGGATGTAAAAAAGACACTGACCAGATAAAAGCAGATAGCCGGAAATAATATCCTCAGGGGCCAGTATTGGTAGTAAACCCTTGGGTTCTCATTAAACGGAATTCTGGTCATCCAATACTGCCAATAAACGAGGCATAAAAATACGAGCAGTGCCAGCAAATTTGATTTGATTACTCTCCTGATACCAAGGTAGATGAACACAAATGACAACGCATTCAGCAACCCCATTACGAAACCAAAATTCCCTATCGAGAAACCGATCATTCTGAACAGCGGCATCAGTATCCATGCATGCATACCATACTGGGTGTTAAAATCAACCAGTAGCGACTTACCTGCATATACCTGACTATAGGCATAAAACACAGCATTGGTCTCTGTGCGCAAGCCATTGTCCAGACGGAAAATATTGAACCGTGCGTAGAAAAACATATCGGCGACCACAAGGCCCACGATCGCGAAACTCAATAAATTGATCACCAATTTCGCCGCCGACCCCTGCTCCTTACTCTGGAAGAATATAAACAAGTACACGCATAGTGCATACAGCAGCAATACCGGAAACAATGCTCCGGCAGTTATGTTGGCAAGACTGTTATTGAAAAAATAGGCTGTTGTCTCCATCTCCATGTTCTCCAGTTTTTGTGGAAAAAGAGCCAGAAAAAACAACAGAAATGCAACTACACCTGAAACATTGATGCCTCTTGCCAACGAAGGACTATCGTCAAAATAGCCCTCTGAACGGCTGATATATTTGTAGGGGAAATAAATAAAGAAGGGCAGTAAGATCAACGAAAGCTGGTATTGCAGTCTTTCAACCGGCTCAGGCGCAAACCAACTTGACGGATAAAATGAAAGATCAGCTACCTGCTTCAGAACAGCATCTACATTGGGATGGTATACAGAATATATAATGAAGTTCAGTACATACAGCAGTAACGTACTCACTGCCAACGTAAGTAATCCTACTGACATTTTCGATCTAAACTTATCAATGTCAATTCGCTTGCTGATTGTTTCTTTTTTCAAAATAGAGTGCTAAGATTTGGTAAACAGGAAATATGATCACACTAATTTATAATAATTTGATCTGCTTTTCCAAAACGCTGATTGATTTATTACTCTATTAATCTGGCGAGTGCGTAAATAGTCAAGGGCAATTACCCGGAATGAAAATGAACGACTATAACTTAAAATGAAGTTCCAGCTAAGACCGCAAGTGCCTTGTTTGATATAATGCTATGGAGGTATGCATGGAATCGCACAAACTGAATTCAAAAAAAAACTACAAACCTAGCCTACTTCATCCCCTTCATGCATTGCACATAGTGCATAATGGCGTTGCCATATTCGGGGGTGATTGCTTTTTCGAAGCCGGCAAGTGTGAAACGCGTGATACGCTTGGTACTGAATTCCTTTATACTGGGTTCAGTCAGATTGAAAAATACGATCCGTATCGCCTGCATTTTATCGCTGGTCACATCATGGCTCAGCTTAATGGTGTCGTCTGTCCACTTTGATTTATCTTCAAATTCCACCATCAGTTTCCATTCCTCTTTCTCTTCCTGCACGCCTTCAGCCGACTTTGCGTACATACCTTCAAGCTCGCCAACAATCTGAAAGGTCATTAAAAACATATCAGATTCATAATCGGGATCCAGGTTCAGCGATCTGGTTAATCTGATATTGGTTACCTCCTGCGCATCTGCCGGTGAAGAATAGTCTACGATTTTTTTGTCCGGCGACACATCTTTCTTTATCTGTTTGCAGTAATCCTGAGCATTTGCAAACGAAACAGCGGTAAAAGCCAATAAAAAAAACAAACCCTTCATGTTATTGATTTTTAGTAACCAGATAATACAATATAAATGTACGTAATTAAATTAAGTGATGATAGCGTTTTAACAATCCAGCATGTGCTAATCAAAAAATACCATCAAATGTTTATTTTGCACGCTCAAACAACGGTCTTGAAGCGCAAAATACTTCCATTAATATACTTTAGCAGCATTGGCCTGCTTATTTGGGTGATGTGGTGCGTATTCAATACAGGCAGAATGCTTGAAAAAGGAACAGCAACCCAATCGCTACCCGCGCAGAAACAATTGATAGCCGAGATAGCAGATTCATTCAGCCATCCGCTTGCCATATTTATTTTGCAGCTTACCCTTATTATCACTGTGTCTCAGCTATGCGGTTATCTGTTCAAAAAAATAGGGCAACCTGCTGTGATGGGCGAGATTGCCGCAGGTATTTTCCTTGGGCCGTCGCTGATGGGGTCGCTGCTACCAAAATTCAGCGCATTCGTGTTTCCCGCAGCTTCTCTGGGCAACCTGCAAATGCTTAGCCAGATCGGTCTTATCCTGTTTATGTTTGTAATTGGTATGGAGCTCGACACCAAAACACTGAAGCAAAAAGCAGGGTCTGCCATCTTTATCAGCTATATGAGCATCGTTATACCGTTCGTTCTCGGCATTGGATTGTCGTGGCTGTTGTATGCAGACAATGCGCCGCAGGGCATTCCTTTCTACGCATTTTCTCTTTTCACGGGTATTGCACTGAGTATTACCGCGTTCCCTGTTCTGGCACGCATCATCAGAGAACGAAATCTCTCCAATACCCGCCTCGGACTCATAGCCATCACTGCAGCTGCTGCCGGCGATGTAGCTGCATGGTGCATACTTGCTTTTATCGTTGCCATCGTTAAAGCCGGATCGATCAACTCATCGCTGTACACAATCATAGCTGCAATAGTTTATGTAGTCATCATGATCATGGCCGTTAAGCCGATGCTCAAAAAACTCGCCGGACTGAACGGCGACCAGGGCACGATGAAGCGAACGTCTATGGCTATCATATTTGTTGTGCTGCTGGTAAGCAGCTATTGCTGCGAAGTGATCGGCATCCATGCGCTCTTCGGCGCATTTCTTGCCGGGGTTATCATGCCTTCCGAATGGAATTTCCGCAAATTGCTGATCGACAAAATTGAAGATGTAGCCCTTGTGCTGCTGTTGCCGCTATTTTTTGTTTTTACCGGATTGCGTACCCAGATAGGATTGATCAGCGAACCCTCGCAATGGGTTACCTGCGCCCTTATTATTTCGGTAGCTGTAACAGGTAAATTTGCCGGTAGCGCGATTGCCGCCCGTATCACCGGCGAAACAGTAAAAACCAGCCTCTCTATAGGCGCACTGATGAATACACGGGGATTGGTGGAACTGGTGGTATTAAACATAGGTTACGACCTTAAGATCATTACCCCTCAAATGTTTGCAATGATGGTGATCATGGCACTGTTTACCACGCTCATGACCAATCCGTCGCTAAATCTAATCAACAGGATCTTTAAAGAACAAGACAGTTAAGTACTACCACTCCCCGTGAAGTGGATACTTTTTGGTTGTTTGGGTAAACGACAGATTAATGGATGCCCTCACTCCTGAATTGTGCCCCATACGGCTATCCCACGACTGCACAAAGTCAACCCTGACTACCCTAGCCAGTTTATACCCCATATTGTCGACCCCTGCAAATGCCTCGGTGTAATAATTATTATCATTGGCATAAAACGCATTACCGCCCAGCAAAAAGAACCACCTCAGTTGCCTGAAAATTGGTATTTTATTACTCAGCATACCACGCATATGATACTCCAGATGCGCCTCGCCATACAACTGCTCTTTGTTACTGAAATCATAGAATGGTGCCATCTGAAAACTCTCCAGATAGGGTGCGGCAACCCCTATGCCACGGTTGCCATACAGGTGCATCAGATCCGGCACCGACACGTATTTACTGTTTAGAAAACCGCCCACCGCAATGTTATAACTCAGATTGCCCAACAGGCGTAATTTCAATTCATCTTTTATCGAAAAACGCAACTTGTCGTAATCACTCACACTGTTGGCAATACCCGGAATACCCTTTTTATACGTAAGGGTAAATACAGGCCAATTGCTGCCGCTGGCGGCTTTACGATCCGGCAGAATCAAATAACTGTAACCGGGCTGATAAGAAACTACTGCCTCCACCAATGCCGCATCGTTTTGTTGCCATGCCGTTGCCTGGCTTGTGAGGTACAATGGCGCATTTGCTTTAAAACCTTCTTTGCCTCCATCTATAAAACTGTATGTAGTTGTATTCTCCAAAGGCAGCCGCTGCTGGTAAGATGCCCTCAGGTGCCACCGCAAACCAGTGCCGTGGTTGTGTGCCAGATAAAACGCACCTTCCCAGCGCTCATAGATTTTAAGATCATTCTCTCGATAGAAAAGTGCCGAGTACGAGTTCAGCCATTCAGATACCGGATTCTCGCTGTTGTACTGAAAAACATACTTACCGCCCTCCAGTCCTAAGGCCCACGTCCGGCTTAGGAACGCCTTGTCTTGAAGTACATAATACAGTCGACCTATTGCATTGAGGTGTTCATTTGCGAATCCATACCGAACCGCCAGATCGCCATGTAAATTCTTACCAGTGTCTAACAGATGACGCCAGTGAAGCTTGGGTGCCACGTTGAATCCCTCAACGGTATTATAATTCACCATATTGTCAGGACCAAGCAACAACTGGTTTATAGAAAATTTATTCTTGTATTTTTTGGTATTGTAGGTATAGCCACTGGTCAGCAGTGCCAGAGGCTTTAGTTTGTTCTCCTTGCGCCGTGCAGAATCAAGGTAACCCGGGGTTGAATATCGCTTACTAAGGCTGTCTTTTGCTATGAAATTATCTCGCTCGTCCTTTTGCAATGGGATAGGCCGGGCAACATTCCAATAACTGCTATCCTTTTTAGTTGCCTGCTTATCATACTGGCTGATGACCTTGTTTGCAAATACGCTATCAGGTATTGTCTGATTTACCTTCTGCCCATTGTACACCGAAACAAATGAGCCGGTCATGTCAAACACAAATATCTTCAGTGCGAAATACATAACCTGACTTTTTATTACCCAGCTTCCTTTTTCAAACGGCAGATACAACTGGTCGATGGTAAGCGTATCTACCATATCTATGCCCGATTGTTTTACCAATGTCATGTTTAGGCTATGGATGGCCCACTCATCATCTACAATGTAAATAGTGCCGTTGAAGCATGGCTCATAAAGGCGTTTCTGTGTAACACCAATTTTGTAGATCGTATGCCCACCTTCATTAAACTGCCCCTGCAGTTTGTACTTGTAGTAAAAAAGGGCATTCTCACTTACAGGAGATATAAATCCGCGCGAATCCTTGCCCATTACGTTCACATTATTTTCGTAAAACGTGATCACAGGCGGAAACTGCGAGAATCCTAGCCCACTAGCGTTGCCACTTTCATGTACTGAATGTATCACCGTCTTGCTTTTGTCGCCAGTGCTGTAGTAATCCGCGTTTTCTTCTGCAAGGTATAAAACGCCTTTACCACTGCTGTCCACAGCGTCGGTTTCATCGAGTACTTCCTTGCCCAAAAATTTCTTTGGCATCTGGCGTGAGCGGATCACCCCTTTAAAGTAAATACCTGTTTGAAAAGATTTGATCTGGTCCAGGTGGAATTTCCTTTTTTTGATCGCATTCCTAATGATCTCATAGGCAGGATCCTCGGCATTCGAATGCACCACAACCTCTTTCATTTCGAGGCTCATATCTTTGAGCACAAAATTATGCTCTATGGTTTCGCTCCCGGTGATAGTGGCATTAAATGCGCTCTGTTTATAACCTACGTACTGGCAAACCACCTTATACAAACCGGGCTGCACAACCAATTCGTAATAACCATCGCCATTGGCGTTTGTGCCTGTGGTAGTTCCTTCCAGATAAATTGTGGCATAAGGCAGGCTGCGCCCTTGCTCGTCAGTAACCTTGCCTTTAAAAACCCCGGCAAAAACCCCGGTGTGCAAAAGGCTGCACAAAAATAAAAGAGAAAAACAGCGGCATACCTTCATAGGATTTCGGATATCTCCGTTCAAAAATAGAATTGCTACTTTTTACTGAACAGACCGTGCAACTGGGCGTCAATTTTACGCACCACATCAGCCAGGTCTTCTTCTTTATCAGCAAAATTGCAGTTGTCAACATCAATGATCAGCAGCGGACCATCGGTATACTTATCTATCCATTTATTGTAAAAACCATTCAGCCTTTTCAGATAATCAAGCCTGATATTCTCCTCATACTCCCTGCCACGTTTTTGTATCTGATCTACCAGCGCAGGTATCGATGCTCTTAAATAGATAAGCAGATCTGGCGGCTGAATCAGTGCCTTGAGGTTTTGGAAAAATGAAGTATAGTTTTCGAAATCGCGCTTGGTCATCAGCCCCATATCAAACAGGTTGGGCGCAAAAATATAAGCATCTTCATAGATAGTACGATCCTGTATCACGGTTTCATTCCCAGTACGAATGTCGATCAGGTTTTTGATACGCGTGTTCAGAAAGTATATCTGCAGATTGAACGCCCACCTTGGCATGTCTTCATAAAAATCCACCAGATACGGATTGTGCTCAATATCTTCAAAATGTGGCTGCCATTTATAGTGTTTCGCGAGCATTCCGGCCAGAGTTGTCTTACCGGAGCCTATGTTACCCGCAATGGCTATGTGTTTTGTAGTAATTTTTGGAGGCATGTTAATGAATGTTGCAGCAACACAATATAGGAACCAATTTCAACAAATTAAAATTGCTGGTCAAAAACCGGCATTTTCCCATTATAAGCTTATCGTTTTCTAGATTAAAGTCAACTTCGGATACCCTTGCTGTATTGATGTACAAAAGCTGAATTTATATTCAAAAGCGAAGCCCCTTCAGGGGTTTGGGGTTAATAGTAATTGATCCCCATCAGCTTCCTGGCACCTTCTATGGTTTTCGACGAACTCGCCCGCCCCCTTTCAGCACCATCCTTCAGTATTCGGCGCAGTGCATCCTGGTCTTTTTGCAGTTCCACTGCTTTTTCCCTTATAGGCCGCACAAAGGCAACCATATCTTCAGCCAGTTGCTTTTTCATATCGCCATACCTTACGGTGCAGGTATTAAAGCTGTTTTTGAAAGATTCTGTCACCTCAGGCTTCGATGTCAGTTGCATCAGGAGAAACAGATTCTGAATATAGTCGGGCATTACAGAATTGTGTTCTGTAGGGCCCGAATCTGTCTTTGCCTTCATGATCTTTTTTCTGATGGTATCATCATCATCACTCAGGAAGATCGTGGCATTAATATTCTCACTCTTGCTCATTTTACCGTTTCCGTCCAGGCTCATGATCTTTACCGCATCGCTATTGAACCTAAACACCTCAGGCTCCGGGAAAAACTCACCATAACGGTTATTAAACCTTTCGGCAAAGTTCCTTGCCATCTCCAGATGCTGCTCCTGATCCTTTCCCACCGGCACTTTGGCTGCTCTGTGCACCAAAATATCAGCCGCCATCAGCACCGGATAAGTCAGCAGACCCGCATTCACATTATCGGGATGGTTCCTTACTTTTTCTTTAAAGGTTGGCACCTTCTCAAGCTCACCTTTATAAGCCAACATATTCAGCATCAGGTACAATTCCGGTATCTCCGGAATATCACTCTGTGCAAAAAGCGCCACTTTATTCGGATCCAGGCCGCTGGCAATATTTTCAGCCGCCACCCTGAATACATTAGTTTTAAGTTCCTTTGGGTCGGGATGGGTAGTTAATGCATGGTAATCTGCCACAAAAAAGTAACAGTCGTAGGTATCCTGCATCAACACATAATTCTGTATCGCCCCGAAGTAGTTACCCAGGTGCAGATACCCCGTAGAGCGTATTCCGCTTACAACAATTTCTTTGCTCATGCGGCAAAGATAATGGGTAGTTGATAAACTATGGTCGCTTTTTCCCTAATGAAAAAAGCCGCACCGATAACGATGCGACCTAATATGAATAAACCAACCACATTCAAGTGGTTATTTGTACAATTATTGCAGCTTAAACGAGATGGGGAGCATAAAATAAACCGGCACCTTCTTCCCCTTGTTTTTGCCGGGCACCCATGGCGGCATCATATTCACCACCCTCAGCGCCTCTGTTGAAAGCGTTGTATCTGGCGACCGGAGGATAACAGGATCAATAATTTTGCCGGTCTTGTTCACTACAAACCGCACTATTACTTTGCCTTCTATCCCCTTTGCTCGGGCACTATCAGGGTACTTAACATTATCGCCCAGGAATTTAGGCAGGTCGTACTTACACTCCGGCATCTGGTCTATCTTACCTTCAACCGGTTTATCTTCCTGCGCGGTCTTGCCTGCAGCCTTGTTTCCCTTACGGGCATTCTGGCCATAGCTTTGCAATACAACAGCGGTAGATAGGAACAAACAAATGGTGCTACCCAGGATCAAAGCGGTTTTTACAGGGTTGGTTTTTTCTCTCTTTTGTAACATAACGATTCGGCGTTTTATGGGGTGAATAATAAATGAATGCATAACAGGTAAACAATTTGTATTGAAAACGGTAGATAACATCAGATGCGAATAGGCTTCCTTTGATGCGGTTACATTACTATCTGCCTGAAACTCATGTACGGCCTGCAACTCTTTTCTGATCCACAGCAACAACAGATTCGGCCAGCACAGCGCCTGCAACAGATTGACGAACAATATATCGTAGGTGTGCCTATGTTGTATGTGCGCTAGTTCATGTTCAATAATAACGGGATCAGCTTCTGTACCCGGTATGAGTACATACCTGCCAAAGCTCCCCGGACCAAAGCCGCAATCCGTAATCAGAATGTAATTCCCGTGGTCTATTTTCTTATTGTTCCTAACCAGCCCCAGCAGCTTCACAATATTTCGAACATTCAAAGCAATTATGCAACTCGCAACTATACAATATCCCAACCACAGCCACTTACTCAAATCGGGCACCTGACCGATGGTTGGAGGTGTAGCCTTAACGATCATCTCCTGAAGTCCGATTTCTATGCCCGCTGCCAATGGCAGGCTCTTCTGCGCAAATTCCGGCAGCCGCAGAAAAGGGATCAACAGCGGCAGCACAGCACTGGCTATCAGATAATACCTGCTGAAACCATGCAGTGGTTTGTCCTTCAGTGATACCTGGTATATCAGTATCATAATGGCGGTGTATAAGTACACTTGGAGTAAGTAGCTCATAGTTTTGATGAATTTTGGACTGACTATTTTTTACCCTTCATTTCCTTCAATATGCTTTCAAGCTCTTCAATACTGATATTCTTTTCTTTAGCAAAAAAGGAAAGCATATTGGTATAAGACCCCTCAAAATACCCCTTCACAAACTGCTTCATAGACCGCCGGGTATAGTCTTCCTTTTTCACCAGTGCATAGTACCTGTTCGATTTGCCAAAAGACTCATACGCTACAAATCCTTTGTCGCCCAGTATTTTAATGATGGTGCTAACGGTGTTGTAGTGCGGCTTTGGTTCCGGCATATCATCAACTATATCTTTAACAAAAGCCTTGTCCAGCCTCCAGAGCACCTGCATTATCTCTTCTTCTGCCTTAGTAAGTGGCTTAAATTGTGTCTTCATAAATCTTACGTGAACTAATTATTTAGTAAAACTACTAAGTTTTTAGTTTATAAACTAATTTCTTAGTTAATTTTTTAAAGAACGTATTATATTGTAAATTATACTTTAAGACCAGACCACAAAAAGTACCTTCCAAATACCCCGTTTTTGGAATAACTGCAATTCCGGGGGTGAATAAACCTAAATTATTGTACTTTTGCACACCCAAATTATCATTAGTGCGGTCAGTATATATAACAAGACTTTCAAAATTTTTGCCTAACGAACCTGTTTCTAACGATCAGATGGAAGGAGTCTTGGGTATGATCAACGGTAAACCGTCGAGAGCAAGGCGTATTGTGTTGAACAATAACGGTATCAAAACAAGGTACTATGCTATAAAAGACGGTAAGTTTACGCATACCAACACCCAGTTGGCTGCGAAGGCTGTAAGTATGCTGTTTGATGAAAAACTACCGCTTGAAAAGCTGGAACTTTTGGCCGCTGGCACTACCTCACCCGAGCAGTTGCTGCCATCACATGCCTCTATGGTTCATGGCGAATTAGGTACAAAAAACGTTGAATTAGTAAGTGTTGCAGGTTCTTGCTGCAGCAGTATACAGGCTTTAAAATACGCTTTCATGTCGGTAGGCGCCGGACTATCTGATGTAGCTGCAAGCTGCGGTTCAGAGCGTATGTCTACCTGGCTTATGGCATCCCGCTATCAGTCGGAGGCCGATAGCTGGCAGGAAATGGAAAAGAATCCATATATAGCTTTTGATAAAGATTTCCTTAGGTGGATGCTCAGCGATGGCGCAGGTGCGGCACTCATGCAGGGCACTCCTAATACCGATAGCATTTCGCTCAAAATAGAATGGCTAGAGATCAGCTCCTACGCCAATGAACTGGAAACCTGCATGTATTCGGGTGCTGTTAAGAATCCCGACACCTCACTTACCGGCTGGAATGACATGGAAGTAGCCCGCTGGGCGAACGAAAGTATATTCTCGCTGAAGCAGGATACCAAACTACTAGCAGAGAACATCATCAAAAAAGGAGGGGAATTCCTGAGCAAGCTCATGAAAACCAACGGACTCACCGCAGACAAAGTCGATTATTTCCTCCCGCACATGTCGAGCGAGTTCTTCAAAAAAGAAATGTATGCTACCATGGCATCTATAGGGCTCGAAATGCCTTACGAGAAGTGGTTCTACAACCTGCCTGCTGTAGGCAATGTAGGCAGCGCATCGGCTTACCTGATGATGGAAGAACTATTCCACAGCGGCAAACTGAAAAAAGGCGAGAAAATTCTCGTTATGATCCCCGAAAGCGCTCGTTTCACCTACGCATACCTGTATTTGACAGTTGTTTAATCGGTTGCTGGATGTTGCTTAATTAACGTATGTACAATGACTTCGCATCATTGTACCAGTATTTCTTTTAACCGTTTCTTCACGCCGGCAATTGCCCGATGTTATTGCATTAGCCTCACTTAGTGTATTTTTACGCTAAATATTATTGAAGAGGTCTGTTTTCATTCCAGGATTGTCGGTATTTCAGCCCAATTCCCTCATATCCAACGGGGAAATAGAAGGAATACTGAATATGGTATGCGAACGGATTTCAAAAACACAAATGACTGAATTGCGCAATAACGGCAGGCTCAGGAACGGTGACAATATACTGGTCAGGTTTCGGGAAAACGCACGCTTCACACACGGCTGTAGGCAACTTACAGTCGTTTAACGAAAAGATCAATGAAACCAAAAATACTGGTAGTTTACTATACTCAAACAGGGCAGCTTAGGCAGATACTCGACAGCATCCTTTCCGGACTCAAAGACAAAGCCGAGATCGATTTCTACCGTGTAGAGCCGGTTAACCCTTTTCCGTTCCCATGGAATGCGTTGCGCTTTTTCGACACCATGCCGGAAACCGTAGTGCAGCTACCCTGCGAAATAAAACCGCTGGCACCATCAGTTAAGGATAAAAATTACGATCTGGTCATTCTCGGTTACCAGCCCTGGTTTCTAAACCCATCACAGCCCACAACAGCGTTCCTGCAAAGTGAATTTGTGAACCTGCTCAAAAACAAAAACGTGATCACTGTTGTAGGCTGCCGCAACATGTGGCTGCATGCGCAGGAGAAAGTAAAGGAATACCTCTCTGCAGCAAATGCCCAACTCGTCGGCAATATTGTACTTACCGATAGCAGCCCTAATCTCGTTTCATTGCTCACGGTTATCCGCTGGGCGTTCAAAGGTCAGAAAGAAGCTTCGGGTCTTCTGCCTGCCGCAGGTGTTCAGGATGCCGACATAGACAATGCCAGCCGTTTCGGGCATATAATATACAAGCACCTGAATGAGAATTCCCTTGGCGATCTACAGTCAGAACTGCTGATGCAGAAAGCCGTGCAATTGCGCCCCGGACTTGTGATACTGGAGCAAAGAGGCATCAAGAACTTTAGATACTGGGCTAAGTTTATTCGCGAGAAAGGTGGCCCCGGCGACCCTAACAGGGCAGGCAGAGTACTGTTGTTCAAAAACCTGCTGCTGGTGGGCATTTTCATATTGTCGCCTATTTCAGCACTCACCGCTAAGATCAAGCAATTCATCAAAAGAAAATCTTTGCTTCGCGATGTTGAATATTTCAAACAGGTGCAGTTTGAAAAGGGCAGGATGTAATGAAATATGCAGTTCTATATTGTGAATAAAATAAACCACTTAAGTTCAGAAATCCAAAACGAAACCGGGCAATCAACATGCTGCTCTTCTATAACTTCTTACTGGCGTTGTACCATCTGTCCATCCGGATATTTTCATTGTTCAATGGAAAGGCAAAGTTGTGGATAGAAGGCAGAAAGAACTGGCAGCAGACCATGAGTGCCACTCTGCAAAAAGGGGAACGCAGAATATGGATACACTGCTCTTCTCTCGGCGAATTTGAACAGGCCCGCCCTATCATCGAAGCACTGAAAAACCATTATCCCGGTTACAAAGTAGTAGCTACCTTTTTTTCGCCATCGGGTTACGAAGCCTGCAAGAAAAACAAACTTCCCGACTATATCTTTTACTTGCCGCACGATGCGTACAAGAATGCGCAAGAGTTCATTTCATTAACCGATCCTGCGCTGGCCATTTTTGTTAAGTACGAATTCTGGTACCACTACCTTACCCAACTGAAAGCACAGCAGATACCAACTATTCTGGTATCTGGCGCATTCAGACCAGAGCAGGCGTTTTTTAAGTGGTACGGTGGTCTGTTTCGCAAAATGCTGCGCTGCTTCGATTACTTCTTTCTGCAGGACGAAATCTCTCAGCAAATGCTGCAATCTATCGGCATCAGCCAAAATGTAGTCATTTCCGGCGATACCCGGTTCGATAGGGTAACTGCAATAGCAGCAGATTTCAAACCAATTCCTTTTATCGACGCTTTTAAAGGACAAAACAAACTACTGATAGCTGGCAGCACTTGGCCGGGAGATGAAGCGGTGCTGAAAGATTGCCTGTCTTCTCTCCCCGATGGTTGGAAACTGGTTATTGCACCGCACGAGATCGATGAAGCCCACATCCGAAAGATCAAGCAGCTTTTTGATAATCAGCCCATCCTCTACTCCGAACTGAACGAAAATTCCAACGGTGCCGATAAAAAGATACTCATCATCAATAACATTGGTATGCTTTCCCGTCTGTTTGCCTACGGCGATATAGCATTTATTGGTGGTGGATTTCAGAAAGGTGGTATTCACAATACCCTGGAGCCTGCTGTATTTGGCCTGCCCGTTATTATCGGCCCCATCTATCAGAAGTTTGTGGAAGCAAAACGGCTCGTGGAGCTACACTATGCATTCCCTGTAAATGACGCAGCCGAGGCAAGAAACGTGCTGGAGAAGCTGGTAAACGACAATGGCACCCGCGAAGAGCTTAACCTTTCTATCCGCACCTTTATGCAGCAAAATACCGGCGCCACCCGCAAGGTTATGGACCGCATCAGCACAGAAAAATGGCTGAAATAAGCCTGATCTGCAACTCTAATCAATTACCTCTATTCCCGTATCATTATTCAATCACACCTATGAATGTGCCTTAGCGGCAATATTCGTACCTTTGCGCCTCTTATTATGAGCAGGAAAGGAAAGGTTTTGGTGGCTATGAGCGGTGGTATAGACAGTACCATCAGTGCACTGTTGCTCCACGATCAGGGCTATGAGGTAGTAGGTATTACCATGAAAACATGGGACTATGCCTCTGCCGGAGGAGGCAAAAAAGAGACAGGTTGCTGCAATCTCGACTCTTTTAACGATGCTCGTGCGGCAGCAGTTGAGCACGGCTTCCCCCATTATGTACTGGATATTCGTGAAGAGTTCGGCGACCATGTGATTAACAATTTCGTTGAAGAATATATTGCAGGCCGCACACCCAATCCGTGCGTGCTATGCAACACACATATTAAGTGGGCGGCATTGCTCAAAAGAGCCAATGCCCTTAACTGCGACTACATCGCTACCGGACACTACGTAAAGGTGCGCGAAGAAAACAACCGCTTTGTACTGTCTAAAGCCAACGACCTCACTAAAGACCAAAGCTACGTGCTTTGGGGGCTGGGCCAGGATTGCCTGTCGCGCAGCATATACCCATTGGGCAACCTGCTGAAAACCGAGGTGCGGCAGATAGCCTATGATATGGGTTATAAAGAACTTTCAACGAAAGCCGAAAGCTATGAGATCTGCTTTGTGCCAGATAACGACTACCGTGGCTTTCTGAAAAGAAACGTTGCCGGACTAGAGGAAAAAGTGGACGGAGGCAACTTTGTTTTGTCTGACGGAACTGTGGTAGGCAAACACCATGGTTATCCTTTTTATACCATTGGCCAGCGCAAAGGGCTCGACCTCGCTTTCGGAAAACCTATGTTCGTTACCAACATTCTGCCCGAAACCAACACCGTTGTAATAGGCGAAGTGCACGAACTCCAAAAAAATGAAATGCTGGTAAAAGGTCTGAACATGGTAAAATATGATGCCATTCCGGATGGTATGGAAGCAGTTACCAAAATCCGCTACAGGGATCCCGGCATGGAAAGTGTACTTACAAATGTTCCCGGCGGACTGCATGTGAGCTTTAATCATGCAGTGAGCAGTATCGCACCTGGTCAATCGGCAGTGATCTATGAAGGCGACGATATTGTGGCCGGAGGTATTATACAAAAAGAAATAAAATAATATTACAGGTGCCTCACTAATATTTTTAGCT
Organism: uncultured Bacteroidota bacterium; assembly: GCA_903829015.1. Classification (GTDB taxonomy): domain Bacteria; phylum Bacteroidota; class Bacteroidia; order Chitinophagales; family Chitinophagaceae; genus Nemorincola. The sequence continues at coordinate 25,418 of CAIKOJ010000063.1, forward strand.
ATTTTCGTATCTTTAATTATATTTGTGAATTAACGGAATTCAGAATCTTATGATCAGGAAGATTTTTACTGGTTTTTTATTGGTAGCAGCATTGGGCTTCGCGTTTTTTTCTTGCAAAAAAGCTACAAATCCTCTCACAGATGCTACCCGTAATTATTTTCCGCTGCAATTCGGGAGGTATATTACATATGCAGTAGATTCTATATATTATAATTCCGCCGAAGGCACAAGAACTGAAACCAGATGCCAGTTGAAATATGCTGTAACTGATACATTTAAAGATAAGAAAAAAAGGCTCTCTTATATTATGGACGTGTATTACCGTCCGTACGAAGGTGCCGATTGGGTTCCTAGCCGCGTTATTCTAATCACACCTACTGCTACTGACATGTTGTATACTCAAGACGGTACTCAGTACGTAAAACTTACTTTCCCTATTACTGAAGGAACTACATGGCAAGGCAATCAGTTTGCTCAGGTACAGGATACATTGTTCAGCTACCTCAAAGGCTGGAACTATGTGTATCAGAAATACCATCAGCCTTATTTCAATGGATTCGTAGCGTTCGACAACACAGTTTCTGTGTTGGAAAACGATGAAAATTTCAATTACCAAAACGTTGACTCGACTGTTTACGGTCACAGAACATTCGCTAAAGAAGTGTATGCATGGAACGTGGGCATGATTTACAAAGAGTGGACGCATTATAGCTGGGGCGGTGCTGATACTACCCAGAACCGGAACGGATACACCGTTATCATGCGGGCTCTGGACCATAATTGATTTTATGTGCAGGAAAGTCATTCTGACTTGGTTGGTGTTGATGATTTTTTGTTGTGAAAGATCAGTAGCTCAGCAATTTGCCTACGTAGTTTCATTTACCGATAAGAACAATACCCCTTACAGTCTTTCTTCGCCATTATCTTATTTGTCAGCAAGGGCTGTTGCCCGCCGCACTAGGCAAGGAATTCCTATCGATAGTACCGATCTTCCTGTAATAAATAAATACATCGACAGTACTTTAGCACTTACTAGTGGTATCTTTCACGGTTCATCCCGCTGGTTCAATCATTGCATTATACTGGTTTCGGATTCCACATTCATCCACGCTTTGTCTGGCAAGTCATTTATCAGCAGCACAAAACTGGTGGGAGTATATTCTACATTCCTGCATCACAAGCCATCTAATACCACTGTTAGTGCAGTAAGCACAAATAGCCCCGCTCATAAAACCACTACAGATGCTACATACTACGGCTGGACCTGGGAGCAAACACAGATTGTAAATGGCAACTATCTCCACAACAGCGGGTTCAAAGGCACCGGGCAATTAATTGCAGTGTTAGATGCCGGCTTCACCGGTTCTGATCTGCACATCGGGTTCGACAGCCTTCGCAATTCCGGCAGGATCCTGGATGGTCGCGATTTTGTTTATAACGACAATACTGTGTTCAATTTTAGTTCACACGGCACAACCGTATTGTCTACTATGGCTGGCTACATACCCAACAATCCGCCAAATAACTATATCGGTTCAGCGCCTCTGGCTTCATACGCATTGTATGTCACGGAAGATGAAGGCTCTGAACAGCCTATAGAATTATACAATCTGGAATTAGCATCCGAGCGTGCAGATAGTATTGGCGCCGACATAATCACATCGTCTTTGGGTTACAATACGTTCACCGACCCGTCGCTCAACCTAAATTTCGCAGTTGATCTGGATGGCAAAACAACGATTTGTGCTCGTGGTGCGAACGCTGCAACAAAAAAAGGCATCTTGTTTGTTGCATCTGCCGGCAATGAAGGTGGCAATCCATGGAACATGATACTTACCCCCGGCGATGCCGATAGCGCGCTCACCATTGGTTCTGTTGATGCTATAGGTGCAGTTTGGGGTACTAGCGGATATGGCCCTAATGCCGCAGGGCAAATAAAACCCGATGTTTGCGGGCAGGGGCATTTCGCAAGTATTTTCACTACCGGCGGCGGGCTGGGACAACAGGATGGCACTTCTCTTTCCACACCACAGATAGCTGGTTGGGCGGCATGCTTGTGGCAGGCCAACCCTAATGCGACACCTTACCAGATTCGTCAGGCGATTATTCGCTGTGCAAATCATTACAGTACACCAAACTCACACATAGGCTATGGGGTGCCTAATTTCAATTGCACCGAGCAGTTGCTGAACGTTGCCAATACTCCTCCTCCGTTTATTCCGGGCAACTGGATTGCGGTTGTCCCAAACCCTTTCCATAGTGAAATACGCATTTCTGCCTACCCCGATACAAACAATGATGTAGAATTCCGAATTCTGGATGTAACAGGTAAAACTGTGGCCTCTATGACGAACTATCTGTTCAAAGGTTACAACCCCGCATTTACCTTTCCGGTTGTGAACCTGCCCAATGGCGTTTACATCCTGAAAGTTGCATCCCCAACGCAACAGCAGGTTATCAGGATCGTGAAACAATAGCATTGTCTTCTTTCGTTGCAAAGAAAAACATCGATGTGAAGAACGAATAAAACATTATCCCCCGTTGCAGCGATAAAATACTCTCAGTAAAACAGGTAGCAACTATCACTACCATCAGGCACAGATACAACTGATTCTTTGTTATCACTCCTTGCCTTATGTGCCAAAGGAAAGTTGCTACTAATATCCCAACACCCGCCAACCCAAAACAAAGCCATTCATAAATATATTCGTTGTGTGGATCATGGTATAGCTCCGGTAAAGAAGCGTGCAGCGAACGTACAAACGACTGCAACTCCATCATCATATACACCCGGCCTGGCCCCACGCCGGTAAGCCAGTAATGGTGCAGCAGGTTCATATCCATATTCCAGATAAGCTGCCTCGCATACACCGAATTATCGTTGGTAAGTGTATGTTTTTCGGCACTAAAAAACTGCACCATTTCGTTCATGCGCTGTGCAATAAACGGAACAAAAAGCCATGCACAAACTGTTGTAACGATCATCGTTCCAATCAGCACTTTGTATTCTTTTAATTTCCCCCTCTTTGTAGCGAAGTACAACACAACAACGGCAGCAGTTGCGAGCATTGGCGTTTTTGCACCCAACGCCAGCAGAAACACAAACGAAAGAAACAGAAGTAAATTCACGTAAAGCGACTTTAGCCGGAGACCTCGCTCCCCCGCATACAACAACACACAAATTGCAAACCCCAGGTACATAGAAAGGTAGGTTGGGTGAATATCTGTGAGTTGATGCACCTTACCACGATAGGCGATATGTGTCATTGCAGCAACATCTTTTAAAATGAAATAGTGGTAAGCCACCCCGGCATTCGCAACCACGCAAGTGAGTACACAGCCATAAACAAAATACAGCAGCTCATCAGCAATAAGCCTTGTAAATGCCGGTGCAATAACTGCAAACAAAAAAGGCATGAACAAAAAAGAAACCCGCTGCCCACAAAGTGTCATCAGCCTGTGCAGATACTCATGCGGCGTAAAAGGTATCGCCAATAGGAACAGGAAAAAACCCGCCGAGATAATAGTGGCTCTAACAGCGTTACCTTTTGTGAGCCCTCCCTTGGTCTTTATGGTACGTACTACGAAATAAACACTCACCGCCATGGTTACCCACACCTGCAGTTTCATAGGCAGGAAAAAGGTGATCAGCAGCAGCCTCGCCAGGTAGCGGTCAATGTTATTAGTAGCATTCATTTTTTAATCTTCTCCTTAGCAAATTCACGCCTTGCTTCAGCCACAAATCCTGTAAACTCCTCATTAAAACGCTCCTCCGAAAATCTGATGGAATTTTCTCTGATCAATCGATGATTGGTGAGCGGCTTATTTTCAAATTTCTTTACTGCTTCAATTACGCCCTCTTCCGATTGATCAGCATACAAATAGCCGGTTGCTCCATCAATAACTGTTTCTTTATACCCACCATAATCAAGCGCTATTACCGGAGTGCCGCAAGCCTGCACTTCCACACACATGATCCCGAAATCTTCTTTTGCCGCAAAGATACAGGCTTTCGCCTGCTGCACATACCTGATCATTGCCTCGTCGGGTTGGTATCCCAGCCACTCTATATTGGCACATCCCTTCAGATCATCAAATTCCTTTGCGCCCCACCCCTCACCTATCAGTTTCAATTGTTTGTCCGGCATCGCCTTGAATGCCCTTGCGATCATGTCCATCTTCTTGTAGGGCACCACCCTGCCCACACATAAATAATAATCCTGCCTAGGCGCCTCGCTGAGTGCAAACTTATCTACCCGAACAGGAGGATAGATCACCTTCGACTCCCTGCCATAACTGCGTGCTATACGCTGACGTATATGCTCTGAGTTCGCAATAAAATAATGCACATGCTGTGCCGATGCCGCATCCCATCGTCTCAGGTATTGCACATACCATTTGTACAACCCGGTTCTGCCCAACCAGTGCCCGCTGGCATAGTCGTCATACATATCCCAGATAGGTCGTAGCGGTGTATGGCAGTAACAGATATTCAGCGTTCCCGGATCACTTCTGAATCCCTTGGCTACCGCATGAGAGGTCGACAGAATAAGATCGTACCCCTTCAGGTTAAACCTCCCCATTAGCCAGGGCATGACCGGAAGGAAGTATCTGTACAGTTTTGAAATGAACGGCACATACTGCAGCACCGATGTTATCACCGGCTTACCTTTTAGTATATCTGCTTTGGCATCCGGCGAGAATTTATCAAACAGCCCATAAATGTCAACCTCCTCTTTTTCATACAAGGCAATAATGGCCCCTGCCACTTTCTCAGCGCCACCATTTGCATTAAACCAGTCTTGTACAAAAGCCAATTTCATTCGTGGCACAAAATACGGCATTAATTCCGCCATTTTAAAAAGCCAGTTTCCGCACTTCCTATCGGACCAATTTACGCGAATGGAGCCTCCTGTTAGACCAACTTCATATTCCTTAGCCCAAACCAATTTCCTTAACCCTAACGATGGAACATACAAACCCCTGCCACTTCCAACATTATTAACGTAATTTCCTTCCCAATTTCATAAAATACCAAATGCAGCCCCGAATAGAGTCCATCCAAGTAAAAAAGCTTATTGGTAAACGGTTAAGTATGTCCCTCACAAACAACCGCACCACCGAGCTCTGGCAGAGTTTTATGCCGCATAGGAAGGAGATAATCAATTCAGTTGGAAGTGATATGTTTTCCCTCAGAGTGTATGATCCACAATACTTTGCAAATTTCAACCCAGGTGCCGAATTCGATAAATGGGCAGCAATAGAGGTAAGCGATTACGATTACAATTCCATTCCACCCGGCATGGAGACACTGACCTTGCCGGCTGGGCTGTACGCTGTATTTAATTACGTTGGCGCAGCCAGTGCAGGTGGACCTTTCTTCCAGCATATTTATGGCACATGGCTACCAAATTCGGAATACCGGCTGGATAACCGCCCCCATTTCGAAGTACTTGGAGATAAATACAAAAACGAATCTCCCGACTCAGAAGAAGAAATATGGATACCGGTGAAACAACGCACCTGATCTCTCACTCTTCCTTGTATAGCCACCAAAAGCCTCAATGACCCGGCATATTCAAAAATAAATCCATCTTATAGCCTTAAAACATTAGTCCTTTTATAACATTTGTCATAAAATTTACTCACAAAACAATCTAACTTTGTGCATATGACTAGAAGGTACTTTCAGCTTTTCACTATTATTTTTTGTTGCTTCTGGGGCGCAGGTATTGCAACAGCGCAAACCGGCTTCGACAATATTATCCAGATCAACGGTGTAACTATGACTGCTGATAGCCTTCGGGCAGTACCGGATGTTACCATTACCGTAAAGAATAAGAACAGAGGCGTGGAGTCAGGCTTCAACGGCGTATTCTCGCTCGTGTGCTACAAAGGCGATACACTGCTGTTCAGCAGCCTTGGTTTCCGTTCAAAAGAATTCGTGGTTTCAAAAAAACTGGAGGGTCAGTACTTCTCCCTCATTCAGCTGATGGTGCAGGATACCTTCTACCTGCCCGAAACCATCATCAGACCGTTACCTTCAAAAGAAGGCTTCGACTATGCCTTCCGCTACTGGAACATACCTAACGATAAATACGAGATCGCCCGTAAAAACACTGATGCTTATTTGCTCCGTGTGCTTGCCTACACCTTGCCTATAGATGGCCACAATGCACAATCAAGAATGCAGCAGCAATTGGCTAACGATGCCGTTTATTACGGCATGCAAAAACCAATGAACATCCTCAACCCACTTGCATGGGGCGAATTTTTTGATGCCTGGAAAAGAGGAGACTTTCGCCGCCAGAAACAATTATACAAAAGCGACTACTAATATCGTTTCTTAGTGTAGGGGGACGCAACATTAATTCAATCCATACTCACTCACCAGCCATATAAACTGTGTAAGCACTGCTGCGCCCAGTTTTAACTCCCTGTGGTTCACGTTTTCAAATACGTCATTGTCGGTATGGTGCAGATCGAAGTAACGCTGTGAATCCGGCAACAGTCCACCCAACGGCACGCCCAGTTTGTCGTGCATCGGCGATATGTCTGACCCACCTTCATCTTGGTCAAAGTCATATACCCCATAAGGCAGAAAAAGGTTTTTGTACTTCTTTATATGCTCACGCTGTGCCGGAGTCACCTCCATGCCTATACCCCTTGGCGTAAACCCGCCCGCATCTGTTTCCAGCGCAATTACGTGCTGCTCGTGCTTTTTCATGGCAGAATCGGCATAGGCCAATCCGCCCTTTTGTCCGTTTTCCTCGTTCATAAACAACACAGCCCTGATGGTGCATTTAGGTCTGATGCCTAGTGCCTTGAACGCCCTTATCACCTCCATCGACTGCACACATCCTGCGCCGTCGTCCTGTGCACCCTCTCCTACGTCCCACGAATCCAGATGCCCTCCTATAGTAATAATGCGTTCTGGCTTTTCAGTTCCTTTGATCTCACCTATCACATTGTATGAGCGCACTGCGTCGGGCATCATGTGGCATTCAGAGGTCATTCTCGCTACTACGCCCCCTTTCATACATGCTTCAGCCAGCCGGTCGGAAGTGGAATTGCCCAGCGCCATTTCAGGTATCTTTTTTGTGCTGTCTCTATAGTGCATACCACCAGTGTGCGGGTAATCATCCTCCCCTGTCGACATTGACCTGATGATCACGCCAACGGCACCTTTTTCCACTGCTACGCTTGGGCTGCCGCCACGGTATTTCACCGCATCGCCATAGCCGTTAAATGTAAAAATGAAGTCCTGCCTGAAGCGGTAGTTGAAAAATACGATCTTCCCCTTTATCATATTCTCAGGCAATGTCTTAAACTCATCATAGTCGTGCACCATAATTACCGGTGCTTCAAGGGTTTTCCCTCCGGTTCCTTCGCTGTTACCTAAAGAGAGCGCCCTCACCTCTTCAAAATCATTACCCATCTTCAGGTAAAGGCTTTCTTTACCCCTGTACCAGTACGGCACATCGCACGGCTGAAGCCACACCTTGTCGGCTCCGGTCTCTCTCATAGCCTGCTCGCCCCATTGCACTGCCTTTGCCGCCGCCGGAGATCCGCTGATCCTGTGGCCCACCGACTTACACAACACCCTTAGGTTATTGTAGCAGGTGCCATGCAGCATAATTTCATTGGCTATCTTCCTGAATACCAGCGAATCCTGACCAAAGGATGCCGTTGCCAGTCCCAGTGTACACAAAGTGAGTAAGCGTAATTTCATATTGGGGTACAAATGTTAAACTCGTAAATCAATTGATTCTATCCTTCGTTAAGAACACCGCGATAAAGATATCTGTTAAGCTCTAAAATAATAAACCGGCTGACTAACCCTAACCGGGTATTTTCTTAATCTTTAGTACTCATGCCTTTAAACTGATGATGCGTTTCCTTAAACAGCACATTAAAGGTGGTCAGAGAGCCATATATAGCTGTGATGTACTGCTGCAGGTCCACTTTCTCATCGTCTGTCATTACTTTGTGCGCATTTATTTTTTGCTCCATCACCCTCAATCTGTCCCTCACCATCACTATTTTATGGAAGAAGGTCTCTATTGGCACCTCTTTCGACTGCATCGTCGGATCACCGGGTTTCAGGATCATATTGCCTCGTTTCCACTTAGGGCCTATAGGCACCACCTGCATTTCGTGCAGGCGCTGATCCAGTATATTACTCAGTGCCTGTTCAATATCTGCTATGGTAATACCTTCACTGCTGCCGCCAGCTTCAACTTCCTCTATCGTTTTCAGATCAGCATAGTCTTTGCTGATGCTCTTAGTGCCCTGCTGCGATTTAAACCAGATGATATAAAATTCTGAGGCCGTATCTACAATCACCCCTTTGCCAAAATGCCCGTGATCTACCCGTGATCCTATTCCTAACTGTGTGCTCATAAAGTTTTATTAATAGGTCGAAAGTAAGGAACGATGGCGAAATAAATCAGGTAAGTTAACGAAGTTATTTTTCTTTTATGCAAGGTGCTAAAGCCGCGAATAATGAATTATTTAAGGACTTTGGCAACGAAGCAGAAATGGAAAAGAACAAGTTAGGTTGCGTGATTTATTTCGTTATCGTTCCTGGAGAAAAAATGCCAAAATAAAGTCACGCCTTGTTTTGATCGTTTCATAACTTTACACTTTTAAACATCAGTCTTGTTTGGGCAGGTCAATTAACAAAATTGTATTTTTTATTTTCGCAGGCATTCTATTAACTGCGGGCTATAACTGCACTGCTCAAAATCAGGCAGACTCCCTGCGTCGCCCGGTTACAACCAACCAATCAACCGAAGTCAATACCAAATCAAAAACAACAGCTACTGATGATACCGTAGCCATCCCTGCCAAGCCGAAAAAATTTCAGCCCAATCCCAAAAAGGCCGGATTATATTCTGCTATAGTTCCGGGACTGGGTCAATTATATAACCGGCAATACCTCAAGATACCCCTGGTGTATGCCGGCATCGGCGTTGCAGGTTACTTTTTCTTTCACAACAACGATAACTACCAGTCATACCGCAAAGCATATATCGGGCGCATCAATAACCCTTACCCCACCGACAAGTATGTGAACATATATTCAAACGACCAACTGCAGACGCTGCAAAACGATTACAAAAAGTACCTCGATATGACTGTGTTATTTAGCAGCATTGGGTATGCCCTGCAGGTGATCGATGCCATCACTTCTGCGCATCTGAAGAACTTCGATATCTCCCGCGATATTTCAATGAGGGTTCTACCTGTTCCCTATGCCAATGGAATGGGTATGGGCATTGTAATGAACCTGAAGTGATAAATAGAATTAGGCCGCTCCCAATAGCTTAAGCTGACCAATAACCACCTTGGCCCGTTCATCCAATGAATGTTCGCGCAGTGCCCGCTGATAACCTGCCTCTTTAATGGTCAGTCGTTCCTGCTCATGTTCCAGATAGTATTGAGTCGCGCTCGCCATTTCTTCTGCATCGCCAAAGAATCCGGCCTCCGCTTTTTCTTTGAAATACAGCACCGATTCTTCATTGCGCTCATGCAGCATAAAGCCCGAGGAACCCGGTATATGAAAAGTTCTTGAAGTAATAAGATCTCCCGAAGATGCACCCGAAACTTTTTCCGACAAAATACCCAGATTGATCTTAGAACACTGTATCGCTATTGCATACAGATCACCCACCACCCCCGTATACTGTATACTGCTTTTTAAAGAATCTGTGCTTGATTTAAACCACTGCTCGCCCCATATCTTAAGGTCTATACCTGAAAGCTTTTGTTTGAGGACAGTCAGCCACTGTTCTTTCTTTGGAGACCATGTGCCTATAAACGACACATCGCACCCAAACCGCTTCATATCAGTATCAGACACCTCCAATTTCCTATGTATCTCCGGATCAAAGCCATGTGGAATAAAGTACGCTTTCTTTACCCCAAACGTATCTTTCAGGTCCTTAACGCCAAATGTCTTGGTAGTAAATATGAGTTCATAAAGTGGTATACATGCCGGTATGTTTTTCCCATGAAAGGTCATACTCACATCCGGATAAAACAATGCCAGCCTGCACCCTTTGCTCTTCGCAAATTCCAGCGTTTCGGGTCTTACAAATGCACCTTTATATACCAGTACCACTTCCGGCGAAAACAACTCAATCTTCTTTCTGATGGCAATATTGAACTCCTCCTCCTGCAATGGCCTGATCAATCTCTCCAGTATTTTGGTGGATTTTGTTTTGGTAAGCAGACTTATATAGTAAAACTCGTCCATCACTTCCAGCAGGCAACCTTGCCTACTCAGCGCCCTGAACAACCCTCCTGCATTACTTCCCCGCCACAGAGGGCCTATAGCCAGTATTCGCATAATGGTCTGCAATTTTCTTTATCAGATAAAATATCAGGTAGGTAGACAGAAGCGTTACCACCACCTGCAGATCGGCATAACTGCCTATAGACAGGATGAACAAATACCCCCCGAAAATGGTTCCCGCCAGATTATACTCTGATCCGTAGAAATTCGCCGCATTCCAAAGCAAAGCAAGGAAAAACCCAAAAAACAAACTACCTATAACCACACCTATCCACCCAAAATCCAGATACAATTCCCCGGCCACAGTCATGTTAATAGAGTTATTGGCAGTACCCAAAGCCGTCTTCGAACCAACCCCTATTTCCAACGCAAACCACGCACCCAGTTGGATCAGCGGTTTATCCGGCCACAGCACGCGCGGAATCAGTGCGGTGAGTATTGGCGCAGAGGCCACACCGTCATAAAAACCATTCCGTTCCACAAGGTTTACCACATTTGTTATCTGGGCCAGATTGGCACTTCGATCCATCAGTCCACCCCTTGCATTTTCAGTTGGCCGTTCTTCCGGACTGTTTTCTCCCGTAAACACTGATATAAAATTAGACCTGTTATTCTGCAGCATCGGGAATACACTTGCATATACCAGCACGATCATCACAAACGGGAATACCCTGTAACTAAACAGGAATTTCATATTGCCCATGCCTATAAAATAACCCAGCGAAAGATAAAACGTAGGCAAGATCAGCTCGAATCTCAGATACGACGAGATAAGCGCCGTATATGTTTCAATAACGAAAAGGCTAAGCGCATAAGCCCTGTACGTCTTACTGTCATGCTTTGCCCATAATCGGGCAAAAAACAAAATACCGATCGTATTTACAAGTCCATAGATTTTGGCGATCTGATTGCCCTTCATACTGGCACCATAACCTAAAATCGACAATCCGTTTGCAATCAACAATATCCAGAACAGATAGGTTATGATCACTTCCTTGTTTAACTCAAAATCGATCCTTGCCAGCCCCCTCTTAGCCGCCAACTGATACCCCAACGCACATAGTGTACTCGATATACACCAGATCAAAACAGCCTGGTCTATGTACTTGGGGATAATGTATGTGTAGGTCCTTACATCCCTGGCCTCCACCTGATTGATCAGATTCAGGTTGGCAATGTTCACGATAATCACCCCTATGTAAAACAAAAGAAGCGGTGTGATCAGGATTGTCTTCTCCCTAAAATGATTTACAACCGCTATGCCAAAATGTATGGTAAGCAGAATAAGCATCTCCGAGCCTGAAAAGAATCCGGCCGAGATTGCGTAAATCACTAAAAAAACTGCGTTCAGCATGTATTAATATCTTTCTTCTCTTCCCCTATTCCTTTAGGCGGAAACCGCCAGCCAGTTACCATCTTTTATTGAAGCCTCAGATTCCATCAGTTTCGTATCACTTTCACCTATCAGGTAAATCTTGTATCCACAGTCCTTCAAAGTTCGGTATAATAACTTAGTATCGTTATAAGGCTCACAAGCTTCTGTAAAAATTGTCGGCTTATCTCTCTTGATCGTTTCAAGTCCACCGGATATCATATCCATTTCAGCGCCTTGAATATCCATTTTTATAAAATCAACCTTCGCTATACCATGTTCTTTCACAAAACTATCCAGCTTTTTCTGCACCACATCTATTTTACGTGTTTTAGATGTCTCCATATACTTGCTCGACATACCCGAATTACAGAAATTCTTAGGGTAAATATGAAAATGGATCATGCCGTCCTGCTCACCCAACGCAATATCATGAGCTTGTACATTTGTGAGCTCATTGATCTGCAGATTCATTTTCAAACGATCGAATGTATACGGATTAGGTTCAAACGCATACAGCCTGCCATTGCCTATGATCCTCGATATCAGCAATGTTTCACTGCCAATATTCGCACCCGCCTCTATTACCGTGTCTCCCGGCTTTATGTACTTCGCCAGCACCTTGTTGGTATCAGCCTCATACTCCCCGAAGAAAAATATCTTCCACCCTATCAGATCTTTTGTACTTACAAAACACACCAGTCCGTCGTTTTGCAGCGGCACCACCAGATCCACACCATTTATATGGTCCGACTCATAATTGTACATAGCCTTCGCCACCCTGAAACGCAGCCGTTCCGGCAACATCGATACGATCCTTTTTGCTCTGGCAAGCGCCACTATTTCTTTTTGGAATTCCGGCACCATATTTTACGATTGACTGTTGATGTTAAATTCCTTTTTCCATATACTTACAGACATGCTCCTCCAAATCTGCAACGCTTCATTTAAGTTCAGTTTCCCAGCTCCCAGCTTTCCCGACAGATCATTGACGCACTTCTCTGTGAGTATGTGATTTGCTTTCAGCTTACCTGCCACCCATTCTTTATCCTTTTCCAGCATACTGATCAGGGGCGTATAGAATCCTATTTTGTCTTTTCTTTCATACACTATACCGGGTATATATTGCTTACACGATTCTCTAAGTATGAATTTCCTCATACCTTTTTTCAACAGATCATCGGGTCTAACACTTGCCACAAAATCTACTATCCTGTGATCAAGAAACGGCATACGCCCTTCAATACTTTTGGCCATGGCATTCCTGTCATCATAGTGCACAAGGTGTGGCAGATGTACACCATGCAGTGACTCCCGCCATACGTTATATATGTTGTCGTATTTATACAGCTGCACCAGATCATTCTGCACGTTCTTCAACAGCGATGGTTCAATGATCTCGCGTCGGCTCAGCCTCGATTGCTTCCTGAGGTAAAATTCCAGCGAAGGAAAAAATGTTTTCAGCATCGTCCGCATCGTGTAGCCGGTTCCCAATTTCATCTCATTCAGGTTCTTACGGAATCTGTTCAGCTGCACCGATCTGAACTGGTACGACAATATAGCCTGTGCCATATTGTTATACCCATGAAACAACTCATCTGCACCCTGACCGTTCAGTATCACCTTAATGCCGGTACTCGATGCTATATCCATCAGAAAGCCATGCGCAATGATCGACGGATCACCAAAGGGTTCCTCCTGTATCCTGATGTATTGCTCCAGCGAATCCTTCACAGATACCTCATTCAGATTCTTTCTGTGAACGATCATATTGCTCCCCGGATACTTATTGATCACAGCATCAACATACCTGGTCTCATCAAATTTACTATTAGGAGACTGCGCAGTAAATACGTGTATGTCTTTATCGTAGTAACTCGCTAGTATACCCGCTATTATCGACGAGTCCACACCACCCGATAAAGTAAGTCCTATCGGCACATCCGACAGAGTTACTGACAATACTGCCTCAACCACTAGGTCATGCAGCTTGTTGCAGGCGCTTTTATCAAACGGTATTTTATCCTTCGGAGCCACATCAGGCAACTCCCAGTACCGCACAAAATTAATTTCAGCCGCGCCTGACCGCACCCACGCATAAGATCCCTCCGGAAACGACCTTACATCCCTAAAGAAGGTATGCTCTCCCAGATGCCCGTAGTTACCTAGCGCCAGGTATTCAACAACCGCCGTTGTATCATATTCGGTCCGCTCATTTTCTCCAAGCAGCGGCCGTACTTCACTTGCCAGCATCCAGGCATCTCCTTTCCGCCTCATATACAGCGGCTTCTGTCCCAGCCTCGACCTTGATACAAATAATTGCTGCTCCTGCTTATCCCATATCAGCAACGACCACATGCCCACCATTTCCTTGAGCATTTCCTCCCGCTGTATCCTAAACAGCTCCACAAGTGTCTCGGTATCAGAGTGCCCCCTGAACTGGTAGTTGGGTAAAAATCTCTTTCTTAATTCCAGGTGATTGTATATCTCACCATTGAATACGGTTACGTATCTGCCGCACGAAGAGTACATAGGCTGATGCCCCAGTGCAGATAATTCAAGTATGGACAAACGGGTTTGAGTAAGGGCCACATGATCGTCTTCATAGATACCGCTATCATCCGGCCCCCTGTGCTGCAGCAAAGTCCGTGACCGCTCACTGAAGAGTGCCGCCGCATCCTTATTTTCCCCTAAATATCCTGCTATTCCGCACATACTTGATCCTATACCCTTTTATTCTTCCTTACTTTCTTGCTCCGTTTATAAACTCTATTCTATGCTGATCCTTTCATTCAGATAATATATCAGCGGCTTCAACTGCTGCTGCATACAATAATCCTCTTTTACAAATGTGCTGATCTTTTGTTTCAGCTCTGTTTCATTCACTGCTATTAGCGCCCTCCTCAACGCCTTGCTTATCTCAACCGGCGTACTTGTCTCAGCAAGCGCAGCCAGACCTTTCATTTCTATTGGCTTCAGGTATTCACTTTTCAGCCCCAGTATGAACAGCTTTTTATACAAGTACTCGCCCACTTTATTCGGCGCTATCATTTTCGTTTTCACATTCTCCTGCTCCTCTCTCGATAAGCATACTCCAATATTTGCGTTCGCCTGCAGAGCCAGCATTTGCGCCCTCGTCACATAGGGCAGCAGCAGTATTCGGTCAGCGCAATCAGTTCTGCTTACTACCTTTTTTATCCTGTCGCAGTATTCGTTGTCTTTTATCCCGGTTATCACCAGAGCACTTCCTTTGTCATTCACCAGATCAAATGCCCTCACCAGTTCCAGCAGGCAGTGCTCATCGTTCACTGCACCGGTATACAACACAATTTTCTTATTCAGAAAATCTGCCGGCACTATATTCTTGTAAGTCTCATAGTCGGTCGATGCCTCTGTCTTGGGTACATATGCCGTGTTCAGAATAGTGTGTGGCATAAACGTAAGGTGGCACCTGCCCGCCAGCCATGCCGATCGCTGTATAGACGGCGTAGCCACAAAATCCGCCTTATAAATACTCCTCAATGCCTGTAGATTTCTCAGATTGGATAACGGCGAATTGAAAAAGATAGGCAGTATAAAATCAGCTATTTCCAGTACCAGGTACACCAACGGTACATTCTTTTTTATATTCAGTCCGCACGTAAATGAGAACGGGCAAAACGAAATGATCGCCGCCGGATGCTCATTCACCAGTTCCTTTGCCCTGTTCGTAAATTTCCTCCGCAACCCCATGCGCCCCTTCAGCCCTGAATTGTAATGACTGCCTAAAGTTTCAACTACAATGTTCTCACCCAAATCAAGTTGAGCAGGCACAAATGAGTCGAACGTAAGAATGTGAATATCAAAACCAAGATCTCGTAAAACCTGACCCGTTGAATATACAGGCGGCAGAAAATCAGGATGGACCAACGTAAGTAATAATATTTTTTTATTCCTCATCTCCATCAATAATAAAATTCATGCCTGCTTTGGTTTTTACCTGATTACGGGAGGTTTTAGGTTGGACAATCAAATTTACGGCTATTATTTACAATTCCTAAAGTAAAAGGAGACCACTGGTGCATTTCATATAGCTGCACAGAAAACCAATATAAAAACACCTACCCACCAAAAACAGATGTAAATACTATTTCTTACCACCTTGCAACCAAATCTCGTCGCCCGGCAAGGTGCACTCAGCGCAGTCAATCAGCAAGCCCTTAGCGCTTTCTCTCTGTTCTTTTGTATATTTTTTCTTAATACTCAAATTACTATCGGCCCATGCTGCTGCTATCCACTTGTACATAAAATAGGGCTCGTAGTAGGCTATCTTTCTATACGATTGCCGTGTGGTATCTGCCCACTTGCTTTTTAAAATGATCTTGTGCAACCCTATCCATTTGTTGCTTCGCTCGGGGCCGCCTATCAGTTTCTCTGGTACATTTACCGATACTTTCCACTTATCTGTCTCCACCTGCGGCAATAATCCCGCTAGTTCTATGAAACTCAACCCGAACGACGAACAGCCCGCACCCTTTCCTTCGCGTGGTTTGTTGGCTCCATTATATACTCTGTCGTAGCCACGTTCTTTATATTCGTTCAGGTATTGCCATAGCCTATTAAATGCCTCATTGCTTACCCTGAACCTAATATATGCCACATCTCCATTTTTCAGCCTTTCAGATAGTTCATTGGCATTAACATCGCCTACTTCCATTTTCCCCCGCAGCGGTGTAAACAGAATCCCCATTCCATAACCCTTTACATAAACCCTGTATGCAACGTCGGCCTTCGATTCAGCCACAATACCAGCAACAACAAAACGCGAACTGTCACGCAGTTCTACGACTACATGCCCCATAGGGTGCCGGTGTTTCACGTACTTATTTTTCGCCGTCAGACTTTTTATATAGCTCACAAGTAATGCCCCAGGCGAGCGCCAGTTCATAGGTGCGGGCGGCGGTATCACATACAAAGTGACCTCCTGCCCCTGCGCCACATACCCCGCAATCAGCAACAACAGTATCGATATCGCACCCCTCAACATGTATAGTAAAAGTGGTGCAAATTGCGATAAATTACCGCACTATTTAATGATTGTGGTCATTTAGATGTTTACCCAATACCTTACCGATGCTGCATATGTTATTTTCTCACCTGCAAATAAACTCACAGTACAACTGTACTTAAACTCTCCACCCAAATTATATTATTTATACTTAACTTTATATCAAATAAACCAGCCGATGGCTTACCCTCCTCATTATTTGTTACCTAGGCTCCCACGGTTTCATAAACGGCTTTGCCTGTGCGGTATAAGAATATCCAGTCTGTTTTTCTTCCTGGTATTTCTTTTTAATCTTGTATGCGCTCAGCATTCCGACGCACAAGGCTGGCAGTGGGCAAGATCCGGCAGGCCCGCTCATGTTGATGCCTGGGCCGTAGCTACCGATCCCGCCGGGAATGTCTATGCCGCCGGCGAAGACCTTGATCTTACACCGGTACCTGAGATCTTCGGAACTATCGTAGACTCGGTTGCACCTCATCAGGCATTATGGGTAAAATACGACCCTTCAGGAACCCCGCTTTGGTCTGGATTTACTACAGGAGATGGTTGCTGGCTTAACAACATATGCACAGACAACTCCGGAAACCTCATTGTGTATGGCGTTATGCTTTATTTTTCATTGAAAATAGGTACCCATGAAGTGACTGACACTCCGGCTTGGACCATTCCCTATGCAAGAAAATACTTTATAGCCAAAATAGATCCCACAGGTTACGTAATATGGTTAATAAGCGATGGCCTGAACATTAATTACAACAATCCTTTCAGCCTGCCGGATAATCCCTCTATAATTGGTGATGGCGGTGTTACAACAGATCACTTCGGCAACATCTACGTTACTGGCAATTACCATGACTCATTAACACTTGGCGGACATACCTTTTATAGTGCCGGGCAAAATGATGCCTTTGTGGCAAAATATTCCCCATCTGGTGCACTATTATGGGCTAATGCGGTCGGGGGACCGGGAAATGACAGGGGAATAAGTGTTACAGTATCATCCACAGGCCACACATACATTTGCGGCTATACCGACTCAGCCACATTTACTGTTGGCAGTTCAATAATTACAAATCCATATTCCAATCCGCTGGCTTTTATTGCCGAATTTTCCCCCTCGGGCACACCGTTATGGGCGCAGGCTCCCGGCGGCCGCAACGGCTCTTTCGCAGTTGGACTTCAGTCCGACAATTATGGCAATGTATATATGACTGGCGGCTTTGAAGATACGTCTATTTCTTTTGGCACTACTACGCTTTCACGCACATTCCCTTCCGACACACCCCATCTTGCACTGTTTCTCGTGAGATATGCTCCATCTCGCACTGTAGACTGGTGCAAAACCATAGGCTCGCGCCACAAGGGTGTGTGGGGATACAGCATTGCCATGGCTTCCTGCGGCCAGATATGGGTTAGCGGTAGCTATTCAGATACCGCAATTATAGACTCGGCAACATTATTGCCCGCAGCCCGTCCCGGTGTAGCCGACCCTATTTTCATAGCTGGTTACGGTCTGGATGGTGGCGTAGTGGGATACTCCAGCTTGCGCACTGGTGGCGATGACCAGAATGGCATTGCCAGTGATGCATATGGCAATGTTTATGTTTGTAGTGACATTGAGACTTACATTGTTGCCGGCCCCGACTCAATAGTAAAGGAAGGAATTGGCGAAAACATATTCGTTGCAAAATACGGAAACACTATTGCCGCCCCCGATACCGTTTACCAGAGCAACGACTCCTCCATCTGCAGTTCCGGCACAGACAGCATTCGTATCGCCGCACCCCGTGGCTACACCAATTATTTTTGGAGCGACAGCACCACCGACTCTTTCCATGTATTTCACCTTGCAGGCACATACTGGGTGTACTGCATTTCATGCGGCGACCCAGTACTCATAGACACATTCAGACTTTCAGATACCATTGTAAATGACACTGTCACCAGCAGGAAGAATGCCAATATCTGCATGCTGTCTGATACGCCCGTGCCTCTGGCATTATCAGCACCAGTGGGAGGCATTCACTATTCCTGGAGCAGCGGCAGTACCACCCAGTCCGACTCGATATATCTCGCCGGCACTTACTGGGTCAGTTACATTTCGCATTGCAAACTGCATATCGATACGTTCGTTGTTACTGCCGTGCCGCAGCCCCCACCCATTTCAGGCCGGGATCCGTTGTGCGTAGGTGATTTTGTAACGCTAACTGATGCTCTTCCGGGAGGTATCTGGAAAACCAGCAACACAGCTGTTGCCACAATCGACTCCAGCACCGGCTATACAGCAGGTATTGCAGCCGGTATCGATACCATCCGGTACATCATGCCCAACGGCTGTTTTGCCATACGCACTGAAACCGTACTTGCGCCACCCTGTGTGAATGCAGTAAATCAGATCCACACAGCCGCCAATGCAATAGAATTATACCCTGTACCCGCCCGCAACGAACTCGTAATAAAAACGAAAACCATTTATTACAGTACGTTTACCATAACCAACCCGCTCGGCCAGGTACTACTAACCGGCGATATCAAATCTATCCAAACCATAGCCGATGTCAGCAAACTGCCTTCAGGGTTTTACTACATAACCTTTAAAAACAATTATGGTAATTCGGTTAGGAAGTTCGTGAAGGAGTGATTTCGCCCCGCCTTCGCAGGTGTTATTATCCTACCTGCAAGCGCTCGCTTGGAGCATCTCGCGCAGGGCTGCTGTGCTTCACCTCTCCCTTGGAGAGGATGGGAGAGGTCTCACCCGCAAAAACCAGCCCCGTTTGTTTCAAATGCTTTCCACTTGCGAACAATACAATTAAGAAACAGCCTCAATAAAAATTTCAATAATCGTAAACAATGCAAACTGGCTGACAAACAGATTAAGCAACACAATTACAGTCAGATTAATTCTATACATAGGTCTATATCTTATGAATTTCAGAAAGAACGTCAGGATAACTGGTGCTAAGAACAGGTAAAACATATCAATGAATTTACCATCATCCATAAAAAGAAATACCTTTTTGTGAACTATGTATATCAATACGTATAATAACGGTAACACATAGTGCAGACTATTATTACGCTCATACCAAATCACCATCATTAAGTATGCTAATGGAAAGGCAGATATCAATAAAGAAATTACTGTGTTCATATTCTCAAAAACATCAACGGGTAACGTCATCTAATTATTTCACAGTATTCGACGTAATTGTTTAACCACAGTTCATTTACCTTACGCATTTAATTAACATGAGGAAGCCCCTTTAGGGGTTTGGGGTTTCTCTAAACCAAATGTGAAGATTAGATATAACTCCCCAAACACCACCTCCCACAACTATAATTCCATACCTTTGCAATCAGAAATCGGAAATTATGGCAGAGTTACTGCAAAAAGTGGTAGAGGAGAACAGGCAGGGGGAAGCTTACGCACCCTTCGCCGGCGATACGAACATATTTCACAAAAAATTTTATATTGAGAGCTACGGCTGCCAAATGAATTTCAGTGATAGTGAGATCGTTGCTTCAATTCTCCATGATCAGGGTTTTGGTGCTACCCGCAATTTCGAGGAGGCTGATCTGGTATTATTAAATACCTGCTCCATCCGAGAGAAAGCCGAGCAAACCGTGCGTAACCGTCTGCAGGCTTTCCGCAAAACCAAAGATAAGAAACCCGGCATGCTCATCGGCGTACTGGGTTGTATGGCAGAGCGCCTCAAAGCCAAATTTCTGGAAGAAGAAAAACTGGTGGATCTGGTGGTTGGCCCCGATGCCTACCGCACACTTCCCGGTCTCATCACAGAGGCCGAAGGCGGACAGAAAAGCGTGAATGTATTACTGAGCAGGGAAGAAACTTATGCCGACATTTCACCCGTGAGGCTAGACAGCAACGGTGTTACTGCCTTTGTAAGTATCATGCGCGGCTGCAACAATATGTGCACTTTCTGTGTAGTGCCCTTCACCCGTGGCCGCGAGCGCAGCCGCGATGCGGAGAGTATCGTAAGTGAGTGTACAGATCTGTTCAACCGTGGCTTCCGCGAGGTAACCTTGCTGGGTCAGAACGTAGATAGTTATTACTACACCCCCACCCACGACAGCGAAGGCTCACACGAGTCTGTTACATTCGCTATGTTGCTGGAGAGGGTGGCATTGATATCTCCGTTACTCAGGATCAGGTTCAGCACCTCGCACCCCAAAGACATTACCGACGATGTGCTGCACACCATGGCACGCTACAACAACATTTGCAAATACATTCACCTACCGGTACAGAGCGGCAATACCCGCGTACTGCAGATGATGAACCGTACCTACACACGCGAGTGGTACCTGAATAAAGTAAAGCGCATTAAAGAGATCATGCCCGACTGCGGTCTAAGTACCGATGTTATCTCAGGCTTCTGCACCGAAACCGAAGAAGAACATCAGGATACACTCTCTGTAATGGAACTGTGCCGGTTCGATATGTCTTATATGTTCTCATACAGCGAGCGGCCGGGCACACTTGCCGAGCGCAGATACGAAGATGATATTCCGGAAGCAGTTAAGAAAAGAAGGCTGGAAGAGATCATAAAACTGCAGAACAATATCTCCCGCGAAAATTATCAGGGCGATATCGGAAAGACTTTTGAAGTACTGATAGAAGCTACCAGCAAAAGAAGCGAACACGACTGGAGCGGTCGTAACTCACAAAACAAGGTGATCGTATTCCCCAAAGGGAACCGCGAACTAAAGAAAGGAGATTACGTACAT
This sequence comes from uncultured Bacteroidota bacterium, assembly GCA_903829015.1. GTDB lineage: Bacteria > Bacteroidota > Bacteroidia > Chitinophagales > Chitinophagaceae > Nemorincola. The sequence continues at coordinate 46,886 of CAIKOJ010000063.1, forward strand.
GTAAAAGTAAATACAGCCACTTCTGCCACATTGATCGGCGAAATGGTTTAAGGCCCTGCGCTAATTTTTTTGACACTAATTGTAGATGGATACTCAAAGCATAAAAAACAGATTTGGCATCATTGGCAATTCGCCGGCACTCAACCATGCGTTGAGCACTGCTGTGCAGGTAGCCAATACCGACCTGTCTGTATTGATCGTAGGTGAGAGTGGTGTGGGCAAGGAGGTGTTTTCCATGATCATACATGCTTTATCTCCCCGAAAACACAATCCTTTTATTGCCGTAAACTGTGGTGCCATACCAGAGGGCACCATCGATAGCGAATTGTTTGGCCACGAAAAAGGCTCGTTCACCGGCGCAGTAGATCACCGCAAGGGCTATTTCGAAACCGTGAACGGTGGAACAATTTTTCTTGACGAGATTGGAGAAATGCCGCTGGGCACACAGGCCCGCCTGCTCCGCGTTTTGGAGACCGGCGAGTTTATTCGCGTAGGTTCATCAAAAGTGCAGAAAACAGATGTACGCGTCATCGCTGCTACCAACCGCGATCTGCTGGAATACACCACCCAAGGCGATTTCCGCCAGGATCTGTATTATCGCTTAAGCACAGTACCTATCAGGGTTCCATCGCTCCGCGACCGTAAAGAAGATGTTCCGTTGTTGTTCAGAAAGTTTGCCGCAGATTTTGCAGAACGCTACAAAACCCTTTCGGTAGTTCTGGATGCCGCAGCACAGCAAATGCTGGTCAACTATTACTGGCCCGGCAATGTAAGAGAACTAAAAAATATCGCTGAGCAGATTTCCGTACTCTCGCAGGATAAGAATATCACTGCCGATGTGCTGAACAAATTTCTACCGCAGCGCAACAACAATCAGAGCCTTGCTTTGCTGCCTCAGTCATCCACAGCATTGTCATCTGGTTCTTCTTCCGATTTCAAATCAGACCGAGATATTCTGTATAAGATCATTTTTGATCTGAAAAAAGACATGAACGATCTGAAACAGATGATCTTTGATGTGGCGCACCAGCAGGGCTACACCCCACCCGACCCATCTGCGGCCAGCAACATACTACCTGTTTACACCGAAAAAGAAACCAGCACAACAGCGGCTTTCAATCCGGTTTACAATACCAATACCCCTATCCTGCTTGATACGCACGATCACCATCACGAAGACATTGAAGAAACTTTGTCGCTTGCCGACAGAGAAAAGGAATTCATAACCAAAGCACTCAAAAAACATAAGAGCAGGCGCAGGGATGCAGCCACCGAGCTCGGCATTTCAGAACGAACACTTTACCGAAAAATTAAAGAGTACGACATACAGGAGTGATAGCACTCAAAACCACGCTTTTACCATATATTTACTCATACATGTTACCGCTAAAAAGAGTTTACTTATTGTTACCGTTCCTGCTGTTTATGCTGGCAGGCTGTGGTATATATAGTTTCTCCGGTGCCACCATCGAGGGTAAGAATATCAACATCCACCAACTGGATAATAAGTCGCCCAACGTTGTTCCCAGCCTCAGTTCTACATTAACCGAGAAACTCAGGAGCCGCATTTTGTCGCAGACCGGGCTATCGTCCGTTACTAAAGACGATGCAGACTACGACATGACCGGGTCTATTACCACCTACGCAGTATCTGTAACCGGTGCTACCGGTGTGCAAACCGCCACCAAGAACCGCCTTACAATAAGTTTACTGGTAACTTTCAAAAACAGGATCAACGAAAAATCAAATTTCAGCCAGACTTTTACCCGTTTTGCCGACTTTGATGCATCTCAACTATTGCAATCTGTAGAAGGAAAACTGATAGAAGATATCGGTAACCAGCTGGCAGATGATATTTTTAATAAAGCTTTTGTAAATTGGTAGCCTGATTGAGCGAACAAATGAATAACCAAACGTCAATAAAGTACATTTCTGCCTTGCTGGAAAACCCCAATACAATCACAGAGGGCGACCAGAGCAGTATTGCTTTATTTCGGCAGACCTATCCTTACTTTATCCCAGGCCGTTATCTTGTTGCGCTCGAAAATCATAAGAAAAAAGCTTTTTCACCAAAGATGCTCTCAGGCATACAGCCTTATGTGGGCAACTGGGTCATGTTCTGCGACTTTCTCGAAGCAGGCAACCGTGAGTTGGGAGAGCAATTGTCTGCTATTAATAAGGTAGTTGATAAGAAAAAAGTGGGCGTACCTGCAGAGCCGGAGGTTGCTCCAGTTCAAAGTGCCGCACCCATATCTGTGCCTCCTGTTACTCCGGTGCCCGAAGTGGTACCGCCTGTTACACCAATACCAGAAATAGTGCCGCCCGCAGTTCCGGTACCGGAGATCGTGCCGCCTGTTACTCCTCTACCGGAGGTAGAACCACCTGTTACTCCTATACCGGAAGAAATACCTGCGGTAGTGCCTATCCCTGAGGTAGTTAGTCCTGTTGCACAGGCACCAGAAGTCGTTTCAGTAGTGGCCGAGAAAATAACTCAGGCTGCTGATCCAATAAAAGAGGCCGTTGCACCAATCATAACCAGTGACGCCATTCCTCAGTTAATAACAGAAATTACCAAACCTGTTCAGGCAGAAGTATCACCGGTGGTACTATCTGAGATTGTAAGTGAGCCACCGCCGCTGTTGGTAGTGCCGCTGCAGTTTAATGATTCTGTAATTCAGCCGGCAGTGGCTGCTGTTACCGAAGAACCTGCAGAAACTTTTGTTAGCCCAACTTTACAAACCGAAATAGTTGTACCTCCAATTGCAGCTGCACCTATAGTTGCAGCTCAGGAAGCTATAAGCCCTGAAATAGTTATTAATCCGCTCCCTGAGGTACCGGCTATTGCCGCCTCTGTCAGCGAACCTGCAATACACGATTTACCAGTTGCTTTTGTGATCGATGATGTGCCAGCTATCGCTGCCGAATCTATTGTACCTAAGCAACCTATGGTGCAGCCCGATGAAAAACCGGCCGCACAACCAATGCCTGTCTTCACTGAGATCAGTTCAGGTATTCATGTGCAGCCAGTTCCTGTGCAAATAACCGAGTCGATCCCTGCGGCACCTGATGCGCAGCCTTTAGTTACACCGCTTCAGCCACCTGTGCAGGTCGATGCGGCTGAAAAATCAGCCTTTGCTCAGGCATGGGCCGATGAAGAAAAACGTATTTCTGAAATTCCGGCCGAAAAAACACCTTTAGGCGAAGCAATAGAGATTGTAAGTGATACCAAACTTAACACGGATATAGGCTCAGATACCTCAACAAATCAGGATACTTTAATATTTCCTATATACACCAGAGATTACTTCCTGCAACAGGGCGAGAAGGTATCTGAAGAAATACCTGTTGAGATCAATGAACTAAAAGAACCGGGTGCTGGCGAAGAAGAGGAAAAAGCACTGATGGTTGTAATGAGTTTTTCTGAATGGCTGCTGCATTTTAAGAGTACTTCAGAGAAACAAAAAGAAGAGTCTAAAGACCAGCGTGCACTCAAAACTATGTGGCAGAAAGAAAAACTGGCTGCCGCCATGGAAGAGGAGAACGAAGAAATACCCGAAAACGTATTCGAAATGGCCGTAAACTCCATCAGTAAAGAAGATGGGCTCGTGAGCGAAACATTAGCAGAAATACATATAAAACAGGGCAAATATGATAAAGCTATTGAGATGTATCGTAAATTAAGTTTGCGAAATCCTCAAAAAAGTGCTTACTTTGCCGGCAAAATAGAGGAAACTTTAAAGGACAAACAATCATGATATCATTTCTGACAATAATTATATTACTTGCCTGCGTTATACTTGCCTTCTTCATTCTTATTCAGAATCCAAAGGGCGGTGGCTTGAGTGGCACATTCGGTAGCATGAGCTCTGCAGTAATGGGAGTTAAGCAGTCTAGCGATGTTATGGAAAAAGGCACCTGGACTATGATCAGCGTGATTGGCGGTCTTTGCATCATTTCTGTAATGTTCTTCCAGAAACCTCAGGGCGTTGACAACACCAGCAAAGCTGCTCAGCAGAAATCTGCGCCTGCCAAGAAGGGTAAGTAATCCCTTTGCTGCTTTTTACTTTATATTTGGTCGGGCTCTCCCGCAATTAAGGAATTAACCTTTTTGTTCTCCAAAGTCACCTCGTCGTTGAGGCTGGATATCATTTTGTCTATAACATTGATGATGATGGACATCACTACGGCGAAAATCAGAATTACAGCTATCATAATCTTTGCGGTTTATATCAGGTAGTACTTCATTGCACGCCCCTTATAACCTATGTAAAGAAAATTCCGTGCCAGATTTAACATTTCACGTAAAATTTCAACTATTTTTTTTGAGATCGCTCCATTTTAGCGGTTTTTTCAACGGGTTTCAACCTCTGTAAACTCAAATTTGGCTCCATCAAACAACCCTTTATCACTCAGTTTTAGTGCGGGAATCACCAGCAATGCCATAAACGAAAGCGTCATAAACGGAGCATGCAGCTGCGAACCTAGATTTTTGGCAGCCGCATCAAGCAGGCTGTAATCTGCTGCCACTTCCTTGCCTCCTTTCACAGACATCAGGCCGGCAACTTCGAGCGACATAGAGCTAACTGTATTAGCGTCCGAAGCCACAGCAATGCCGCCTTTGCATTCCACCAACCTGTTCACTGCAGCACAAATCGAGGCATCGTCGGTGCCTACAACTATTATGTTGTGGCTGTCGTGCGCCACCGTTGAGGCTATTGCACCACTCTTTAGTCCGAAGTTTTTCACGAAAGCCACAGCCACAGCCGCCGATTGTTCGTACCTGTTCACAACCGCAATCTTCAGGATGTCGTGTTCAATATCACTAACCAAATATCCATCAACAACCTTACCTTTTCCCTCTATGCAGTTCGTTACCAATTGCCCCTCAATAGCTTCAATCACTCTGATGACAGGCGTTTCAGATCGGGCCTTAATTTTAAAATCAGCCGCAGATCTCTTTTCTGCTTCGAAGTTATTGATCGGCACTACCGGCACCTCATCCATCAACGACCTATTGTTTCTTGCAACCATGCTGCCGCCAATAAATGTCTGCAAAACATCAAACCGTTCCAGATCATTCACCACAATAAAATCAGCCGGATGATGCACCTGTAACAAACCCACCGGTAGGTCGTAATGATATACCGGGTTTACACAAGCTACTCTGAGCACATCGAAAAGATCATAACCTTTTTGCAATGCCCTTTTTACATGGGCATTTATGTGGTGCAATACCAACTCATCCGGATGTTTGTCGTCACTGCAAAACATCACCTTATCAGGATGCAGTTTAATGAGTTCACTAAGTGCTTCAAAATTTTTCGCCGCGCTCCCCTCCCTGATAAGAATGCTCATGCCTGCCGCAATTTTGCCCAGGGCCTCTTCCAGTGTAAAACACTCATGGTCTGTTGTAATTCCGGCAGATGCATACTTTATTACATCAACACCCATCATACCGGGAGCATGCCCGTCTACAGGCTTACCCGCTTTTTTAGCTGCCGTTATCTTGGCAATTACGGCTGCATCATTATGCAGCACGCCCGGATAGTTCATCACTTCCGACAGATACCAGATATCATCGTTATCCAGCAGCTCCTTTACTGCAGCGGCATCCAGTGTATAGCCCGCCGTTTCAAAACCGGTTGCCGGCACACATGATGGCGCACCAAAGAAAAACTTAAATGCCGACTGCTTACTGTTATCGATCATGTACTGAACCCCTTCCATACCCATCACATTTGCTATCTCATGCGGGTCTGATACTGTAGCTACGGTACCATGCACTACTGCCATGTGCGCAAAGGCAGATGGCACCAGCATAGAGCTTTCTATATGTATATGAGCATCTACAAAACCTGGTAGTATATACTGGTCGGGTATTGTAGTTACCTCTTCTATCTTCGTTATAAAACCATCAGTAACTGATATTTCTGCAGGGTATATTCTTCTTTGGAATAGGTCAACTAGTTTTCCTGAAATAGAGAATGAGCTCATTTGCCGAATTTAAAATTGGTGTACAATTGTGCTTCCAAAATTAACTTTTATAACTATCCGCCCATTTGACTATATGATAATTTACAGGTAATTTTGTGTTAATGAATGTGGTCAAAGAAAACGTCATACGCCTATCTGAATTGCCTACCGGCAAGCAGGCTGTGATTGACCACCACGACGACAGCGATTTCCAGCTTACTTTGATGGAAATGGGTTGTATACCCGGCGAACCCATAAAAATAGAAATGATAGCCCCTATGGGTGACCCTATGGCCATCTTCGTTGCTGGCTACTACCTGAGTATCCGCAAAAAAGACGCCGAAAAGATTTGGGTAGTTATTTGATGCAAAATTCAGGATCTATCTTATTTAATATCTTAAAAAAAAATACACCGGGCATCCGGTGTATTTTTTTAAAGACTTGTTCACATCAAATTTATTATTTGTGATGACTTTCGAATTCGCAATGGTGACGCTCATTCTGCAGATGAGCCAGTACGATGTTATACAACGCGACATTTGATTACGATGATATAACAACGGAGCCGCCGGTCAGGTCAGCGCCTAACAACATACTGGCGGTGATGCCGGAAGTTATAGCCGAAAGATCAAGCGTGGTAACAGCAACAAATGAATAGTCGCTGCTGATTGTCACATCATGTTGTTCTGTCTTCAACTCTATAGATTGGGTGATGTCCAAAACAACAGGAAGTGTTATTGCACCCGAAGTAAATGTTCCCCTGAGTTCAAGTACCGGTACCGTTCCGTTTTTTTCTAGTTCCAGTTTCACTTCTATTTCTTTGTACGTACCAGCGGGAATACTGAACCCACCAAATGTGAGGCCAACTGATGACATCAGATCTATTTGCGCAGTGTTGGTAGACTTATACTCAATTTGTGTGTTGTCGGTCTTAGCCTCAAACTTGATCACATCCGGGTTAGCAAAGCCTGCTGTCCATGCAATATTGGCAAGGGCTGTTGTTCTGGCTACCGAATAGTTGATATTGGTAGTTTTAATTTGATAACCCACAGTTGGCTGCGTAGGAGTTGTGCTGTCGCTGCTTTTTTTACAAGAGAAAAGAGTTAATCCAATAAAGGACGCAAATAGCAAGATTGTCTTTTTCATAATACAAATGTTAAAGGCGAGTTTTTCGCCTGTCTGCAAAGGACGTTTAAAACCTTGCCAACCGGCCTTCAGATCGCTTTATTAACAAGTATAAACGTTAAAGTGAACTTTTATCAAACATTACCAATGCTACCTCAACTAACCGTACACGGCTTCCTTTTGTACAATTGAGCTTGCGATCCTATGTATTGCAAATCAACGCAAGATGAGTACTTTTAATTCAAATCACGTACTATGAAGTTCAGGTATTTCTTTTTACTCGCTGCAACCCTTTTGTTTGCCGGTGCCGTATGTGCACAAAATAAAGATGGCGGTGTGATCGTAACACTAAGCACTATTACGACAAAGATGACTACCCGAGAAAAGATACTCCGCCACCCACGGCTGATTCCTCAAACACTTGGTTGTGATGTTACCTCGTTTGAAGTATCAATTACCTCTGCCGGAAAAACCTGGGGACCGGTAAAGGTTACCGGCACGCTCTTTAACGTAGAAGTGTACGATAAAATAAAAGAAACCGACCCTGCCGATGTAAAGCTGGATATTACCCACATTCAGGTAAAATGTGGAGGCAGTGAATCAACTGCACCAGACATCCACCTTGAATACAACCACTAAAATTGTTGCTGATTACTTCTTCTCTGGTTCCAATGGCGTAATACTGCCTGCTATCACCTTTCCTATTTCGTAACCGAAATCTATTTCCATGCTCTCTGATGTACCCAGCACGTCGCCATTGAGGGCAGTTATTTTTATACCAGACTGAAGCATCGCCTTGGCTGTCTCCTTTGTGAAAACCAGATTCTCTCCTTTGAACATAAAAGATACTGGATTGGAAACAGAAAAATTAAACATAGAAAGTACTCCGTCATTAGTGTACAGTATCGCGCTATCTGCTTTCAGGTCGTTTCCACCAATGTGAAAAGTAACATCGCCCACATATATCTCATCTTCTTTCAGCTTCCTCTTATCTCCTTCTTTTCTTATTGCAGGCTGCGTCTTCACCTTGTTGGCATGTACAAAATTAAGTTTACCATCGCTCTTCACTTCGGTTGGGTCAATTTTACCATCCTTTGAATCTGCCTGTGCAAAACCTATAACCGGAACCAGCATTAACGCGAATAAGAACGCTCTCATTGAAAATATTTTTTTTTAAAGGTACGATGAAAATAAAAAAGTATTACGGACTAAGGATTTTTTAACTTTTGTCTATCGACAAAGTCCCAGCTCCCACAAAAATAAGCCCGAAAAATACAAATACCAGTTCTATGGCGTGCGAGGACCCCATGATACCATCGCCCGCTGCCAGATGCGACAACACTGCAACAACAAAATTAATGACCATGAGTATGCACACAAACCTGAACCACAAACCCAGCACACAAAATAAACCACCTATACACTCAGTAACGGCGCACATAAATCCCCAGAAAGCCGGCATAAAGTATATATACAGGTGACTCATATCGTGGCCCAGCGACTCCCATTTAGGTATACCACCGGTAAGCTTTGGCAGGCCGTGCATAAACATCATTATGCCCAGTCCGGCACGCATAACCAGCAGACCGAAATTTCTATAATTGCCCAGTTGTGAGAAAAGTGCCATGGTTTAGCTTTTAGTCTATAAAGGTAGGTGATTGATAATTATTTTTAGTGGTAGGGCAGGTATCAAAGTGGCTTTGGCTTCCAGCCTAGGTCAGTGAATTTTTTACGGCCCAGCAAAAAATAATCTTTGATGATACTGCGCCTGTAAATACCTTCTTCATTCCGCACCGTTATCAGCTTCTGGTTTTCCCTGCGGCGTTTGCGCCACTTGCCCAGGCTACCGTAAAAGTGAAAATGCGCCTTGATGATCGTATACGTCTGTTTGAACTGCCCTGTAAACAACAACCTCAGTCCGGCTACCCCATCAAGCATCAGCCTGAGCGGGAAGAGCCATAACAGCTTGGAGCCACGTTCATTCTTAAACAATAGTATCAGGTTATTCCTGAAGTTGTAATACAGCTTCTGCGTACTGCCGTAACTTATAACACTGCCACCTACATGGTACACCACACTCTTACCTACGTAACCTATCTTGTAGCCGGCATTCTTCAATCGCCAGCACAGGTCCACTTCCTCCATGTGGGCATAGAACTCATTATCCAATCCGCCTACTTTTTCATAAAGATCGGCACGCACCATAAAGCAGCCTCCCGATGCCCAAAACACTTCTATATTATCTTCGTATTGGCCGTTGTCCTTCTCCAGATCGAAGAAGATGCGACCGCGACAAAAAAGGTAGCCGTAATTATCCATAAAGGCACCACCGGCACCCGCATATTCAAAGTTCTCACGCTCGCGCCAGTAGCGTATTTTAGGTTGGCATGCTGCCAGCATTTCATCGCGCTCCATAGCAGCATGCAGGGGCGGAAACCATCCCTGCGTCACTTCAAAATCTGCGCTAAGTAAAACGAAATATTTTGCCTTTATCCGCTTCAGTGCCTCGTAGTATCCATTGGCAAAGCCATGGTTAACAGCTATCTGCAGGGTCTTTACAGTGGGAAAGTTTTGCTGCACATACTCCAACGTGCCATCGGTACTCGCATTATCAGCGAGTATTACCTCGTAGCCGGTATGGGCTTCTTCAACAATTTTGGGCAAAAACAACTCATGCCATTTAGTACCATTGTAGCTTAATATTACAACGGCAGTATCCTTATGGCATACGATCATAGCAGTGGGTGCGCTATCTGATTATTTATACTTTGGTTCGTAAAGGGTGTTATCTGGTACAGGCGTAGTATCAGGTTTCTGATACTTATGCTCGTGCAGATTGTAACAGCCAGCCCATGCGAAAATGAAAAAACCGAAGAAACTCAATAAAAATAAGAAACGCGATTTGTTAGGCTTATTCAGCTCTATATCTCCGGGATTATCTATTTCGGTCTCGTGGTTAGTATGTTGATCCATTGATGGTTATAATTTCCTTCGCAAAAATAATAGTAATTCCCGCAAATCCATAATATTTTTTGGAGGATTGTTTCGAGCGGAGTACGGCTTATTGCAGAGGCAGAAAAAGTGCAGTTTAGAAGTTTTATTTTTCGTCCAGCAACCCTTTTCGTACTTATTTTCTGGTTTTTCCATTTCGTATGATTTGACGCCCAATGCTTATTTAAAAATAAAAACATATGTTTGCAAACTAAAATAACTGAGCCCGAGTCCGACTTCAATTGTAATTCAAATACCCGAAAACCGGTATTAGCGGAGAAAGGAATGAATTAACAAACCACCCACTCAAAGAACCATTGCACTATCATATAATTTTACATCTTAGCGCATAAATTTTTTATTTCTAACTAAAAAAATATTTTTCTCGATGAAGAATTCAATAATTCTGTTATTTGCGCTTCTTTTTTCTACCTCTTTGGCCATTGCCAAAAATCCAAAAGCACCACCAAAACGCGAATACAATAATGCTATACTGGAAGCCGATGACTACACTATAAAAATGGAGAACATCGTATCAGTGGGTGAGGAAACCAAGTTCAAACTGACCATCATCAACAAAACCGGCAATTTCTTGCTGTACAAAGCAAAGGAAAGTACATTTATTATTGCAGAAGATAAGTACACAGTTTCTGAGAAAAACCTGGTGATAGCACCGAACGAATCTAACAGCAAAACAATCTTCTGCAGAGGCAAAGATCTGGACGATGCACACAAATTCACATTTAATATCGGTGGACTGTACTCTATTACGCTAAGCGATACAGCTACTAAATTTCCTAACTTCAGGATCCCTGCAAACAAGAACGAATACACTTCAGGCCCGTTTCGTATTACCTACAGCAACTATTCATGGAGCACAGTTTATTACGTTACTAAATTTGATATAGCTTATAGTGGTAAAGAAGTAGGTATTTTTTACGAAAACAGAGTAGGCTTGTTTATGCCAGATGGCAATAACATTATGGTGAAAAAACCGAGTGATGCCGAGGTACTACTGAAAGGCGAGGCTACATCTATTAAAATGAACTTCAGCAACAACCGCAAAAACATTGGCAACGGAGAGAACTTTGTAGTGTGGAACGATGCATTTGTAGAAGGCAAACTGAACAAAATAGAAGTAGCACCTATCAAGGTGGTTTCTGAATAATCGATATTCTAAAAAGATTATTAGGGCTGACCAAACTGTTGAAAAACAAGTTGGTCAGCCCTTTTTCATTTTTTGTATTGTTCTGAATGAAACGAAACCTGCTCTTGGTTAGCCGGTCAATTTGTTACATAAAATATCAAAGCCACCCTCACCGGTGGCTTTGATGTAAACATAAGTTCAAATTCCTTTACACCCTCTGTGCAGTAAACGTACCTCCCGTTACAACCGCACCTGAGCAGGTGAAGTAAAAGGTACCGGTAATGGTAGTGGAGGTTATGTACTGATAGTTACAGACCCGGTAGTAGACAGCTGTGTTGTACCGCTACTTGGGTTATATTCTGCGAATGCGCCTGTGCCTGTAGGTGCGGTAATAGCCGTTGTACCAGCCGAACCACTCCAGCCGTAAATAGTAAGAAAAATCTGTGGCTTGCCGCCCACGCCGCCGGTAACGGTTGAGCCTTGTATTGCCAACACACCCGCAACCACTGATGCTGTACAAGACGAGGCGTTAACTGTTGTAGAACCAACTGTAGCTCTTAAACTATAAGTGGTACTTGGTGATGAACTGCTCGATGTCGTACAGCCCGTCAATCCCGAAAGCCCTATTAGGGTAATAGCGATAAAAAGTAATCTTAAATGTTTCATTCTTTTTTGGTTTTGGTTAGCGTTAAAGATAATTGATATAGTTAGATAAGCAAAGAGCAAATACATCAGCATTAGAACCGCCTAATTCATTCCGGCAAAATAACAGGCAAGATAGTGGTTAACCACTATTGTTGGCAAGTATCAATGCTGAGACCTTTGCGCCAATTATACCCCAACGGGAAAATGATCGGCTTTTCAGCCACACAAATCAGTCAGCAACATGAGTAGATATTTCCTTTATGCCACATTTTTGATTTTATTTTCGCAGCTACCGGGCACAGCTTTAGGGCAGGGAATGGCATTTAACTCAACCGGAACTATTGCCGACGCCTCGGCAATGCTCGACGTATCAAGCACAAACAAAGGTATGCTGTTACCGCGCATGACAACCGCGCAACGTAACGGCATCAGCCTGCCTGCAAAGGGACTGCTGGTATATGATAGCACACTGGCTTCCTTTTATTATAACAGCGGCACACCTTCCTCCCCATTATGGACGGCTTTAGGAGGGGGCGGAAGCACGCTGCCTTCAGGCGCAGCCGGAGAGATATTGTACCACAACGGCAGCACCTGGGTAGCAACCGGCCCGGGCACCAACGGGCAGTTCTTAGTGTTGTCGTTTGGCGTCCCCACCTGGGTTACACTTCCGTTCTTCAGCCTTGTAGCTTCAAGTAGCGCAAACGGAACAATTTCACCTGCAGGCATCAAAATGGTAAGTACCGGGGCCAGCCAGACCTATACAATTACCCCTGCCTCTGGTTATTACGTCAATAATGTAACTGTCGACGGGACCAGTGTAGGCTTTGTAACTACCTACACTTTTACGTCTGTTTCTGCAAACCATACGATCAATGCTGCGTTTAGCGGTCCCGATACAATCGTTGCATCGGCAGGGGCAAATGGAACCATAAGTTCACCGGGAACCACGCTTGTAATACCAGGCGGCAGCAAGACCTACACCATTGCACCCGGCACCGGTTATCATATAAGCAACGTAACTGTCGATGGAGCAAGTGTAGGCGCCGTCGGCTCATACACGTTTACATCTGTAACCACAAATCATACCATCACCGCAGCCTTTTCCATTAATCAGTATACTATTGTTGCCACAGCAGGTGCGCATGGCTCCATCAGCCCATCCGGAAGCACTGTATTTCCCTATGGCAGCAGCCAGACTTACACAATCACACCAGCCTCAGGTTATTATCCTTCGGCAGTTATAGTAGACGGAACAAATGTCGGCCCCGTTTCGAGCTACACCTTTGGCTCCATAGTTACAAACCACACCATCAGTGTTGCCTTTGCCGGCCCCGATACTATTGTTGCCTCGGCTGGAGCAAACGGAACTATAAGCCCTGCAGGCAGCACTTTGGTTGCGCCGGGTGCCAGCCAGACCTATACAATTACACCCGCTTCAGGTTTCTATTCTTCCAGCCTAATTGTAGACGGTACAAATATAGGCCCGGCGTCTACCTATACTTTCTCTTCAGTCTCTGCCAATCACACTATTAGCGCTACCTTTTCCGGCCCCGATACTATCATAGCAACATCCGGAGCACACGGAACAATAAGTCCATCCGGCAGCACTTTGGTTATACCCGGTGCCAGCCAGACATACACGATTACGCCCGCTTCAGGCTACTATTCTTCGAGCGTAATCGTCGACGGGACAAACATTGGTCCGGCATCTTCGTACACTTTCAGCTCTGTTTTTGCAAACCATACTATCAGTGCTACCTTTTCCCCTCCCGATACCATCACAGCAAGCTCTGGTGGAAATGGAACAATCAGTCCATTGGGAAACACAGTTGTGATCCCGGGCGGCAGCCAGACTTACACAATTACGCCTAGCCCCGGTTATAATTCTGTAAGTACTATAATTGACGGTACTGATATCGGCCCGGCGGCCAACTATACTTTCGGTTCCGTACTTGCAAACCATACCATCGTTGCGAATTTCGGACACACGACCAATATCGTATCATCAACGGGTGCAAATGGTACTATAAGCCCGTTGGGTACGTCGTGTGTTACACTGGGCTCCAGCCAAACTTATACCATCACACCAAGTGCCGGGTACCATATTTCTGCAATTACTGTAGATGGTATACCTGTCGGCACGTCATCGTCAACCTTTACATTTAATTCCATTGCCGCCAGCCACACCATTAGTGTTGCGTTTTCAAATACAACACTCGCCGTAGGCGATCCTTACCAGGGTGGTATCATTGCTTACCTTCTGGCGCCCGGCGACGTAGGTTATGATCCGGCTGTTCAACACGGCTTTATTGCAGCTACCAGCGACCAGAGCCCCAGCACCGGCATACGATGGAATAATGGAACTCCTGTGACAACAGGAGCAAGTGGTTCTTTGGTGGGCGACGGCCTTACTAATACCAACATCAATATTAGCGTGATGGGACCAGGAATATATGCATCTACTATATGCCGTAGTTATACAGGAGGGGGCTATACAGATTGGTTCCTGCCCTCAATAAACGAATTGCAGATTCTCTATAGCGTTGGCATTAGTTCTGTTATCGGTGGTTTTAACTTTGGCGCCTATTACTATTCTTCAACAGAGGCGCCACTTATGTTCGGTACCATCCTACCCTGGGCAGTGTTTTTCAATACTGGTTCTGTTCTGACGATCCCCAGCGGCACTAGTTGCTATGTACGTGCCACAAGGTATTTTTAGCAAAAGTAATTTGGTAACCAAATAATACTATATAGTGCTACGACCGTTGTTAACGTTACAAACGCCATTTTCCGGATCCGAGGGTTTATTATAGCAGTATTTGGAACCAGGAAAATCTGCTTCTAAATTCATGAAAACAAAGGAGTTTATTTAAACTCTTCAAATTTGTGTTTCTTTATAGAAGTTCAACGGCAAAAAAGAATCAATTTGGCAAAAGAATTCCCTTGGAAGTGGCATTTTAAGTACCCGAAGCCGGAAAAAAATGATCCTTTGACCTATTGCTAAAGATTCAAATCCAATTAATACGACTTGAAGTCAAGCCACTTTAACACTCCGTATCACCGCCCCTACCTAATAATTTGAATAAACACTTTATCGCCGTACCTTTGCCCGCCCGATTGAGTTGGGGTTTTATTTTAATATTTTATAGCGAAAAATGAGTTCTATTGTAGAAAAGTTGGAGGCGATCAATGCCCGGTTTGACGACCTGGGCGTAGCCCTGACCAATCCGGAGATAGTAAGCGATAATAAACGGTTTTCACAGATCAGCAAAGAGTACCGCAAACTCGAAAAGATCGTAGCTGTAAACAAGCAATACAGAACCTGCCTCGATAGCCTGGATTTTGCTAAGGAAGTGCTGGAAACAGAAAGCGACGAAGACCTGCGCTCTATGGCCAAAGAAGACCTAGAAAAGCTGGAAGTACAAAAGGAAGAACTGGAAATACTGATCCGCGACCTGCTCATTCCCAAAGACCCGCAAGACGAAAAGAATGCAATTATCGAGATCCGTGCCGGTACCGGTGGCGACGAGGCCAGCATTTTTGCAGGTGATCTGCTGCGTATGTACACCCGTTACTGCGAGCGTAGAGGCTGGAAAGTATCGCTGGTTTCTGAAACAGAAGGAACAGTAGGTGGTTTTAAAGAGGTGCAGCTGGAGGTTATAGGTGAGGACGTTTACGGCACCATGAAGTTCGAAAGCGGCGTACACCGCGTGCAGCGCGTGCCTGCCACTGAGGCAAGCGGCAGGGTGCATACATCCGCCGCCACAGTGGCAGTAATGCCTGAGGCTGAAGAAATAGACTTTGAACTCAAAGACAGCGATGTGAAGATGGAAACTGCTCGAAGCGGAGGTGCTGGTGGACAGAATGTAAACAAAGTAGAAACTAAAGTAATATTAACCCACGTACCCACAGGCACTGTAGTTATGTGCCAGACTGAGCGTTCTCAGCTGGGCAACCGTGAAAAGGCTATGAATATGATGCGTACCCGCCTGTACGAAGAGCAGGTGCGCAAGCAGGAGGACGAGATCAGCCGCAGGCGTAAAAGTCTGGTGAGTACCGGCGACCGCTCAGCCAAGATCCGAACCTACAACTACCCGCAGGGTCGCATAACCGATCATCGCATAAATATGACCAACTACAATCTGGACGATTTTATGAATGGAAATATCCAGGAAATGACGGATGCCCTGCAGTTTGCAGAGAATGCCGAAAAAATGCAGGCCGGGGAAACGGTAATATAATATTCACATTTATTATACAAACGTTTGCCATAAATTTCATAAGTTTAAAGTTTAAAAGACCTTTACCAAGATGTCTGATGCAGGTTTAAGATTAACGGATGTTTTTGATAGTATCCGCAAACACAGGAATGTGATCGTCCTGGTGACGGTTGGCGTTGCAATTGCCGGTGCCGTATTTTACCTGGCCGGACCCAAGAAGTTTGAAGGCAAGACTGAATTTGTAGTCCGCAACCCTATGTATGCCGACCGTAACTTTATATATAATACCGATACAAAACTCATAGATTATTTCGCCAACGAAGACGACATAGACCGTGCCATGCTGATGTGCGAAGCAGATATCGTACAAAGTAAGGTGATCAAAAATATGAAACTGGCCGAGGCATACAACCTCGATCCCGGCAACCGTAAGGGCGAGCAGCAGCTCTCTCGCAGGTTCAGCAAAAATTTCAATATCACCCGCACTGAGTATAAGAGCCTGATAGTTTCTTACGTAGATGTGGTTCCGGAACGAGCGGCCGACGTGGCCAATGAATGCGTACACGTACTTGAAGATGCCTACAACGAATACTACAAAGAAATGAGGCGCTCCATGGCACAGTCACTTGTATTAAGGATCAATGAAGAAGACAGCCTCATTAACTCACTTACCGATAGTCTGGTGGCGTTGCGCAACAAATACGGCATCTACGATATCATGAGCCCTGCCCGCTACAACCTGATGGTAGGCAAAATGAGAGAGTCCGGCAACAACGAATACGCCCGTGGCATTGAAATGATTCAGAACATCGAGGCGATGAAGGACGAGATAGTAACCAACAGGGCCAAACAAACTACACTTGTTAACCAGTATAAAACCGGAACCAAAACCAGTGAAATGCCACTGCTTAAAGTAGTATCTATAGCAAGACCGCCTGTAAGCCCCAAGGGCATTGGCGGTATGTATACGGTACTGGCTCTTGCTTTCATTGGTTTCTTTTTCTCTACTTTGATCATGGCGTTCGCAGACAGCATGAAAAAACAGGGACGGTAATTATTTTGGTTGAATACGGTTTTTAGTAGTAGCAGTGCATTTTTTTGGCAACACACACTTTCGAATTATTCTAATTGAAAAAATAAATGGCAGCACCCAGCTTTGACCTGATAGAATCTATCAGGGCGATACAAAAACAAAAACGCCTGATCATTATCATCACAGTGCTGGCAGCGGCAGTTGGATGCTTGTTTTCGGTGATCAAAAAGAAAAAGTATAAGGCCGAAGCCCGGTTTCTGGTGAATAACCCACTATACGGAGACCGTCATACCCTGTTCCGGTCATACGAAACGCGCTACGTCGATTACTTCGGCGGAGACGATGATCTGGACCGCGTAACAGCCCTGGGCAATTCAGATACCGTGCGCGACCGCATCATCCGCAATTGCGACTTTGACAAGATCTATAAGTTCGGAGATATCAGCAACGATACTGCCCATGCTATGTACATGAACGTATTCAGTAAGAACTTCAACCTGAAGAGAACTGAGTACAAAGACATTGTCGTATCATACGTTGCTTATGACCCTATTACAGCCGCCGGCGTAGTAAATATGTCGGTTAAGGTGCTCGAAGAAACATTCCGCCATTACTACACTTCTATGAAGAAGGGAATGGGAATTTCTATCAGCATGAAGGTAAAACAGTTAGATAGCTCCATTAACACACTCACTGATACACTTGCCAATTTACGCGACAAATATGGCATCTATAATATCATTAGCCCTTCCCGCCAAAATGTAATGAACGGAGATATGAAAGGCGGAGGCAAAGGATACGGCAAAGCAGTGGAGGAAATACAAAATGTAGAATCTGTAAAAGACCAATTGGTGACCGACAGAGCACATTATATTTCTCTGTTGAATGAATATTCGGCCGCATCAAGCGACTCAATAGATTATCTGAAAGTGATAACAAGGGCCGTACCACCAACCGGGCCTACCGGACCAACCGCTTTAATGACAGCTTTTGTGGGCGGGTCAGTAGGTTTCTTTTTTGTAATTGTATTTGTGCTGTTTATGGCATACTACCGCAAGCTCAACGAAGCGCTAAAAGGATGATTGCAGCGATAAAAAATAATCTGTTCAATATTGCTTCTTTTGCGCTGTTATTCGCATCGGTGATCCTGTTTACCTATACGGGTAATTACTTCATTCTGCTTGCTCCTATCGCATACCTTTACTTTGTATTGGTAGGCGTTAACTGGCAGTTGGCTTATTGGGTTTTTCTATTTACAATACCTGCATCCATTCAGATCAACTTCTCTAACGACACCATGGCCATCACATTGCCCGATGAACCGTTGATGTGGATATTCCTGTTGCTATCTGTGTTGGTAGTAGCACGCAATCCCACATCTCTGCCCAAATGGTGGTGGGAAGATAAACTTACATTTATTGTTGTACTCCAGTTTATCTGGACGATAGTTGCCGTTATCTTCTCGAAGATGATGTTCTTCTCATTCAAATTCCTGTTGGCAAAGAGCTGGCTGCTCGCTTGCTTTTTCATAATGCCCATCTGGATCTTCCGCGAAAAGAAAGACTTTGTGAAAGGTTTCTTTGTATTGTTGGTGCCAACTCTAATCACAATTATTGTGATCCTTATACACCACTCAATGCTGCACTTCAGCTTCGATAAGGTGCAGAAGTCTATGAGCGGGCTATACTACAATCACGTAGACTATTCAACGGTAATTTCCATGTTCTTCCCATTGCTGCTGATAGCCTGGCCGCTTTCAAAAGGGAAGGGATTTTTTGTGAAATTCGTTTTATCCATTATCATTTTAATATTTATTGCCGGCATTATTTTCTCTTATGCGCGTGCAGCAGTTATAGGCATTGGTTTTGCAGTAGTTATAGGTCTGGCAATAAGAATGAGGTTGGTAAATTTCATCATGCCCGCGTTTTATGGCGTGATCATATTGCTGTTTTGCTACATGGTGCCAAACAATAAATACATCGAGTTCAGGCCCGATTACAATAAAACCTACATGCACAAAAACTTTACCGACCACCTGATAGCAACTTTCCGTGGTAAGGATATGTCATCTATGGAGCGTCTGTATCGTTGGATCGCTGCAGTGCGCATGAGCAACGACCGCCCTATTACAGGCTACGGACCTCGTGCTTTTTACTACTATTACAAGCCTTATGCTGTTACCGCTTTCCAGACATACGTAAGTCGAAACCCCGAGCACTCCACCACCCACAATTACTTCCTTTACATGCTTGTGGAACAGGGTTGGCCGGCAATGCTGCTGTATGCGCTGCTCATTGTCGTCATCTTCGCTAAGGCGCAGAAAATGTACCACCGTTTTCAGGATAGGTTCTACCGAATAGTCACCATTGGTTTAACGATGACACTGGCAGTAGGCTTTATCAACAACTTCTTTTCAGAATTGATAGAAACCCATAAAGTAGCTGCGCTGTTCTACATCCCGCTGGCTATGCTCATTATCCTCGATAAGAAAATAAAAGACGAAAAAGAGCTGGCACCCGGCACTACGCTCGCATAAGCACTCGCTCCTTATTGCGAACTCATTTCCCGGTGAAAAAAACGGCTTCTTCACTCAGGTTCAAGAACGGATAATTTTCAGCTAATACCCTCACTTTCGCTGCACAGTCTTCCCTGAATTTCCTGTGCGCTTCCGTTTGCGGAAACCTGGGGCGGTGAGCCTTAGCGGTCGTTATTTCCTGAACCTGCTTCATGATTGCCGCGGTAGCAGGCGCTATGCAGCTGCTCACAAACCGCTCCCATACATAGGCGGTTGCAGGATAGTTGGGGTGTACAAAATCAATATCGTAAAACCGGTAATCTCTGAGTACATCTATAACGATCTCATAGGCCGGAAAATAAAAAGCTTTTTCAAACTGCCCGCAAAGTGCATGCACAGCTTCAATCAGTCTCGCCTTGCTACGGTTGTTTTCAATTACTCCATCCCTTATATGCCTTACCGGGCTAATAGTAAACAACACATTCGCATTGGGGTTGATCCTGAACAATTTTTTTAGGGTAGCAGATGTGGCAGCCACAATCTCGTCTATTGTCAGCAACCGCTTCTCAAACCACTGACCCGGAGCCCGGTGATTGTTAGACACAGGCAGTCCGGTTTCCTTTAGATAATATTGAAATGCAGAACCCAAGGTAATGATCACCCAGTCTGCAGTTTGAATGCACCCCGCAGCTCTTTTCTGCGACTCATTGATACCCTTCACTGCCGCATCGGCATCAATGTCCGAAAAGCGGGTGTGATGGTCCCAGCTGTTCCAAAGTTCATTCAGATAAAAGAGTTCGCCATTGCTATACTGCCTGCCATCTATATAGCCATCGATAGCCGATGCCACACTCAGCGGATTGAACAAAATACCATTCGGGTTAGATACCACACTGAATTTATGCTGCTGCAGCCTGTCTGAAATATGCTCGGTAAAACAAGACCCTACCAGCAATACCTTGTCGGTGTAGGTAATGGGCCGGGGCAGTTGGGGTATGTCTATCGAAAGCATTGTTTGCATGGCACAAAGTTAATCAGAGTTTATACCCAATTCAGTTACTCATTAAACGACGCTACATTAAGTCCGTCTATCCAAATTGGGTTTTCGCCGGCACCGTTCCAGAAAAGTACCTGCACACTATCGTACTCCACCTTAGGCAGTTTCATATCCAGCGCAATAACTTTTGATCCATTTTCATCGAGTAGCCTATAAACCCTTTGCATATTCTCTTTCACAATGTTGCCTTTGTTAGTAAGTCTCATAACAAACTGCGCCATCTTCCAGCCCTCCCATTCTTTTTGTTTACAGCGGAAAGACGCAGATGCCCTCAGCCAGTTCGCGATCTTATCCGCAAACGCAAATTTGTAAATCGGACTATTCTGCTGTTCCTTATTCAGGTACAACGACTTGGCAGAATCACTGGTATGAGCCACAAAGAACGAACCCGTTTCCGAAGAAAAATCATTCCTGTACAGCTGCCGCAGATTCTTAGGGGTACCCTCAAACATATCCGGATTATCCTTGAGCACTGCCGTATTCAGTGGCGTACTCCACTTGCCCACTACTTTCCAGAAATAAGCTTTTGTCATACAATCATTGTCATAGATCGTGCCCTTATGATAAATGTAAGTGACCCAAAAATTATAATAGATCAACACCAGCACAACTGGTGTAAAAATCCAAAGCACTACCTTTTTACTGAACAGAGTATCTACCAGCGCAGCCACTGCAAAGAACAATACCGGATAACTTTGTATCATGGCCCGGCCACCGTACCACCATATACTCCACGAGCATACCATGTAGTAATTAAGTATAAAAAATGCCAGGATAGCCACTTTGTTTTTACCCTTAAACAAAAAGGGTATTATCCCGATAAACGCCAGTATCATCAATGGTGAATAGGTCAGCCACCCGCTGCGATAACTGAATGTGTAGTCCGAAAAATTAGGCGACCTGAAGTACAAGTGCTGGCCTTGGTATGAATAGAACACCCAATGCCCGGTAGCATACTTCCAGTAAAAAAGCTGAATTGAGATAATACAGGCTGCTGTAATGCCAGCTAGCAATAGTGGCCGGTAGTGGGCAATATACAACCCTATCTGTTTTTTAATTGCATTCAAAGAGATACTTTCCATACCCCACAAGAGTGGTATCAGGCACGAAAGCATATCGGTAGGTCGTGTTAACGTGGCCAGGCCCACCAGCAGCCCAATCCGTACCGCATACTTTGATTCGAACTCCTTATAGAAATAATGCGTGTTCAACAACAGGAACACATACACCGTAAACAACCAGGCATGAGACATCCCACATTCTATCGACGAATAATTGAGATAATTAGTACCTACCACAAGTATGGCCATCGATGCAGCCACCACCTTATCTGAATAAAAAATGAGCAGCAGTTTTCTGAAATACCAGAGCCCTAAAAGCGAAACCAGCAAGCCTCCAAACTGAATTGCAAACTGGTAGGGCCGAGAGAAACCATCCTGCTGAAAATCCAGCGGATCGGCAAGTACATTGGCAATAGTAAAAAACGGAAGGTACATTACTGCCATCCCCGATGCATACTTCATGGCATAGTCCCCGTTTTCCAATCGCACTGCCTGCTGAAAATCCATGTTGGTAGGCCCATACTTCTGAAGTATGTTATCTTTAAAAGACTGGTGCTTCAGATCCTCATAAATAAATATAGAAGGCAGGTACCAATAGTAGCCCGATACATCCCACGATATTGTGGCCTCAGTACCGGTATTTTTCCAACGGGGATAAAAGAATAAAGACGCATAGCACATCAGTAATGCGCAAAACACATAGGTATACCTCGACAAATTGTTGGTTGTACTTAAACGCAGCATGAATTCAGTTTTTATTTCGGGCACTCCACCTTCAAACGCTCCGGTTCAAAGGACAAAGAAAAGGAAAACTGCGTAACTGAAACGAAAAATACACTCGCTTTGCCAAATTGCCCCCTATTACGAACTAAACACCAGCGGCGGCCCGTATATCATCCCACAGAGCGCGGTAACATACTGTAGCGTAGCCCGACGGCGAATATGCCGTAACAGGTGCATTTTTCAATCCCATTTTCTCAATATCCGATAGATAGGGTATGTAGTGGTCAAAAA
Source organism: uncultured Bacteroidota bacterium (assembly GCA_903829015.1). Taxonomy (GTDB): domain Bacteria; phylum Bacteroidota; class Bacteroidia; order Chitinophagales; family Chitinophagaceae; genus Nemorincola. The sequence goes on from CAIKOJ010000063.1 coordinate 69,667, forward strand.
ATCTGTTGTCGGTATCAAGTGTTTTCATGGTGCTTTTATGCATATTCTTCCGGCTATCCACCATCGAGAAAAAACAACGGAGTTTGGCAAGTGCAATACTCTTCGAGACAAAGTGCTGAATCACCTGCTCATACGTCCTCACAGATAAAGTAGTAGGAATAACGGGCATTACAACCATATCAGAGGCTGAAAAAACATTGTCGGCAATGTTCGAAAATCCGGGCGGACAATCAAAAAAAACATAATCATAGACATACAATACCTCCTCCAGCAATTTCTTAAACTCTTCTTTAGACCCATATTTCCCGTCGTGCAAAAAATCCTGATTGTTGGCCGAATGGTCCGCTGGGATGATGTCCAGTCCCTCATATTCAGTACACACTATTGCAGAAGATAACGCAACATCCGCATCTATGTTCTTTGCGTTATCACTACCGGCAGTGGCTTTTGCCTTAAAGTAAAAACTGGCTGCTCCCTGCGGATCAAAGTCCCACAGCAGTGTTTTAAAGCCGTCACTGGCAGCCATGTGCGCGAAATTAACGCTGGAAGCGGTCTTACCTACTCCACCCTTCAGGTTATACATCGATACAATAAACATAATTTATATTTTTACATGGTATGATAAGGGAATAAAGCTACAGATTTTTTTTACAGACTTCACAAAAAAAATCAATACCTGTCCTAATTTTGGATGATCTAAGGGCTTTAAATAAAACAGAATGCTACACCAGAACACCATCACCTTTCTACAACAACTTGCAAAGAACAATATCAAACCCTGGTTTGATAAAAACAGAGACAACTACGCCGAAGCAAAAGCAGATTTCGAAATTCAGGTTACCGAATTGTTGGGCTCATTAGCCTCCACTGAGCCTCTGTTTAAGGAACAACTGGCAAAGGATTGTATCTTCCGCATCTTCCGCGATGTACGTTTTTCAAAAGACAAAACACCCTACAAGCCCAATTTCGGTGCATTTTTCAGTAAGGGAGGCCGCAAATTCCCGGGCGCTGGTTATTATCTCCATATTGAACCCGGGGGCAAAAGCTTTGCCGGCGGTGGCCTATGGATGCCCGAACCACCACTGCTCAAAAGTGTGAGGCAGGAGATAGACTATAATCTTGCTGAGTTCAAAAAAATTACCGCAGATAAAAAATTCACAAAACTCTTCGGTGAGGTGCAGGGCGAAAAATTAAAAAAAGTGCCGGCCGGCTACACCGAAGACAACCCTGCAGCTGAATTACTTAAAATGAAGAGCATAATAGTAAGCCACAGCATCAGTGACACAGACATTGCGGGCAAAAATTTCACTAAAAAAGTTGTAGACGTATTTGAATCGATGAAGCCGTTTATTGATTTCTTAAACAGATCACTTGACTAGCCTCATTAGTTGCAGAAAATCATAAACTCGAAAGGTTTGTCGCAGCAGTCAGATGTTTTTTTCTTTCTGAGCTTCGCAGGCCTCTGTTTTTTCTTGTTGTAAACATCTAGCAATTCCCCAGCCCCAAGTATCTGCTTATCGGTGTCTATTTTATTTACTATCCCCATAAGCTCCTCCACTTTCTCATTGAATTGGCCCTGCCAACTCTGGGCAAACTTTGCAGTAACAAGCAACTCACGAACCTGGGATTTCATAAATGAAAGTTTATAAATATTCACCTATACTTTGGAAAGGTAAAGAATTTTTCAATTCAGGGAATACCAAAAAAGCAAATGTGGATAAAATCTTTGCGCTTTTATTATTCACAAATTTTCCCAAGTCCACTAATGCCGTAGGCATCAAAGCTTTGTAGTGTAATAGATCGAAAAAGCTCAAAGCACCGATTCATCGGTGCAACAATTCACGCTGAGGTTTTGCGAATGGTTTAGGTGTGCTAGATTACCTACCCAATTTGGCAACAACTGCTAACAACACTACCGTGCGCTTGTTTTAATAGAATTTCGTCAGGTATGGATACCTTTCCTGGTAGAGTTTTTTTACTCGGCTTAATATAGTGTTGCGCAGCCCATCAAGATTTCTGCGCTCCGTAGCCGACACAAAAATGGCTGAGTTACCCGTTACCTGCTGCCAGCGCGATTCAAGCTGAGCAAGCATTTCACGTTTCACGTCTTCATCGAGCCACTCATCAAAAACCGTTTGCTCATACAGATCCATTTTATTAAAAATGGTGATCATCGGCTTATCAAATGCACCTAACTCCTGCAGCGTTTTGTTCACCACGCCCATCTGATCTTCATATCCCACATGTGAAATATCAACCACATGCATCAAACAATCGGCTTCGCGCACTTCGTCCAGTGTACTCTTAAAACTCTCTACCAGATGGTGCGGCAATTTTCTGATGAACCCTACCGTATCGCTCAGCAAAAAAGGTGTCTGTTCATACACCACTTTTCGTGTTGTAGTATCCAGCGTTGCAAACAATTTATTCTCGGCAAATACCTCTGCCTTACTCAGCACATTCATCAAGGTACTCTTACCTACATTGGTATACCCTACCAGCGCCACACGTATATATTCTCCTCTTTCTTTCCGCTGTGTTACTGCCTGCTTGTCTATTTCACCCAGCCGCTTACGCAGCAGCGATATCTTATCCTTCACAATACGGCGATCGGTTTCTATTTCCGTCTCCCCCGGCCCTCTGCTGCCGATACCGCCTCCTTGGCGTTCCAGATGTTTCCACATCCCTTTCAGTCGGGGCAGCAGATATTGGTATTGCGCCAGTTCCACCTGCACCTTGGCCTGAGCCGTTTTTGCACGGCTGGCAAATATGTCCAGAATCAGATCACTCCTATCTATAACTTTCACTCCAAGTTCATCAGAGATATTGCCTATCTGCGAGCCGGTCAGTTCATCGTCAAAGATCACAAGTGTTGCCCCTTTTGCCTTTACATATTCTTTGATCTCAGCCAGCTTTCCTTTGCCCACAAAAGTCTTACTGTCAGGATGAGGTAATTTCTGTACAAAATTCTTTAACGTAGTTGCGCCTGCTGTTTCTGCAAGAAATGCCAACTCTATCAGGTATTCATTCACATGCGATTCGGTTTGCTCTTTGTAAATGAGCCCCACCAGCACCGCCTTTTCTTCTGATTGTATTTTGTTATTCTTATCGAGCACCTGATGAAATAAAAAGTGAGAATCTAAATCGAATTATTGCATGAACTACATGCTACTAAATATCGGCTGAAATATTTTAAGCCTCTACATAGGTTATAACAACCGCTCCTGCTCCCTCAGCCACCGTTCAGGTATCTGGTCGTTGCTGGCTACAAGGTAGTCATTATACGAGCATGGCACAAAAGACTGATCAGGCAGCTTCATCCACCATCTGTTGGTGCGCTTGCTTTTCAGAAAAACAGTATCGTTGTCGGTAAATGTAATGTTGAATACATTGAATTCATCTCGCTCAGTAAGCTTTGCTTCCGTTTTCCTTACCAGGCAGCCATCCACAAAATACCAGATCATTTGAGAGATCAGTTTTGCTGTCATACAATTCTGATCTAACGTATGGTCGTATCCATAGATACCCATTGATGTAAGCGCGCCGCTCATTCCTCCATATCTGGTAAGCTGACAAGACTCTTCGCCATTAAGCCCGTTCGGCGACCCGTTAACGTTTGCCGGGGCATCGCTGTAACGCACTACCGACATATCGAAGCTGAACAGATTACTGGTGCGCAGCACCGGCTCCATATCTTCTATCTGTTCTTTTACTTTACCCAGCCTGTAAAAATCAAATCTTAGTTTGTCCAGCGTCTCCAGCATTCTGGGATGCGCATAGTAACTTTGAAATGCTATATGGCTGTAATGAGACATGAAGTTCGGGGTACCTGTGAGCATGTCCATCAGAAAACTTCCCGAATTTATTTCATCTACTTCATCAAGGTCTATCAGCATATCGGCCACCGATGCTACTGTCATTTCCTCGGCCCTCTTAAAAACCTCATATTGTTGCAATGTAAGATCGTGCGACCCACCTATTACCAGTGCTATTTTACCGGCACTATGTATCTCGTACAGCACTTCCTGCAACGCTGCTCTGGTATCACCTAGTGTTGCACCCTGCCTTATGTTACCGGCATCCGCAATTTTAATACCGGTATGCCAATGATACATTTTATACAACTCCTCCCTTACTTTGTCAGCACTGTTGCTGTATTCTGCTCTGGGATTAGCTCCGCGCCATTCACCGCACCCTACAATTATAATATCCGCCTCTTCCCAGTCAAACGACTTTGCCGTGGCGCAAATAATATTGCCACCCCATTGCAGCGGATGATAATTCCCTGCTTCAGGTGACTCAATAAAATGAACTGTTTCAAAAAAAGATCTCAGATCCTGCATGTAAACTATATAATGTTAGGCTAAAGTACGGAAGTGTATGTTACAGGCAAAGTGAATTTATTTCTCAGGAACAATTAATGTCAGAGACACTGATTAACTCCCAACCAATTACACCCTTGCAAAATTGTTTATTATCGCGTCAGAATAAGCTTATCAACCCATGTTCCATGGGCACTTGAAGCGGTTACGAAGTATATACCATCACTCAATTGCTCCATCAACAATTCATGCTCGCTATTCGTAGGTGCGGTAAATCTCATTACCTTATGTCCCATCATGTCTGTGATAGAATATTGCACTTCTTCCGCCTCCGCCGTACTCAACATAATTTTAAATTTCCCGCTCCCTGGATTCGGACTGATCCGCAACGATCCGTTTTCACGCGCAGTAACGCTACCTGTGCTGCTAGGACAACCTATGGTACGAACTTTAATAGCGTGTACAGCACTTGCGCTGCCGCACGCGTTTGTTACGGTGTAAATTACCTGTGTTACACCCGGCAACACCGCTGTCACAAAACCGGTTGAGGTTACTGTGGCAATTGATGCCGACCCTGTAGACCATACCCCGCCAGATGTCGTATCTGTAAATGTAGCAGTATCTCCCGGACACAAACTATCTATCCCGTACATTACACCCGCATCAGGCGACGGTAGTATTGTAATATAAAACGTGGCTGTATCAGAGAAAAATCCATCAAATATCCGCACTTTAAACGTGTCGTTTCCTGAAAAACCAGGAGTCGGACGATACTTCAACGCAAACGGCATGATCACCGCTCCTGTAGAAGTGGCACTGTAGGTAACAGTTGCTGTGCCATGCGAAGGGGTCAAAACCAAGCTCCAGTTCTCCGCCTGACTTGTATCAACATCAAAAATTGTAAGTGCAGAATCAAGACTGATTTCCTCTGTGGGGCATCGTACAATTGTTTGATGATTACCCATTACAAAATAAGGTGCATGTGTCGGCACATGAATTATCCTTACCCTGTTGTTGTCATTATCTGATATATATATCTTTCCCGTCCTCCCCACTGCAATCCCTGTAGATCTGTTGAGCCAGGCAAACAATGGCGAACCACCATCACCAAAATAACCCATCGAGTCAGTACCAGCAATCGTGTTGATAATACCCGCGGTATTGATCATTCTGATGCGGTTGTTATTCAAGTCAGATATATACACATTACCCGTCAGGTCACACGCAATGGCTTCGGGATAATACAACTTTGCTGCAGTCGATGGTCCGCCATCTCCGGTAAAACCATATGTTGGCCCTCCGGCAATGGTAGTTATAATGCCCGCAGCGTCTATTTTCCTAACTCTGTTATTTCCGTTATCGGCTATGTAAATGTTGCCAAAAGTATCACAAGCTACTCCGTAAGGATATTGTACCAGCGCACTTACAGCCGGGCCGCCGTCACCACCTCCAAAGCAAATACCTGTGCCCGCTATGGTAGAAATAACACCTGCAGTGTTGATCTTCCTTACCCTGCAATTCAATTGATCTGCAATAAAGATGTTCCCGCCTGTATCTACCGCCACACCCCAGGCTCCGTTAATAGTTGATGAGATCGCCGGACCACCATCGCCAGCGTATCCGCCAAGTCCATTGCCGGCAATCGTTGTTATGATTCCTGAGGTACTTATTTTACGTATCCTGCTGTTGTTGTAATCCGAAAAATATACATTACCTGCTTTGTCCACCGCTATACCACGTGGTCCTCTCATGGAAGCAGCCGTAGCCGGTCCGTAATCACCGGTAAATCCAGGCAATCCTATGCCTGCTATCGTTCTGATGATACCAAACGTATCTATTTTCCTGATTCTGTTATTGGCATTGTCTGCAATATATACGTTACCAATATTATCAACAGCTACACCATACGGTGTATTCAACTGAGCCAGAGTTGCTGCCCCACCATCGCCGCCATACGCTGCAGTTCCGTTTCCGCCAACCGTATTAATGATTAACTGCGCTTTCAGACTCAACGAGTTGCAGAAAGTAACACTTAGGAGGTAAAATAAGAATAAGGTCTTTTTCAGAAATATAAATTTTTGTCTAAGTTAGGCAGGTTGACAAAATAAACTACGCAAGCAGACGAAGTTATTTTTTCTTTATGCGATACTGATAATCCATGAATAACGAATTAACTATTGTATTTTATTGAACCAAGCGAATAAAAAAGGCAGCACACTTCATTTTCCATTTTTTCTAATGTATTCTTACAAACCGAGCAGATTACCTAAATAGTCTTTTGCAAAACGGCAACTTTTCAAAACTTCAATAAATCCCTCGGACTTTGCAAAATATATTAAACAAATTCACCTGCACATTTCAGACATAGCAATTAAATCGACTGAAAACATTGGTATAAATAAAATATCACAAATGTTGCGCAAGAAAAGTAAAATACCCAACCGTTGTGTCCAAAACTCCGTCTTACTATTTAAATAAGCGTTCTTACTTTTAATTCTGATAAATTTTATAACTTAGCCGGAATATTGTATTCAAATGATTGCTTATTTTTTGTTTACTTAAAATTTGATTGGCAGGAACTACAACATTATTAGCATATTAATTCAATAGTTTATGAAGTATTTTTTATCTATAATCGCAATTGTTTTCTCATTTAACCTTCGGGCACAGTTAACAATTATCGATACGCCACATTGCCTGGATCACACACTCCATGCAGAGATAGTTGGTGGTGTTATCCCTACTTCAGCCGGTATAACTTCTGATGACGGATGGTCTGGCGTATTCCCCATAGGTTTCACGTATAACTTCTATGGCACACCTAATACGCAGTGTATCATTGGCTCTAACGGCTGTCTTGGTTTCAACCTTGGCTCTGCAGGCGCCTACAACACTTGGCCTATTTCAGCTTCTTTGGCTGCTACAACTTCTACTGATATTCGTAACGTTATCTTAGGCCCATGGTGCGACGTATTTATCCCAGCAGGTGGTGTGATCAATTACTCTCAGCAGGGTGTTGCACCTAACAGAAATTTTGCTGTAACATGGTGTGGTACACGCATGTATTCTTGTACTACAGAGTGGCTTACTACACAGATCATTATTTATGAAACAACTGGTCTTGCTGAGGTTCATATCCAGCACAGAACTATCTGCTCGACAGGATGGAATGGTCAAAAGGCTATTGTTGGTGTAAAAAATGCCTCTGGCACAACTTCTACTGCCGCTCCGGGCCGCGATTTCCCAGCTATCTGGACAGTGCCTGTACCTGAGGCTTGGCGTTTTACGCCAATTGCAGGCCCTTCTTATTCAGTATCTTCAATACCTTACAATCCTATTCCTTACGCTTCATCAGCTATCTACTGGTACGACAGCGCTACGCATGCATACCTCGGTTCTGGTCCAGACATACACGTAGCTCCTACCGTTGGCACTACCTATGTAGCAGCAGCTTTAGGATGTAACGATACTACAAAAGCATACATTCACGTATTACCTTCAAGTGTTGTATTTGGCGGCTTACCACACATCAACAGTTTTGCAAAAGTTGATCCATCTGTTTGTGGTAAATGTGATGGAAAAATTGCTATTAAAATCATTAATCCACATACTGTCGACTCAATTTTATGGTCTTTTAATGGCGTACCACAAGCAACTTACATCGACTCAGCAGGCAATGATAGTATCATCACGTTGAGTAACCTTTGTGCTGGAACTGTTGACTATATCTACTACAAAATAGGCAACTGTCCTTCTAATCAGGTAGGCCCAATAACACTGGCTCCGCCACCATTACACATGGATCTGGCATATTCTGTTGATTTCGATTGTACACAAGACGTGGTGTCATTCTGGAACATGTCAACACCTACAGGCACAGAATATGTAAACACATGGGACTATGGCGACGGTACTTTACCATTAGGCACTACACTTAACCCGGTTCACATCTATACAGCACAAGGCACTTACACTATCTCGCTGCATTATGCAACCGTTTACGCTACTGCATCTACGTGCTTCGCCGACACTTCGTTTACCATACCTATTCTGCACCCTATTGACGCCCATTTAACCGTTGATGCTAATGCTGTATGTCTTGGTACTCCTCTTCACTTCACAGGCTCCACGATCAGCAATAACGAACCAAAATACAACTGGAATTTCGGAGACGGAGTGGTTATCTATGATACACTTGCTGCAGACCATAAATACCTGAAGGCTGGCAGATTTACAACAGTGTTGACAGTACAAGATACCATTGGTTGTATTGCTCAGGCATATGATACTTTTGAAGTGATTTCAGTTTCTATCAAAACAAGGGTTCACGACACATCTGTCTGTCTGGTTGATTCCATGAAGATGGTATCTTTCGTTACTGTGTTACCTGATTCTATCGACTACAGCATCACTTGGTCGCCTACAAATAACATCGGTGCAACAACCGGTTTAGAAACAAGATTCTTCGGCATAGGTAACTACACCTATACAGCAACACTTGCTACACCACCAATGATCTTAGATCCTAACGGCTGCGTTGCAACAGATACACAAAGAGTCAATTCCTATCCGCCGGTTGTGCTTACTAACCTTACCACCAGTCCTATTACAGTGCCGTATGGTAGCAGTATACAGCTCAACGCCAATGGTGCAGTTTATTACACATGGACACCTCCAGATGGATCACTGACAAATAACAACATCAATAACCCGGTTGCTTCACCACGTGATCCGCAGACTATCTATACCGTATATGGCATGAACCTTTACGGGTGTATAGACTCAGCACAGATCGTCGTAAACGTCGACAACAACCTGCCTGATGGCGTTCCTTCAGCGTTCACACCTAATGGAGATGGCAACAACGATGTATTTAAAGTTGCTGGCATAACTTTCCAGAAAATGGTTGACTTCAGAGTATTCAACCGTTGGGGACAGGAAGTGTTCCACACCGCTAACCCTGAGATTGGCTGGGACGGTACCTACCACGGTGTTCCACAGGACATCGGAGTATATAACTGGACGATCATCGTTTCTCATCCTAACGACGGAAACAAAGTGTTCAAAGGCAACGTAACACTGATCAGATAAAAAAGTCGAAAAGTCAAAACATAAAAAATGCCGCCGGAACAATCGAGGGCACTGAAAAAGTAACTTCTTTTCACGGGTGAATTTTTAAGGCGACCAAGTAA
>CAIKOJ010000064.1 GCA_903829015.1 uncultured Bacteroidota bacterium
AACAAATCAAACAAAATGAGAAACTAGGCCGTCTCATAGCTTGAGACGGCCTAGTTCATTCAAGAATAGTTGGACACTTGTTTACAAAATTCTGAGTGGCTGTAATTTGTATTTGAGACCGTATATTTTTAAATGAACGGACGCATTACTCTTCCCCCAACAACAATATCAACTGCTGTATCTCATCTGCTTTCTGTTCTTCGCGGCGGTAGCGATAGGTGAGGCTGAGATCTTCGAGCATTTTGTAAATAATACGGCGGGCGGGCATTGGTGAAAAGTATTGCTCACTGTCGCCGGCATTGATCTTTTTGAGGTACGCTTCTACATCGCTTTGCATGTACACCATGCCATTGAGCGGATCGATAAAAAACTGTATCTGCTGCACCGCGCTGTCGGGCGAAAGGAAACTATAGAGCGTATCCATGTAGGCAAAAATGAACTGCCTGGGTACGTCAACCGCAAATATGGGAATGTCGAGAATGTCGCAGAGGGCCAGAAAAATAATACCTATTGTGTATGGATTGCCCTGCTTGCTTTCAAGTACCTGGTTAATGAAAAAGTATTTGGGATCGCGCTCGGTAAGCTCATGCCCCTGCAGCTTATAGTAGTTATACAAAATGCTACTGAATACATTAACCTGCTCGAGCGGCGAGAGGTAGCTGTTCAATTCAAGCCATACATTGCGGCGTATTTGGTCAAATTGTGTTAGGATAGATGGAACGTTCAGATCGGGAAACTGGTAGCGGGCTACGAGTATAGCTCCACGTAGCAGGTCGGGATGCTTGGAATTGCTCCAGTCCATAAAGTCCTGCTGCAGATCCTGAAAATGCACGCGGTGTATCAGAGACTCTATTCGCTCCTGCACGTCCTCATCTTCGGTCACCTCCCACAACTGCTCCAGGTTAGGGATGATCTCCTTTCCATAATGCAGTAGCTTAGACGCAACGGTATCAAATACCTCGCTGTCGGGATCATCTATCAGCCGCAACAAGGCTGTAATTTCTTTGTTTGAATTCAACTGTTATTTCCAGATTCGGGGGATTAAAAAAACAGGCACGATGGCGTTCCCGAAATCAGTAGAAAGTTACGGCAATTTTATACGGCACCGTTATGCACAAGCGAAAAACATGTTCACACCCTGTGCATAACGGTGTAGTATACTAGCTAACTTTTTTCGCCCTTGCCGTCTTTTTAGGCGGATTGGCTTTTACATCCTCAATAATTGCCTTCACCTCTTCTATGGTGAGTGCTGCGGCAGTATCTTGTTTTTCTTTAGGTATCTTATAGTTTCTCAGACCCTGCTTGATGTATGGACCATACGGGCCTTTCAGTATCCTAATCTTTTCTTTTGTAAACACCTTCAGTTCGCTCTCTGCTTTAGCTTTTCTTTTCTCTTCTATCAGCGGTGCTACTTCTTCCATAGCCACTGTATAAGGATCCATCTCCTTCTTAAGCGAATAGAACAAACCAGCATGCTGTGCATACGGGCCGAACCTGCCAATGTTCACAGTTACGTCTTCGCCCTCAAACGCACCCAAGTTCCTTGGAAGCTTGAACAGTTCCATAGCCTCGTCGAAGGTGATGGTTTCGATACTTTGATTGGTGCGCAGCTTTGCAAAACGTGGTTTCTCTTCTCCTTCTGCCACTGCACCTATTTGCACCATCGGACCGAACCTTCCTAATCTTGCTACCACTGGCTTGCCGGTTGCAGGATCTACGCCCAGTTCACGCTCACCTTTTGCACGGCTTGCATTTTCAATGGTATGTTCTACGATCTCATGAAATGGTACGTAGAAATCATCGAGCATTTTATTCCACTGCTGTCTGCCCTCTGCAATATGATCAAACTCTGCTTCTATTTTGGCAGTAAAATCATAGTCCATCACCTTTCCGAAATGCTCACGCAGGAAGTCGGTAACTACCATGCCCAGATCTGTTGGGAACAACTTATACTTCTCGGCGCCTACATTTTCACTTTGTGTATCACGAGATATTTTATCGTTCTGCAATACTAATATTTGAAAATCTCTTTTCACACCTTCCTTATCTCTCTTCTCTACATAACCTCTGTTCTGCACAGTGCTGATAGTGGGTGCATATGTAGACGGGCGACCGATACCCAATTCCTCCAGCTTCTTTACCAAAGAGGCTTCGGTGTACCGAGGTGCTGGTCTTGTAAACCTTTCGGTAGCAGTCATTTTCTGGAAATCCAGCACCTGCCCCGCAGCCAGTGGTGGCAGCAATCCTTCATTTTCATCTTCACCATCTTCTTCATCACGCCCCTCGCTATAAACTTTCAGGAAGCCATCGAAACGCATTACTTCACCGGTTGCAGTAAGTGGATCCGGTTGGGTAGACACCGTTATCTTAGCGATCGTACGTTCTGTTTGTGCATCTGCCATCTGGCACGCCATAGTACGTTTCCAGATCAGATCATACAAACGGGTAGTATCTGCATCGCCCGCTGTTGAAACGTTCATATCAGTAGGCCTGATGGCTTCGTGCGCCTCTTGTGCTGATTCGTTTTTATTTTTGAACACCCTATGCTGGTAGTACTTTTCGCCGTATTGTGCAGTAATGGCAGCACGGGTAGCATCTATTGCTGTTTCAGACAGATTCACAGAGTCGGTACGCATATAGGTAATATGTCCGTTCTCATATAGCTTCTGTGCCAGGAGCATCGTCTTAGAAACAGAATAACCGAGTTTACGGCTGGCCTCCTGCTGCAATGTAGAAGTAGTGAATGGTGCCGAAGGCGTTTTTTTGCCGGGTTTTACCTGTACATCTTTTACAGTGTATGTGGCACCCTTACATTTTTCGAGGTAGGCCTCGGCTCCCGGTCCGTCGGAAATCTTGTCAGGTCCGTCTGCTTTAAAATTTACTCTCTTCTTATTAATATCATCGGCTGCAAATACGGCTTCAACTTTGAAGCTGCTGCTTACCTGAAATTTCGTGATCTCGCGCTCGCGCTCAACAGTAAGCCTAACAGTCACCGACTGTACCCTACCCGCCGACAGATTGTTGCGCATACTCATTTTGCGCCAAAGCACCGGTGAGAGTTCAAAACCTACAATACGATCCAGAATCCTCCTTGCCTGCTGGGCATTAACCAGGTCCATATTTACGGTACGCGGGTGTTCCACTGCCTTTTTAATGGCCGGCTTGGTGATCTCATGAAATACGATACGCTTTGTAGTTATCGGGTCAAGACCTAGTACCTCACACAAATGCCATGATATGGCCTCTCCTTCACGGTCCTCATCCGTTGCCAGCCATACAGCTTGAGATTTTTTTGCAAGTGAACGGAGGTCTTTTACAACTTTTTGCTTGTCGTCTGATATTTTATATGTGGGTTTGTAGCCGTTTTTAAGGTCTATACCCATATTTCCCTTTTCAAGGTCGCGTATATGACCATAGCAGGATTTTACTTCAAAATCTTCCCCCAATATCTTTTCAATGGTCTTCGCTTTTGCAGGCGACTCCACTATCAATAAGTTTTTTGCCATTCCTTTTTTCTCAATTTACTGGCAGCCAATTCCGTGCCAAGAGGGTGCAATAATAGAATATTGTTTCGAAATAGAAAAAATGTTGCCGATTGAACATTTGCAGGCTATTGCTAATATCAGCGTAAACTGCCAGCCGGAATGAAGACTAATTTATGTTGCGGGTAGTATAATAATTATAGTCCTGCAGCAGTTGATTGAGGAATGCATAGGGCTCCATATCGGACTCGATATCGAGTACAGTTTTTATTTTAGTTACCACCTGGCTTGCATAGGCTTCAGCATCTTTACCGGGCTTTTTCACATCTATCAGGTTCTTTATTCCGTTAATGTCCCTGTCTGTGAGCCGCATCACTTGCGGAAATAAGGGTTTGTAGTCGTCGTTTTCGATCTGCAAGTAAACTGTTTCGTTGATATCAGATTTATAACGTTTGTCGATCACCACAGTACCTGCCGCAAAGTCGCCGAGCCGCTGTGATTTTGCCGAGATCACAACCGAGAGGAAATCCGGCAAATACAGCACAAGCAAAAAGACCATCAGCCCCGGATTTGCGATAATTACGTAGGGCACAATGTAAACAAACAGATTACCGATGCACAGTATCCACCTTAGGATATACTGGCTGATAGATGGCTCCTTCCCTTCAATATCTATAACTGCTATACCCGCCACTTTCTTGCCCAGCGTTTGCCCATTAAAAAAAAGCTCAAACAGCAGCTGATACAATAATATAGGAATGATGATGACAAAAATTACAGCAGAAATACTTACAGCTTCGCTTTTCTCGAAAAGAGGGTAAAGAAACCGAAGCATCATATAAAAATAAACGCAGATAATGAGTATGTCGATACCCCAGGCGAGAAATCTCTTGCCAACAGTTGCGATCTTAAACTCCAGATCAATATTAAATGGTGTACCGATTGTGACAATAGCCATAAAAACCTGAAAATAAGAAAAACTTCTTTTATGCTGTGTTCTTGTTGGGTTTCATACCCCATTTTAATTAAAAAATAATTGGCGCCAATACGATAAAACCGTTAATGCTTTTTAACTTTTCCGCAATTCAACTTATCGACTAAATACATACCTTTGTCTTCATACATATTTTATAAAAATAATTAACTGTAAATTTTCCTCGTAATGAGAAGTAGTCTTATCCTATTCATCGCATTTGTTGCCCTAATTACTGGCTCTGGCTGCTCTGAGAAGTTTGATGTTGCCGCGCCCTATAAAGACATTACAGTAGTTTATGCTTTTCTGGACAATAGCGATACAGCGCATTACTTACGCATACAAAAGGCATTTCTAGACCAAAACAAAAGCGCTCTTGATATGGCAAGGGAGTATGACTCCAATTTTTATAGCCATTTGAATGTTTCTATAAAAAGGTATTTGTTTGACGGCAAATTATACGACACGGTACATCTTAATTTAGTGAATCTTGACAATGAGGGCTATCCGAAACAAAGCGGAACCTTCTTTAATACTCCAAACTATGCGTACAAGCTGCGTGGCCCGCTGAATGTGGGATTGATATACAGGCTGATGATAAAGAATATGATCACTGGTAAGGTTGACTCGGCAGATGCGCCTATTATCGACGACCTGAATTTTAATGATTGTTATGTAGACGCATTTGATTCTTCATTGAATAGGACCGGGTCTCTTGATTTTGCATCTACGGCCAGCTACAAAACCTATAATATAGAAATAGCCTACAGGGCGGCTCCGGGATTTAGCTTTAAGGATCCGTTTTATGGAGGTGATGCGCTTAAAAATCCTGTTGCTGCGGCACAGTTGATCTTACGATTCAATTGGGTTGACTCAGACCAAATAACCCACTCTATCACACCGCGTTATTACGACTATGATGCAGGTTTGGTAGGCATGAAAAACGGCGGTTACATTTACAATATTAAAAACACAGAACTTTATTCTGCAATGCTGACCGGACTAGGTACGGCGCCAACGCCAACTACAGCAAGGCTTTTGGATCGTTGCCAGATGTTTGTATATTTTGCAACACAGGATTATCTCACCTACCAGCAGAGGAGCCTGATTCAGGGAACTGGACTTACGGGCAATGAAATTGAACCTAGCTTTACCAATGTAAGCGGAGAAAACAACCCTCTGGGACTGTTTACATCGAGGGGCGTGCGTGCGGGCAGGCTGACCATAACCAACCAAACCGTGGATTCAATAAGGATACATCCGATGTTCGCACAGTCTAACATCAGGGGCACCGTATATCATTAATATTAACTAAATAATTGAAATGCCCCCGGATATGATTCGGGGGCATTTTTTTTGCGCGTTTGTGAACTCAAAAACGTACGAATTAAGGCTAATTGCACTACAAGCATACGAAATAGAGTTTTCTTCATATAAAAAGTATTGTCGCCAGATTTGCCGTAAAAGAAGGGCATATTCCCGTTTTATGACAGTAATTCTGCCAATATTTCAGAAAAATAAAACTGGCATATTCATTGATTACTACTAGTTATTAGCGTGATGACCGATAAGAATCATCATAAAAGCAATTTAGTAAAAAACGAAACAAATATAATATGGCAAAGATTATTGGAATTGACCTGGGAACAACCAACTCGTGCGTATCTGTAATGGAGGGCAACGAACCAGTGGTGATCGCAAATGACGAAGGACGCCGCACGACCCCATCGGTTGTGGCATTTCTGAAAAACGGAGAACGCAAAGTGGGAGACCCTGCAAAACGCCAGGCGATTACCAACCCACACAATACTATCCAGTCCATTAAGCGTTTTATGGGCCGCAGGTTTGATGAGGTGACTGATGAAATATCGCACTTCAACTACAAACTGCTGAAAGGTGACAATAATACCCCAAGGGTGGATATCGATGGTCGTATGTATACGCCACAGGAAATATCTGCGATGATCCTTCAGAAAATGAAGAAGACCGCGGAAGATTTTCTGGGCTACGAAGTAAAAGAAGCGGTTATTACTGTACCGGCTTACTTTAATGATGCACAGCGCCAGGCAACCAAAGAAGCCGGTGAGATCGCTGGTCTTAACGTGCGCCGTATCATTAACGAACCAACAGCCGCTGCACTTGCATACGGTCTGGACAAACAGCATAAAGACAGCAAGATCGCAGTATTTGACCTTGGTGGTGGTACGTTCGACGTATCAGTGCTGGAATTGGGTGACGGCGTGTTTGAAGTAAAATCTACTAATGGTGATACGCATCTGGGTGGTGACGATTTTGACAAGGTGATCATGGACTGGCTGGTTGACGAATTCAAGAAAGATGAGTCGATGGACCTGCGTAAAGACCCTATGGCATGGCAGCGTTTGAAAGAAGCTTCTGAAAAAGCAAAAATCGAGTTGTCTTCTTCTCAGGAAACAGAGATCAACCTGCCATACATCACTGCTATCGACGGCGCACCAAAGCATCTGGTTCGCAAGATAAGCCGTGCAAAATTTGAGCAGCTTTGTGATAAACTGATTGAGCGTACTCTGGAGCCTTGCCGCAAAGCACTGAAGGATGCAGGTATCAGCGCAAGTGAAATAGATGAGGTGATACTTGTAGGTGGTTCTACCCGTATACCAAAGGTGCAGGAAGTAGTTGAAAAATTCTTCGGAAAGAAACCACACAAAGGCGTAAACCCTGATGAAGTAGTAGCAATTGGCGCTGCGATTCAGGGTGGTGTACTTACCGGCGATGTAAAAGATGTGCTGCTGCTCGACGTAACTCCGCTTTCACTGGGTATTGAAACAATGGGTGGTGTAATGACTCGCCTGATCGAATCAAATACTACTATCCCTACCAAGAAAAGTGAAACATTCTCAACAGCCAGCGATAGCCAGCCAAGTGTAGAGATCAATGTGCTGCAAGGCGAACGCCCGATGGCTAAAGACAACAAGAATCTGGGTCGCTTTATACTTGATGGTATTCCACCGGCACCGCGTGGTGTTCCGCAGATCGAAGTTATCTTTGACATTGATGCCAACGGTATGCTGCATGTAACAGCTAAAGACAAGGGCACCGGCAAACAGCAGAACATACGCATTGAAGCAGGCAGCGGATTGAACAAGGAAGAAGTAGAACGCATGAAGAATGAGGCGAAGGCCAATGAAGAAAGTGATAAGAAAGTGCGTGAGCGTGTAGAAAAACTGAACAAGGCAGACGGCCTTCTGTTTAACACAGAAAAGCAACTGAAAGAATACGGCGACAAGATACCTGCTGATAAGAAAGCAACTATTGAAGCTGCCATGGAAAAGCTGAAAACAGCGCACAAAGCAGAAGATCTGGACGGCATAGATAAGGCTGAAGAAGAACTGAATGCTGCATGGATGGCTGCCAGTGAAGAAATGTATAAAGCAGGAGCAGGCCCTGGTGCACCAAACGATAATGCAGGTGGCCAGCAGCAGAACGCAGGCGCTAACGAGCACGTTGCTGATGCTGAATACGAAGAAGTAAAATAAATTTAGGGTAACAATGAATAGTAAAACGGCTGGATAATTCCAGCCGTTTTTATTTGCGATACCTTGCAAATTTAATATTGCATGTTAAAATTGCAAGGTTGGTCATAGCGGCAAGTAGCAGATTTCCGGCAATCTATCGTGCTGTTTTTGCCATTACCTCAAGAGTTGTGATTCTGAAACAGGAATTTTGAGAACCTTGTATCAACCCTTTTTCCTCACGAAGGTTATAAAGTCAGTTCCGGGTATTTCGTTTAACCCTGCCTGCCGGAGCATGGTCACCAATTGACCGCGATGGTAGGTGCTGTGGTTGAACACATGCTGGAGTATCTCAGATACCGGTGTTTTGTGCGGATGGCGTTTGAGATCATGGTATACTACTTCGTGCCCAAACGATCTGTCGTCGAACTGTTTCTCGATAAAATGGGTTAGTTCTGCTGACACTCTTTGCCAGTCGGTACAAGCTGCGTGAAATGTGCCGTCGAACACTGCTGCTATCCAAACAGGGTGCTCTGCAAGCTGTAATCGCTGCAGCCAGACAAATTCGGCACTCCAAACATGGTAAACCGTCTTTCTGATAGATGAAAAACTGCTGGTGATCTCTTTGTCTACATCGGCCTCCTGCAGCTTAAAAATCGCTTCAATTATCAGTTTATTGGCCCATTCGTTATATCTGGCATATTGCAGCAGTAATTCCTTCATCAGTCTTATCTTTACAGCTAAATTAATATATTAAATGAGTGACAGCAATAATTACGGTGGGTTTGATACAATATGCATTCGTGGCGGGCATACTGCCGAAAGCAACCGAGCCCATCTAACACCCATATACGCATCGAGCACCTACACTTTCGATAGTGCCGAACAATCTATAAATGTATTTAAAGGCGATGAAAAAGGATACATATACGGGCGCTGGGGCAACCCTACCATAAGCGAAGCTGAGGAAAAAATTGCACTGCTGGAGGCTTTTGGGTTAACGGATGCGTCGGGCAATCCGCTGCAGTTAAAGGCAATACTGCACTCTTCGGGTATGGCGGCACTCTGCACCATGATCATGGGCAATATGAAAGCCGGGCAGAAATTACTCAGTCATTTTTCGTTGTATGGAGGTACACACGAACTGGTGGAAAAGATACTGCCCAACTTCGGGATAGAACCTGTGATCATTGATTTTCACGACCTGAATAAAGTGGAGGAAACCATAAAGACCGATAAAAGCATCTCACTGCTGCATATAGAAACGCCCGCCAACCCTACCCTGCAATGCATAGACCTGGAAGCTCTGGCGTCGCTGGGTAAGAAGTATAATCTTACTGTGTGTGTAGACAATACATTTGCAACACCCTATCTGCAGCAGCCATTCAGGTATGCGGTGGACTATGTGATGCACTCCACAACCAAGTTCCTAAACGGCCATGGTACGGCAATTGGCGGCATACTGGTGGGACGGGATATTGAAAAGATGAGCAAGAGTATCACCAAAACCCACAGGCTCTTTGGTGGCAACAGCAATGCCTTCGATGCCTTTCTTTTGACCAATGGTCTGAGAACTTTTGGCTTACGTATGGAGCGCCACTGCAGCAATGCCGCTCAGGTTGCCGAATATCTGAACAACAATACGGGTGTGGCACATGTCAATTATCTGGGTCTGACATCGCACCCTGATCATGCACTGGCACAGCGGCAAATGAAGCATCCGGGGGCGATGCTCAGTTTCGAACTTAAGGGCGGATTTGATGCCGGAATTAAGTTTATGAATGGTCTGAAAATGTGTACGAATGCGGTATCGCTGGGTACGTGTGATACATTGTTGTCGCACCCGGCATCTACTACCCATCTGGGTGTCAGCAGGGAGCAAAGATTGAAATTCGGCATCACCGACGGACTAATACGGATGAGTGTAGGTTTTGAAAACATCAATGATATTCTTAACGATCTGGAACAAGCCATTTAATTGTATGAGAACATTAGCCACAATACTACTGATCTGTATCGCAGCCGTTGCAGGTGCGCAGGTGTGCAGCTGCCCTGCCGGTGTGAACAACGATAACGACGATGCACCCTACCGCACATTCAGGTTCAGCAATGGAAAGGAACTAGGCATCTGCGGCTATTACAAAACAGAAGTGAATGATACCCTTTATTCCAAGTTTGCACTGTACGAATGCGGGGCTGAAAAACCATTCAAGGAATGGAGTGTTGATAAAAGCAGTACGCTTCAAAAGATAAAGGACACTCTACTCGTAAAAGATATGTACAGTCTGCCTATTGGGCAGAGCTTCAGTAATCTGTGGAGGCCGTTCTTCATTCATAAGTTCTTTTACAAAAACGGCACGCTCACTGAAACAACATCGTTTCAGAAGGGCCTGAGCAAATACTCTAAAGCCCAGACTGAGCAGGTGTTTAAAGAATACGGTGAGCTGACAAAAGACAGCAAGCACGCTATAATAAGAGTGGCATCGATGCTGTTCTGGGCAAGCTACTGTGGCACCGAAGATGCT
>CAIKOJ010000065.1 GCA_903829015.1 uncultured Bacteroidota bacterium
AAGGATAAGAAGGATAAGAACATCATTATGTACTGTACCGGTGGTATACGCTGTGAAAAAGCCAGTGCCTACATGTTGCAGAATGGTTTCGCCAATATTTTTCATGTGGAAGGCGGCATTATAGAATACACACGGAAAGCAAAAGAAGAAAATCTGCCCATTAAATTTAAAGGGAAAAATTTCGTTTTCGATGAGCGCTTAGGTGAGCGTATTACTGAAGATGTTATAGCCGAATGCCACATCTGCGGCAAGCCTTGCGACTCACATACCAATTGCAAGAACGACGGATGCCATTTGCTATTCATACAGTGCGATGAATGCGCTGCCAAATATGAGGGCTGCTGTAGCGTAGAGTGTATGGAAGAGAAAAACCTCTCTCCAGATGAACAAAAGGCACGCAGAGCAGGCAGGGAAAATGGAATGATGATCTTCAATAAATCAAAACAGCACCCCCTGCGTAAGCATAGGGACGAATGGAAAGAGCAGCGCGCAGTCCATTAAGCCTACCGTGAGGTTGGTATTTTTTAAAGAGGCGCTAACATCCCCAAATAACCGCATCGCCGTTCTAGTTTAGAAAAAAACAGAACGGCGATATTTGTTTTGCTGGTACAGTAAATACTGTGTTCAATCCAGAATTTCCAATCAACAAAAACACTGGTTGCGAAATACAATAAATTCAGAAAAATAGACGTTAGCTTCGTTCAAATATGCGCCCATATAAAAAAATACTAGTGATCTCTGCTATTATGGCCATTTTGCTGTACTGGTATGATCATAAACAAGCCGCGACCCAACAACTAACGGTGAAACAGCAGGCTTTAGAAATATTCATATGGGGTAGTGTTTACACTGTTTCCATATTCCTGGTAGCATCTCTAATGTACTTTCTTGTTGGCATAGCCATGAAATTATTGAAAAGGAAAGCCTGATCAAACCAAAAACTAACTGCATGAGGATTTACCTATCCATGACCTTTTTTTAACATTTTACGCTACATTTTTCTACTATATTTACTCAGGTTTTACCAATAAAACACTGAAGAAAGTCTGCCTCGGCGGATTGGAGTATGAATATACAACGCGCCACACCAGTCAATGAGATGCTTGCCAAGCTCATTTTCCTGATACTGCCAACGGCAGTTGTGGGGTATTTTCTACTGGTTAACGTCAACGAATATTTTTCTATCCTGCAAAATCAAGCATTACAGCAGGCACTTTATTTCGCAGCTGGAATGGGAATCGCCACGGTGTTTTACTCGTTCCGCTTCCGTTTTCTGCCCACTTTCATCATCCTTTTAATTGGGCTGTATAGTATTTATAAAGGACTCGACAAATACGAAACCGGCGAGTTCGATGCATTTTTCATAGCACGTCGATTCCAGGTGTTTGCCATATTGGTAACCTCAGGATGGCTGATAGGCTGGGGTTTTACGAGACTACGCTATTGGTCGGTCTTTGTGGCTGCTGCATTGCTCTCTGGCTGCATTCTGCTCATAGCTAAAGGAAAGAACGATACCGTCTATGGCTTACTCAGGGCTTTCAGTCCGGCAATGCTGTATGCGATCTATATTGTTTTTACAGCCGAGCAGATCTATAACTACAAAGACAAATCGCAGAAATTCTGGTGGTACCTCACCCGGCGGCTTGCTATCTTCTGCCTGCTGGCATCGTTAATACTTGGGGGTGTTTATTTCCTGATGCAGAAGAGCATTAAAGAAGTAGTTGCTAATTACGGCGGAGGAGGAAAGGAAGGAAAAGGCGGCATGCTGAAAGAAAATAAAGACGGCACCTTCGACCTGAAAGACTATTCGAGACTTAGCAGTGCTTTGAGTCGCAGCAAGCAATTGTTGTTCTGTGCGCACATAAATAATTTTTTCCCCGGCACCGATGTTCCCAACCCGCTCTACCTTACCGCTTTTTATTTTACCAAATTCGATACACTAACTGAAACTTTCGAACGAGATTCCACTATACCTTACAACGATCTGTTCGAACCCAATCCATCCAAGATCCCGCTGTTTTCAACGAGGGTCGACTCCTCTGTGATCAGAAACAGCCTGGGTGCTAAGCTCAGGGAAACTGTGGAAATTGAGGTCTATAGCAAAATGCTGTCTGCAGACCAGTATCTGGCTCCCAATGTAGGCTACTTTGTGCAGCCCATAACCATCGAAAAAGACTTCAGGGGCGAATTCAAATCAGCATTCAGGGCGAAGAGTTATGTATCTGTGCTGAACAGTGCCTATTTTATCTATAACTCTCAAAACAAAGAGATCAGAAAATTCCAGGAACAGCGTTTTGAGGTACTGAGGATGGTAACTGATTACAAAGGCATTGATAATAGGTTCATGAAGTATTATACATTCATGCCTTCTAACGAGAAATTCCGTTCTATCAGTGATTTGGCTCATAAAATAACTGATACCGCCCACACGCCGGTAGATAAAGTGCTGGCGATCCGTAACTACTTTCTTTCAAAAGACGAGAACGGCGAAAGGCTGTATCATTATACAGATAACCCGGGCATACCCGACTTACCTAACGCCTCTAAGCTGCTGTATTTCCTGAATGAAAACCATAAAGGTTATTGCGCCTATTATGCAGGTGCAACCTTGTTCATGCTGCGCTCGCTGGGCATCCCCTCGCGCATTGCAGTTGGATTCCTTACTGAAGACCGGAGTGATAAAAATAAAGGCTGGTACTGGTATTATGCCAATCAGGCACATGCGTGGGTACAAGTTTACTTCCCGGGCTATGGCTGGTTGGATTTTGACACAACCGTTGGTAATGACAATGAGACCCGTCCCACACCGCAGCCTGATGGCACACCGCCAATGCAGCCACCTAAAGCATGGCTGGCAGCAGATGGAATTATTGAGGATGTAGATACTTTAAAAAAGACAGCCCACCTTTCTGTGAAACAACTTGTGTTTCACGATAAGGAGTACAAATTACCAAAACCTATCACCATTAACATGGACATGAAGGTGGCAGTAATTTATCGGGACAGTATTGCCATGCCGTTGAGTGCTGTGCATAAAGGAGATGAGGGAACTGCGGTGTCGTATGCCGAAGCTTTGAAAAAATTACAGCCTTCCCCAATTGCAAGCGGAGACGACGTGGTAGAGAGTTTCCCGTCGCCTACACCAATCGACGAAGTGTATCTAAAAGCCAAACCAGGCAGCAAACCAAAAGAGAAACAACAGGCGACGGCACAAACGAAACCCCTGAGTACAAAATATTTGCTGGCTGTTACTCTGGGTATCCTTGGCGCCTTGCTCTTATTTGCTTTGCTCCTGCCCGAGTTGATTTTGCAGTATTATAAACTTCGCTATAGGAAAGCTGCGGCAGATGCCGACAAATCGTATTGGGCATACAGAGCAGCTACTTACTATCTGCATATGTGTGGTTTTAACCGGGGAACAAAAACCCCGATGCAATTCGCACGTGAAATTATCGACCCTCTGTTTGGCACCTCTTTCGCCAGCTACATGAACATATACCTGAAGAAAAAATACGCAAATCAACCATTATCTGCTTCAGAACAAGAAGTTGTTACCAAATTTTTAGAACCATTTTTAGCAACTGCGGGTAAGAAATTGGGGTTCAAAACAAGATTTCCGGGTTTCATCAATCCGTTAAGGTGCATAGGATTTTATATGGTGCCCGAGGAAGATGAAAAAGAAAACTAAATTTGTGAAATGTTATATTTGCCATTGTACACTCCTGATTCGTGACATGAAGGCATCAAACCAACCATTAGAATTATTATTGAATGAGTACTAAGCCGGAGAATATTTATAAAAGAAAGTCCGAAGTTGCGGAAAAGCCCCGCAAAAGCAGGCGTTGGATCCGGGCACTCTGGATCACATTCATAGTTGGCTTTTTGATATTCACAGCGCTTATAATTGCCATTGAGCATGGTATGGTAGGTTACATGCCTTCTCTGGCCGAATTAGAGAATCCACAGAGTGCCGTTTCTTCGGATGTCTATGCCGCCGATGGCACACTTCTGGGCCGGTATTACGTAACTGACCGCTCCAACAGCAAATTCAGCGATATCTCCCCCAATATTATTCAGGCACTTCTGGCCACAGAAGATGCGCGTTTTTATGAACATGCCGGTATAGACCCTATAGCAACAGTTGCCATCCCGTTTTATGTACTTGCACACAAAAAAAGAGGGTCTTCAACTATCACACAACAGCTGGCAAAAAACCTATTCCCAAGGCAAAGCCAAAGCAGTTTGTGGCTCCCCTTCATGAAATTGAAAGAATGGGTACTTGCTGTAAAACTGGAAAGGAATCTTACCAAGAATGAGATCATTACTATGTACCTGAATACCGTACCATTCGGTGACAATGTATTCGGGATCAAAAATGCATCCCTTACGTTTTACAACAAGACGCCCGACAGTGTGAATGTAGATGAGGCAGCAGTGCTTGTCGGCATGCTTAAAGGCAATACGATTTACAACCCACGCAGCCACCCCAAAAAAGCCAGAGAACGCAGGAATGTAGTTCTGGAGCAGATGTATAAGTACAACTACATCTCTCAGCTGCAGTGCGATACCTTGAAGGACAGGGAAACTCGACTCGATTACCACAAAATTGATTATCACGATGGTATTGCGCCCTATTTCAGACAAGTTGTAGAGCAGCAGGTTAAGGCTATCATTAAAGAAATGAAGAAGCCTGACGGTACTCCTTATGATATATACAAGGATGGCCTGAAAATCTGGACAACTCTCGATGTGCGTATGCAGCGCTACGCAGAAGAGGCGGTACAGGAACACCTTACAAACTGGCAAAAAGAGTTCCTTGCGCAGCCTGGGTACAGAGATGGAAGCGTTTGGGATAAACCAGGGCCAATACAAACTATCCTCAGTCAATCGATAAAGTCAACTGATCGCTATCAGAATTTCCGCAATCAGGATATGCCCGAAGCCAAAGCGATGGCTCAAATGAAAGTACCTGTGAAAATGCGTGTATTCGCGTGGAACAGTAAGCATTTCAAGGACACGGTAATGAGCCCGGTTGATTCGATCAAATACATGAAACTGTTTTTACAGGCAGGTTTTCTGGCAATGGATCCGGCTACAGGCGAAGTAAAAGCCTGGGTAGGCGGCATAGACCATAACTACTTCATGTACGATCATGTAAACGTGAACACTAAACGCCAGGTCGGGTCTACCATAAAGCCGCTGCTGTATACTTTTGCTGTTGATAACGGATATTCACCTTGCGGAGATGTAGTTACTACCCCTCAGGAATTCCCCACCATGGCTCAGCCATATAATGCCGATAAGGAAGCAAGCTACGCCTCTCCGGTCCCTATGAAAGTGGCTATTGCCAAATCTATCAATAATGCGGCTCTCTATATGCTTAAGCAGGTAGGCATTGAGGCATTTGTTGATTTCGCACACAAATGTGGTATCACAAGCCGAATGGACAAATTCCCTTCCGTTGCCCTTGGAGTTTCAGATATTTCGCTATACGAAATGCTGGGAGCCTATAGTATGTTTCCCGGAAAAGGGATTCATACACAACCATTCTTTATCAGCAAGATCGAAGACAAGAATGGCATGCTGATAAAAAGTTTCGCTTCAGTGCAGAAGGAGATCATCAATCCTCATACGGCTTTTAAAATGGTGAAACTGATGCGCAATGTAGTTGCACCCGGGGGCACCGGTGCCCGTATGCGCTTCAAGTATGGTGTAACAGCTGATGTGGCTGGCAAAACGGGTACTACCAGTAATCAAGCGGATGCCTGGTTCATTGGTTATGTTCCCGACCTGGTCGCCGGAGCATGGGTTGGCTGCGACGACCGTGAGTTCAGATTTAGACTGGAGTCTATGGGTCAGGGTGCAGCCTCTGCGCTGCCTATTTGGGCTTTGTTCATGAAACGCGTTTGGGCTGATAAGGGTTTAAATATTGACCCGAAATCTACTTTTAAAGCACCTGACGGGTTTAACGATTGTGATGCAAACGACCCAACAAGTGCAGACCGGGCCGGCCTGGAGAAGGGAAGCAAGGACGAGGCGACTGAGGCATCAGAAAGCACCTCACCTCCTGAAAATAAAGATTACAGATAAGCTCTGCAGGCACTGTGGTTGAATAAATGCCAACCATGTCGATCATTGCTTATTTCTGTTAATATCCATTACGATTTGCCATTGAGCTACTGATGATTTTACCCACAAAAAATGAATCATATTCCTGGCTGCGGCTAATACGATGGAAAAACCTGATCATCATTTTATTTACCCAGTTTCTGGCTTGGTGGTGTGTTATATTACCACACTCCCCTGTTGTACTGTTACCCTTTAACTTTACTTTGCTGGCAATTTCAACAGCGCTGATTGCAGCTGCCGGATATATGATCAATGACTATTTCGACATAAAAATAGATCTGGTAAACAAACCCGAAAAAGTAGTATTGGAGACAACAATACCACGTAAAAAAGCAATTATATTCCACACTGTATTAAATGTTTGCGGACTGTTGCTGGCAGCCTATGTAGCCATTCATGCCGGCCATCCCGAATGGCTTATACTGCAGGCATCGTGCACCCTTTTGCTTTGGTTTTATTCTACCCATTTCAAAAGACAATTTCTTACCGGTAATGTGGTTGTATCAATACTCACAGCACTGACGATACTTACGTTGGTCATTTACGAACCAGGCATTTCGTCATTTCAATCCGTTGATTTTCACCTATCACCTGCAATGGTCCTTATCGTTTACACGTTCTTTGCTTTTGCACTCACTCTTATGCGCGAGATAGTTAAAGACATGGAAGATCACATCGGCGATGCATCTGAGGGCTGCAGAACTTTACCAGTCATAAAAGGTCTGGATTACTCTGCCAATTTTGTATTGCTTATAGATTGCTTGGTTATTTTACCGCTGGCATATGTAGCTTATATTCTGTTTACCCACGATTTGCAAATATTGTCTGGGTATATAGTTTTCCTGATTGCATTGTTAATTGCATGGGCTGCATTCCTGAAAAATGGGAAAACCACCCCTGGCCACTACCACAACAGCAGCCGTGGCCTCAAGATCATTATGCTTGTTGGCGTACTTTCGTTGCTTATTTATCACTTTCAAATTTCTTAGTTCAATTGAAAAACAAGATCATACTTGCATCACAATCGCCCAGACGGAAACAACTACTGGAGCTAGCCGAAATAGAATTCGAGGTGCTCATTGCGGATGTAGATGAAACAAATCCTCCCGGCATGCCGGGAGAAGAAGTGCCTGAGTTTCTGGCGAGGAAAAAAGCTGATGCTGTTTCCCATCTCGTGGGAGAAGCAATAGTTATTGCTGCAGACACCGTTGTACTGGCCGATCATCACATTCTGGGCAAGCCCATCGATGCCGCACACGCAGTTTCAATACTCAAACAGCTGTCAGGCAGAATGCACAAAGTGGTGACCGGTGTTTGTATACGCAAAGGATCAAAGGAAGTTAGCTTCTCTACCACTACTGAAGTCTATTTCAGAAAACTCACCGACGACCAGATCAACCACTACATTACAAACTACAAACCTTTTGACAAGGCCGGCGCATATGCCATACAGGAGTGGATCGGTGTGCTGGGAATAGAAAAGATCAACGGCGACTATTACAATGTGATGGGATTACCGATTGGCGAAGTATTCATAGCACTTGCATCCTTTAAAGAAAGCCAAAATCAGGAAAACAAAGGATAAAATGTATTTTTACAACCTCAGAAATGGCTGACCGCATATCCATATTGATCATCACCTACAATCGGCCGGACGATCTGCTGGAGTTATTGGAAAACCTCAGTACTCAGCAGCATACCAACGAGGTGCTGGAAGAAATACTCATACTCAACAATGCCTCTACCGAACCTTACGATAAGGTTACTGACTACGTTGCTGCAAACCCGGCGTTGAAGATAACCTACATATGGTCTGACGAAAATCTTGGAGTTGCAAAAGGTAGGAACAAACTGATACCTATTGCTAAGGGAAACTTGTTGCTTAGCATTGATGACGATATGGTCTTCACCAAACCCGATGACCTGCTGCGCCTTTCTGAAATGTTCAACAACAATTTCTTTAAAGCTGCCAACACCGGCATAATTACTTTCAGGGTTATCTATTACGAAAACAGGGAAGTACAGGTAACTGCGTTCCCGCACAAGAAATATGACGAATACAAATCAAAATCACACTTCTTAACTTACTATTTTGCAGGCGGTGCCCATATTATGAAACGAGAGGTAATCAGTGCCACAGGACTATATCCTACCGACTTTCACTATGGCATGGAGGAATACGACCTGAGCTACCGTGCGCTCAACGCCGGCTATACAATAGGATACGACGATGGCATAACAGTTATGCATAAAGAGTCTCCGCTGGGCAGACAGGCCAACTATAAAAAACTACAAATGCAGTGGGTAAACAAAAGTAAGGTTGCTTGGAGGTATCTCCCCTTCAGGTACTTTGTATCAACTGCTATGAGTTGGGGTGTTCAATATCTCAGAATAGCCAAAGGACATCTTGGCACCTTCCTGGCCTCATTGTGGATGATCGCTAAAATTCCGTTTTTCGAAAAAAGATCTGTTGTAAATAATACTACATTAGAATACCTGCGCAAGGTGGAAGCACGACTAAAATACTGATTACTTTACCCGCTTGCCAGGCACGTCTTCACCACCCTGATGCAGAATAGCTTTGTTTACTCTGCCGTTATTATCCTTTACAAACTGCAGCACTGCAGCTATACCATCTGGCCTGAATGTGTCCGGTCCTTCAGGTATCATACGTATTTCTTTCAAGTCAGCAGAAACACCTATGAGTTCATCTCCCCTCAGCACAAAATTGAGCGAAAAGGTCTCCGTAAACTGAAACTTGCCCAGGTATTTTTTAAACGGAGAAACGGGTTCCGGCTCCTCAACCTTACTCTTCTCTATTTGCTGCACAACTGGCTTTTTAGATTCGACCGTGCCGTATATGCACTTAATTAATCCTGATGCAATTACAGGTAATGGCATTCTGGGTGTCTTATTATTTTGTAGAAACACGATAAACAAATCATCCTGTTTTTGCCAAAGTACATATCCGCTAAATCCGGGTGTGTTACTTTCATGTGTCAGGAATTGTTTGCCATTGATTCGCTCTACTTTCCAGCCTGCCGCATACTGGTCTTTTAATGGTGTATACGCAAGATCCTGCCAATCCTGTGGCAATAATTTATGAGTACTCAGCGACTGATAAAACTTATACATATCGGCTGTGGTGCTGTACAATCCATAAGACGTGAACGAATAACCAGTATCCGGAATTTCGGCCTTTTGCCAGGTGTCTGCAAAAATATGTTCATAGCCTGTTGCCTTGTTGTTATCACTTAGGCTCGGAAAATCAGTGCCTGTGCGATACATTTTACACGACTTGAGTATTCGTTCTTTAAGCAGATCATCATAGTCCCATCTACCTACCTTTTCAATGATCAGTCCGGCCATGTAGTAATCTGTAGCGCAGTAACCATACTTCGATCCGGGGTAAAAACACAACGGCTTGTTTTGTACCGACTCCATAATTGCCACCCTCGCCGGCTTGAAATTCTTCTTGGGTCTAAGCAGCACAGTATCGATAGAATAATCATACAATCCCGAAGAATGCGTCAACAGGTTCTTCACTGTGATCTGATTACCGTTTGGAAAATCAGGAAAATACTTGTCTACCTTATCCTCTAGGCCCATCGCCGCCTTGCTGTCCAGAGACAGAACCAACTGAGTGGTAAACAGCTCAGTTAAAGTACCTAACTGAAATATCGTATTTTCATTGTTGGGACTCTTGGTCTCGTAGTCGCTGTAACCGTATCCCTTTGAGAGCAGCACTACCCTTTTTTTTGCAATAAGGACGCTACCATTAAAATCATTGTTGCCGGCATAGGTTTCCATCATTTTCTCCAGCCTGCTCTGCAGCGACTGTGCACCAGATTCGTATGAAGTAAATAAAAAGAAACTAATAAATAACAGACAGCGCATAAGCGTAAATGTACTAAAGAGAACCTTTATTTTAAAATGAAATGAGTACGCTGAATTTGAATAATTCCGGACTCCATCAGTTGAATTGATAAAATAACCATGCCGCCATAGCTTATTAAACGTTAAAGCTTCACCTGATTGTTGGCAAAAACATATTGAATAAGGTTAGCACCCATTTGCAGGGCTGCAATGTGCTTCTCTACCGGATCGTGATGCACATCAAAATCTTCCCAGCCGTCACCAAGGTCGGTTTCGTAACTGTAAAAGCACACAAGCCTGCCCTTATAGATCAGTCCAAAACCTTTGGGGGGCTTACCATCGTGTTCGTGGACTTTAGGAAGGCCATTTTGAAAACTAAACTTTTGATGATAGATCGGATAGTCAAACGGCAGTTCAGTCAATTCTAGTTCAGGAAAAACCTTTTTCAGTGCCGGCCTTACATAAACGTCTAGTCCGTAGTTATCGTCTATGTGCAGAAACCCACCACCTTCCAGGTATTTACGCAAATTCTGTGCTTCAGCGTCAGTCACAGCCCACCGACCATGTCCGGTCATGTGCAGAAAAGGATAATTAAAAATTTCAGGGCTACCAATTTCCACATGTGCTTCTGTGAGATCAAAATTGGTGTGCAATTGCTCGTTGCAGAAATTGGCAAGGTTTTTCAGTGAAGTAGGATTGGCATACCAGTCACCCCCTCCGTTATACACCAGCAATCCCAATTTCATATTCTGAGCTCCGGCGGTTATGCCGGAAAATATAAAAAGTATTGCAGTAATAATCTTCCTAACCTTTTCCATCAAAATACAGATTAAAGAAAGCGGCCGCAGTTATTGCTGCAGTTTCAGTACGCAATCTCTGAGTGCCTAACGACACCGTTTCGTAGCCATTCTTCCTACACAAATTTACCTCATCCTGAGTAAAGTCTCCCTCCGGCCCTATCAGCAATATGGTTTCCTTCACAGGTTTTAACAATTCAGAAAAAGGCGCCTTGTTCGGATCTGTATTGCAATGTGCAATAAATTTCTGTTGTGGTTGATCAAATTGCTGAAAAATCTGCTGTAGTGGCAGTATTTCGGTTAAATTTGGTAGGTAGTATTGCTGCGACTGCAAACTTGCCGATTGCAGTATTTTGTTCCAGCGATCGTGCCGCACATGAGTTTTCTCTGAGCGCGAGCTGTTAATGGGAATTATAGTGGCTACGCCAAGCTCAGTTGCCTTCTCCAGCAACCATTCATTACGACTGTTATTTTTTGTGAACGCAACAGCCAGATGCAAAACATTACCGTTCCTTGGATGAAAGGAAACTTTCCCAACAGTCACATTGCATTTGTGCCGCTCGGCTACATGAATGCGTCCCTCTGCAGTTGTTCCTTTGCCGTCAGTTAGAATTATTTGGTCGTTTGCCTCCATACGCAACACCTGCCATATGTGTTTGGCGGTTTCGGCTTCAAGGGTTACAGTGGTATTTTCGGCTAAAATGCCGTTATAGAAAAAGCTGGGTATTTGGGCCATATTTGCGCAAATATATAAAAAAGGAGGCTCAGCGCAAGACCAATTCCTTGTCCGTTATCAACTTTCTGAGATTTATCAATGCGTACCTCATCCTGCCCAAAGCGGTGTTAATGCTGACTCCGGTGAGGTCCGAAATTTCTTTAAAACTCAGGTCTGCATATATACGCAGCACTACCACTTCTCTCTGCTCCTCGGGCAAGTCTTCTACCAGCTTGCGCACGCAATCATGCACCTGCCGCTTTTCTATACCATCGGCCACCAGATCGCCTGCGCCAAACAACACAGATATGTCCTGACCATCGGGCATAGATACCGGAATATTATTCTTGGTTTTGCGGAAGTGATCCATACACAGGTTGTGCGCTACCCGTATTGCCCAAGGCAAAAATTTGCCCTGCTCGGCGTACCTGCCTTCCTTTATCGTTTTGATCATTTTCAGAAAAGCATCCTGAAAAATATCTTCAGCCAGATACTTGTCTTTCACCAGCATATAGACAGAAGTATATACTTTGTCTTTATACCTGTTAATAAGTACCTCAAGGGCTCTTTCCTGTCCATGCACATAAGCATGAATCAATTCTGCGTCAGAATGTTGGAGATAATGCATAACTTCTACCTGGTTTAAACGTAACGTAAATGTTCACGCCATTCGTTCTTATTTGGTTTTAAGTAGAAGTTTCTGCTATAGACTTTTTATTTTAGGAGATTATTAAGCTGCAAAAAAGTTAAAAATCCGCACTCTACCAAATTTTTTTTTGATTTTCCTGCAATTCTTTAACCCTATGTTAGTTATAAGACGGAAAATTGTCGTTAATGGTTGGCGATTAATTGAAAAAATTTTTAGAAGCTGAGCCTTTACTACTAAAGTGTTATTTTAGACCAAAATAGCAACAATAATATACTGTCCCAACCCGGTATTGCGTTACAACTACAAATCAATTTAGCATGAACAAGCTTCTCGTTTTAATTGCACTGGTATTTATACCAATCTTGAGTCAGTCAGCTACTATTAAGAAAAGTCTTTCCGACGCCGTAAAAGACAACTCAGTATCGTTGCGTGCCGTGAATTTTGCCGGCCGTTACCAGGGAAAGACCACGAAGCTAATGATCACTAACAATACAAAGTCTGTACTACAGATCACCGTCAATCTGGGTGTGATATTGAAACCTGAAGATTCCGTTTACCAGCCAATGGTGCTGGCCGGAGAGGAAATGCTGGCCGTATTACCAAAGGCTACCGGAGAAATAGAAGTACAGACCTATTGCGGCAATGCGCCCCTACACGGCCCAAGAAAAGACCTCAACTATTCATTTTCGTACTTAAGTAATGACACCCTTGTTAAAGTACTGCGGTTTATGAAAACCAATGGCATATCAGACTATGTGGGGCAGAATGCTGTGTGGGCTCTTACCAACCATCATGATCTGAGTTCAGTATACAATCCCGACATGGATGGACTCTCAAAGAAACTGATAGAATATATTGTGAGTGTCACTGGAGCACCCAGACCGTTGTATTACACCCTCGCCCCCAACGAACAAGTTTCGGATGCACCGGCATATGTGCCCAAAATACTAAAGATCTTTGCCGAGTTCGAGATTCGCCTGGAAGCACCTAAAACACTCACACTCGGCATCTTCGATCAGGAAGGCAATATGGCGCAGGAAGTTTTTACAAACAAAGAATTTGGCAAAATGGGACACCGGTTTAATGTAGAGTTCGAGGCCGAGAACGTACCCGCCGGTAAATACTACATTCGCCTCAAAGAAGGCGATGCTGTACTACAGGAAAAAATGGTCAAGGTGGAATAATGCAATTTGTTACTTACTGCACTTATTCGATTTTTAAAAACAAGTTACAATCTGAATCGGAATCGGTTGTCTACTTCCTGTCAACTACACGTCAGGTAGTTCCCTTCTGGCTTCAAATGCCATATATTTGACACCTTATTACGATTCAGTTAAGTTTTTATGAAGTTCAGGTTACCCATTTCTATCCGGTTTATTCTCAGCCTTTACGGCGCGGGCATGCTGTACTATACCGTATTCCGTAGCGTACTGGTTCTTACTAACCTAAAGGCAGTTAACGAGATACCCGGTAAATGGGGTATAATGGCCCAATCTATGTTCATGGGCCTACGCTTCGACACAACTATTAGTGGTTACATACTGGCATTACCTGCACTTGTCCTTCTGACAATCAACGCATTTAAGGCTTTGGGTAGAAACACGATAAAGTACACTCAGATTGCAGTGAGTATTATTTACATCATCACCTTTTTTGGCTGCGCCACCGATATCCCGTTTTTCAATACCTACAACTCACGGCTAAATATCACTATCCTCGATTGGGTTTCATCGCCGATGTTCATGATCAAATTAATAGCACAGGAGCGCAGCTACTGGATCTATTTCTTTTTGTTTCTAGCGGTAACAATTCTGTTCGTCATTACACAGCGGTTCATTTACCGCAGTTTCAAACAAAAAGTACAGACTGAACCGCAAACCGGTTTCAAACTACGGGAGATCGTTGCTGCAATTCTGTTTGCAGGTCTGTTGTTCCTTGGCATTCGCGGACGGATAGATGAGAAGTCACCTATTGTTCCCGGCACTGCCTACTTCAGTAAATACGATTTTGCCAATCAGACCGGACTGAATCCTATTTTCACTTTTATGCTCAGCTACTTTGATAATATGAAGCCAGAGTTTAAAAAACTAAACTTCATGCCCGATGCTGATGCTATAAGGTTGTCACAGTATTATCTGGGCATAGACACTTCCACAACCAATACGGAGTATCCAATTGCCAGAGTAATAAAAAATGATTCAACCAAACCGTCTTTGAATGTTGTGGTGGTCATCATGGAATCAATGAGTGCTAATTTCATGGCCCGCTTCGGCAATAAAGATGGCCTCACGCCCAACCTTGATTCTATGGCCAAACATGGCATAATTTTCGATAATTTTTATTCGGCAGGCATTCATACTTTTAACGGTATTTATTCTACCATATACAGTTTCCCGGCACTGATGGCCAAGCATAGTATGGAGGGTGTGAACATCCCCGAGTTCACCGGCCTACCATATGCTGCGAAGAAGAACGGTTACCGAACGCTTTACTTTACCACTCACGACGATCAGTTTGATAACGTAGGTGGATTTGTAACTAAGAACAATATGGATACCGTTATCAGCAAGCAGGACTATCCGTCTTCAGCCATACTTAGTACCCTCGGTGTTCCCGACCATTTTCTTTTCAATTATGCAATACCAGTATTAAACGACATCAGCAGCAGTGGTAAAAACTTCTGTGCATTTATGATGACAGCATCTAACCACACACCCTATACGGTACCGGACAATATTGCATTCAAACCTACTCATCCTGAAATCAGAGGCGGGTGCGTTGAATATGCTGATTGGTCAATCGGACAGTTCATAAAAAAAGCATCTGCTCAAAAATGGTTTAATAATACGGTATTCGTTTTTGTAGCTGACCATGGTGCGCTAGAGGGAATTAATTACGGCGGGCTGTATCTGGGGTATAACCATATCCCTTTGATCATTTACGCGCCAGCTATAATTAAATCGCAAGTCGAAATAAAGTCGCCGGGAGGACAGATCGATGTATACCCCACCATCGCGGGTTTGCTAGGGCTGTCTTATACCAACAACACAATGGGCGTAGACCTTCTTCATCATAACCGTCCATACATTTGTTTCAGCCAGGACGACAGGCTTTGTACTGCAGATACACAGCACCTATACATTTGGCAGAACAACGGCAATGAGGCTCTTTATTTGCTGGGTAATAATGCAGGTCCAATTGCACTTTCGGGCAATAAAAGAGCCGACAGCATGAAGCAATTTTCATTCTGCACCCTGCAGGCAACACAATGGCTCATTGACAACCACAAGTGCGGACAAGTGAAATAGTTGTTGCTAAGCCCCTCCAATAGCAACATTGCAGAAAAACCCACTCCTGTCCAGATAATAAATTAGTGAAACACTGATCTTGCTCAACCTGCATCTCAAATTGTATCAGCAAAAGGAAAATTCGCTATCCCTCCTCTGACTAGGAATTGATATTAACTAGCCCTTGTATTCGTTTATGAAAATAGATATAGGAGACAATTCCCGGCAGTATAAAAACAATCATAAATGCCATCTGCCCATTGGCAAGTCCACTCGCAACAATTGAATATATCGCACCAATTAGGTCGAACGCCAAACCGGCGTAGGCCCACTCTTTTATCCGTGCCGGTAGCGGCACTAGTATGGCCAGAACACCAAGTATTTTCATTATTCCTATAAACTGAGTGAAATATAGTGGGTACCCTAATTGCGTCATGATCTTCACAGCATCAGGTAGTAAGATAACATCGGGCACTGCGGAGAACAACATCATTAAGCTAAAAATTACTGTTGTGATCCAGTAAATAGTGTTTGTTTTTTTCATGTAGTTTCAGTTTTAAAATTAAATAGGAGATGTGTAGTTAAAGATCCAATTTACACCAAATTTTTCTGGTCGACAACCAGACCCGGCTGAAAAGTATCTCTGAAGTTCCAACACAAAAAAAATCCATTCAGCCGAAACAGAATGGATTCATTAAAATCATAAAAAAGATACTTATTTCAGAAAGTTGTCCATCTTTTTGGCAGTCGCTTCTGAAACTGGTACCAAAGGAAGACGTAAAACATTATTGCAGAATCCCTGCTTGCTTAATGCATACTTCACTCCCGGAGGATTGCCATCGGCAAAAAGCAAATCTATGGCAGGAAGGATTTTGTACAATACTTTACGAGCCTTATCAAATTTGCCTACAATAGCCAGATTAACAATGTCAGTAATTTCCTTGGTAAAGCAATTTGCCGCAACAGAAATAACGCCTTCCATACCAAGCGCCATCTGTGCTAGTGCCAAGTTATCATCACCTGATAAAACCGTAAAATTATCAGGCTTATTCTGCAACAACTCCATATTCTGAACAATGTTGCCATTAGCTTCTTTCAGACCAATAATGTTTTTGCATTCTGCTGCAAGGCGTAAAACTGTTTCAGGCAACATATTGCTTCCCGTTCTTCCCGGCACATTATAAAGTATGATCTGCTTATTTGTTGCTCCTGCAATTGTCTTAAAGTGTTGGTAGATTCCCTCCTGCGTAGGCCTGTTGTAGTATGGCACCACGCTCAGTATTGTATCTACACCTTGCAGATCCATCGTTTTTAACTGTTCCACAACTTCGTTGGTATTATTACCACCAATACCACAAACCACCGGAACCTGACCATTTGTATAACCAATAATCGCCGTAAGCACTTCCTGCCTTTCTGCTGAAGTTAAAGTTGGTGTTTCTGCGGTTGTACCAAGCGCTACAAGAAAATCCACACCACCTTTTAACAAATTTCCGGTTAGCTTTTCGAGAGCCGGAAAATCAATACTCCCATTTTTTTGAAAAGGCGTAATTAAGGCTACACCTGTACCTTTGAGTTGCTGATACCCCATTTGATGTTTGTTTAAAAGTAAAAAAATAAATTCATGGCACTAGCCTCCATATGATAGTTTTAAAAACCTATTGCTTAATTTTTATCGTTCAATTGTACTAGTTTACTAATTCTTGCTTATCTGATTCAACTTCCAGTTCGTCATAAAATCCCATCTTCGACAACTTGTCAATTCGCTGATTGATACGTGTATCTGCATCCAGACCTATCAACGATCCCAGTGTCTTTACTAAGTAAGTTTTCAGCGTTGCAGCAGTTGTCTCAGGGTCAGTATGCGCACCTCCTGTAGGCTCTGCTATTACATCATCTACTAAGCCAAATCCACTCATATCTTCGTAGGTAAGCTTTAGCTGTTCAGCCGCTTTCTCCTTAAAATTCCAACTACGCCAAAGGATAGATGAACATGATTCGGGGGAAATAACAGAATACCAAGTGTTTTCCATCATTGCTACCTTATCACCAACACCAATACCAAGCGCGCCACCAGATGCACCCTCGCCTATTATTACACAAATCACCGGCACCCTCATGTTTACCATCTCGTAAATATTACGTGCAATGGCTTCTGCCTGTCCTCTTTCCTCAGCTTCAAGACCTGGGAAAGCGCCCGGAGTGTCAATGAAAGTGATTATAGGACGATTAAATTTCTCTGCCATTCTCATCAACCTCAGTGCCTTTCTGTATCCCTCAGGATTAGCCATTCCGAAATTCCTGATCTGGCGCATTTTAGTATTAGTACCCTTTTGATGGCCAATAACCATTACCGGCTGATCGCCCAACATAGCCATACCACCCACCATGGCTTTATCATCTTTTACCTGACGATCTCCGAATAACTCGGTGAAATCGGTAAAGATCTGCTCTATATAAAATAATGTGTAAGGACGATCGGGATGTCTGCTTATTTGCACACGCTGCCAGGGCGTAAGGTTTTCGTATAGCTGTTGCCTTGTGCTCCTGATCGTATTTTCCAGTTCGCGAATACTATTAGATACATCTACCTTATTTTTTGCAGACATTTCTTTAAGCTTATGAATTTGCTTGTACAGATCTTCAAGTGGTTTTTCAAAATCCAGAAATTGCATAGTGGTAATTTGTAGTTTTACAAAAGTAATAATATTTACTGCAAATCTGAAGTTTTTGTTCTGCTTAATTGTTATTCTATTCCATTTTCAGGTGAGTTATCAGCTACTTTAGCTTTTTTAAACCACCTGTTATATACGTATTTCGAAAATTCAACACCCGGGTCGTCAATGAACTTTGTCATAATCCACGACAATAACAAACACACCAATGATGTTAAAACAAATATTACACAAACCGCCTTATTAAAGCCAACGGGAACAGCCAGTTTTAGATAGAGCCAACTACTGAATGATCCCAAAACCAGAGGATGCAGCAAGTACAACGAAAATGATATGTACCCCAAAAACCTAACTGGTTTAAGGCTAAACAGTTTTTGAAGAAATGGTGATAAAATTACTGCCGCAACAACGCATAAGGCACCTATGGAATGATACCATCTGTTGTATTTTAAGATAAAGGGACTGAACTTTTCAAAAATCGTTCCACCATGATAATTACTCGATGGATACGATCCGAGGAACAAACCCAGCAGAACCAGCATAATTACTGCTATGTTCACAGCATTCTTACGAAACGTAGGAGCCAACTGCTCAAGGTAGTTCAAACTAATGCCAAAAATAAAATTGGCCATATTTGGCTGTTCAGTAAACTTAAAGTAGAGCAGAGTAAGGAAAAGAACTAACAATTTCCTATTGGTGTTGTGCGTAAAAGCCAGAAAACCAAAAACGAAAAATGATCCAAAAAACTCTATAGACATGGTCCAGAGGCTGGTATTGAACGTACTGTCGCCCAGAAACAAAGCCGTGTACTTCAAGCCGATCCATAATTGAAATAACGGTTCAGGAATATTCCACTGGGTGCCAAACCACCATTCCGAATGCCTCATCACACTTACCGGGCCATTATAGAAAAGCCCGGCTTTGAGCATCAGGTAGGAGATAATAATTGTAGAAGCCACCGGAATATACAGCCTGAGAAAACGGCGGTGCGCACCTGAAAGGACAACCTCCAGATCGTTTGTCTGATAGTATTTGCGACTTAATACAAAACCACTGAGCACAAAAAATATGCAAACAAAGAAGTGACCGTTCGACAGTACGCTAAAAATACTTTGCCCGTACCGCACATCCCAACCGTATAAATTAGTTGCATGTACGTCGAAAGAATAAAATGCAGAAAAAAAAACGAGTAAAAAATGATGAAAAAAAACCAAAAATGCGGCTACTCCCCTTATCCCGTCGAGATATGCAACTTTGCTAACTGCTTTCACCATTTTTGAAATTGGCCCAAAAGTAAAGAAATTAATCAATTAGGCCGGACCATAATGCACTAACTTTAAATAAAAGACGAAATAACATTTGCTATCTCGGAAAATTGCTCTTATATTTGCACCCCGAACTGAAAAAGGATTGGTAGTTCAGTTGGTTAGAATGCCGCCCTGTCACGGCGGAGGTCGCGGGTTCGAGTCCCGTCCAGTCCGCAACAATGTCTTGAAAGCCGCTCCCAGAGCGGCTTTCTTCGTTTTGAA
>CAIKOJ010000066.1 GCA_903829015.1 uncultured Bacteroidota bacterium
ATTACGAATCGCCTGAAATCTGCTAAGTGCCCGGGACTGGATTCGAACCAGCACATCCTTGCGAACGCTGCGACCTGAACACAGTGCGTCTACCAATTTCGCCACCCGGGCGTCATTTACCTGTTCAGGGGGTGCAAATGTAGTAATTTTTTCGGATTTTGGACTTCCGAATATAGAATTATCGTGGCAATCCAAATTGCATAAAGCAAATTCCTAATTCCAGTATCAAACTGCCATCAGGCTGCAGCCACGTAAGGCGCTATGATCCAGCCTGCCCAATACCTCAAAAGTGTCATCCGGAGCAATATTGCCGATGTCCTCCGTAGCTATGAACGAGCAAGAATGCACATTGGCAAGGTCTATGATATTAAGCGCTCCGGTACCGGAAGTAGAAACCGATAGCGGATCGTTGATATCGCGCACGAAAACCCGCATAGTGTGGGTGGTGCTGAATATACCATCTGTGCGGGCGTAGCCTTGAGAGAGCAGCTCTGTCATGCCGTATTCCGAATGTATGGCATCTAGCTGCCATTGCGTTTTCAGTATTTCATGTACTGCCGTACGTGTCATTTCTTCTTTTCTGCCCTTCATGCCTCCGGTTTCCATTAAAATGGTATTGCGCAATGGCATAGGGTAGGCTTCAGCAAAGTCGAGCAGTGCAAATGTTACGCCCAGCAGCAGCACCTTTTTATTTTTCTGTTCGGCTTTAACAAGCGCTGAGCGCAGCTGTTCCCACTCGTTTATATAAAACCCACTTTCGGCATGTCCGCCCTTTTCCATCAGTGTTTTGGCCATATACACCAGCGATGCATTTTGCCGTTCCAGGTATGATGGCAGCAGCGCAAGTATTACATAATCCTCCGGCCTGCCATAAAATTGTTCAAACCCCGACAGAAGCGATCTTTCGTAAACGGATGCATCGGTTATCTGGTGCCGCGACGCAGTATCACCCGTTGTTTTGGAGCTTTCAAAAATCAGTTCGTGTTTTTTGCCGGTGTTGCTTGTTATTACCTCATGCGTCTTGAAAAAAGAGATAGGCAGAAAAGGTATGTCGGTAAGCTGAATGACTGTTCTTACGTCTGTCTTTAGTGCGTCGCAATAAGCACGGTATATTTTGTTGTGTTCATATTGGTGCCTGAATACATCAAACGCAATTTCTTCGAAATTACCATCATTGGCAAGCAATACACTTTCCGTATTTAGCGTTGTAGTCTCCGACACTTTTGTTAACTTTGATTAAAATGCTCCGCTTTCGTTACATAGTTCCCCTCTGCCTTTTCTGCATGCTGTTATCAGCCTGCGAAAAGAATACTATGTCAAAGATACCACAGATAAGCCTAACTGAGTTCTACCCGGAAGTTGCAATGAAAGTTAATGTAGATTCGGTGCTGATTGTATTCCATCTTGAGGATGGAGATGCCGACCTGGGTCCGGAATACAAGGATGATACCATGTCCAGCATTCATATTAAAGACAGCAGGTTCGATAGTCTTGGGTTCACCGTTTATACTTTTCCTTATATCGATAAAAATATCGAAGACCCTAACAAAGGGTTAGTGGGTGAATGTGTTTTTTTTCCGGTGCCACAGCCAATACCCAGAGATTCTCTGCACGGTATTACTGGTGATACCATGTACTATGAATTTTATATCACCGACAGGGCACGCCACGAAAGCAACCACATAAAGACGCACACCTTTATCATCAAGCCATAATTTTAGGCAGCCAGATTCCTTTATTTTTTATTTCGGCACAAATATTATTGCCAATAGTTAATATTTGTTATTTTTATAAAATAAATTTACTCATTCTCTTTTTTGTGTTTCTCAAATTTTCTACCTTGTTACTCTAAATCTGAAAATTATGAGATCTGTTTACTTTTTGAGATTGGCTGTAGCCGTTTTTACCCTTGTTCTGGCAGGTGATGTATCTGCTCAAATGGTTGGCACAAATGTTTTTTTGCAGGGCAAATATGTTGAGTTAGGCATTACACCGTATGGCTCGTACGGAACAACTACTTCACCCACTACATACCATAGTCATTCGCCATCAGGTAGCGGCGGCCCCCTGGGCTTTGTT
Organism: uncultured Bacteroidota bacterium; assembly: GCA_903829015.1. GTDB lineage: Bacteria > Bacteroidota > Bacteroidia > Chitinophagales > Chitinophagaceae > Nemorincola. The sequence goes on from CAIKOJ010000066.1 coordinate 2,080, forward strand.
GCCGACCCTGGCATGGATGGCTGGGCGGTTGGTACTCCGCCTTACATGGGTGATTATTTTTACCCGGGTTTTCCTTTCGAAGGCTGGGAGCTTCAGTTAAGCCCTACGAAAAGGGTTCAGTGCGTTAATATGGGCGGTGCCACGTATTCAGGCGGACTTACTGGCAGTTCTCTGGGCAATACTGCTTATACTATTTCCGGAAGTAAAATTTCAGGTACATGGCAGGGTACTTTTGACAGCGTTATAGTAACACAGGTAACCACTGTAGATACCAACGATCTGTATTTTACAGTAAAAGTTACACTCAACAACATGTCATCGACACCGATCTCTGATATCTATTATTTCAGGAGCCTTGATCCGGACAATGATCAAACCTGGCCGGGTGGTGGCTTCCCTACCAAGAATATTATTGAGCACCAGATGCCCGATACGTTTTATTGCTCGGTGGTTTCTGCAACAGGTTATAGTACCTCTGCACCCTACCTGGGTCTCGGTACCAGCGATACCTTGTCGAGAGCGGTTATTTATAACGCATGGCCAATAGCACTCGTTCATGACCTTGACTCGGTATATGCAGGTACATATGGTGGCGGCAGTGCCGCTTTTTATAATGAAGGCGTTTACCACAATGGAGATATAGCCGTAGGGTTGATTATAAAGGTACCGCATCTGGCATCAGTAGATAGCATGGGAGATAGTGTTTACAGAACCACCTCGGTTGCCGCAACACGCCACCCTGCAAATCAAGCTAGTTTCACTTTTTTCTATTCATTTAGTCCGGCGGCAACAGACTCTGCCGTTGTACGCACTACACTTACGTACCCTACAGGTAGCCCGGGCGCGCTTGCCATTAAGAATATAAACAATGAGGAAATACACGTGTATCCAAATCCGGCAAACGACCGCCTGTTCGTTACGGGATTGCACATTGGTGATCACATAGCAGTGTATGATATGATGGGTAGAGTAGCTGTGCAAGATCAGAAAGTGCTTTCAGACGGCACTAACAAAATATATTTTGGTAACTCCCCTGCGGGCAACTATAAAGTTGTAGTTACAGATGCTAACGGCAGTGTAAAATCAAGGGTATCGATCAGTAAAAACTAAATAAACAGAATACTAATTGTAAAAAAGGCTCTTGAAAAAGAGCCTTTTTTATGGGTAGATCAATATACAATTGGCATAGTAATAAATTTCCCATAAATTCGTCATACAATAAGTTATTATCAACAACCAAACTCAAACCGTATGAAAAAACAATTCATTTTTAGTGCTATTCTTATAGTTTTCAATGCCCTTACATTTATTTCCAAAGCCCAGATGATTGGGGCGGATGTTTTTTTACAGGGCCGCTATGTTGAAGTCGGCATAGGCAGTTTAGGCTATTTTGGTTCGGGAGGGGTTCCTCCAACTGGATACCACGGGCATTGTACATCTTGTTTGCCTGCCAATTCCCTGGGATTTGTCGCTGATCCCGGCATGGACGGGTGGGCGGTAGGTACTCCACCAATGATGGGCGACTATTTCGTACCGGGTTCACCTTTCGAGGGTTGGGAACTACAGGTAGGGGGTAAGCGTTGCCAGGGTTACAACAGTGGTACTTCTTCAGCTTTTGTATATGGTGGAGGGATGTCCACCTGTACAGGGAGTAATATCTCCTATTCGACCAGCGGTGGCGTAACTGTTGGCGTGTGGGAGGGAACTATTGATAGCATCAGGCTTACACAGATCACTACCTTAGACACAAACAGCCTCTATTTTACCGTAAAGATAATTCTTACAAATTTGTCGTCTGCACCCAAAGACAGTATTTACTATATGCGCAGTGTTGACGCCGATAACGACCAAACATGGCCAGGTGGTTCTTTTGTAACTAACAATATGGTCGAGTATCAAAGTACGGATACAACCATCGTTTCCGCAACAGGAACCAGTGTTTCCGCGCCCTATCTGGCTTTTGGTACTACCGATACCGCTGCCACAGCACTTGTTTACAACGCATGGGGCTTATCAATAGCTCAAGATTTGGCGTCTGGATATGCCGGGAATACAAGTTTTGGCGGTACTTCTTACTATACTCCTGGTATTAATCACCCGGGCGACATTGCAATCGGCCTTATAATGTCCATCCCTCACCTTGCTTCTGTAGACAGTGCCGGCGACAGCGTATACCGCACAACGGCCGTGCATGCACTGCACCCTGCAAATTCTGCGTCATTTAGTTATTTCTTTGCCTTCAGCCAGGGAGGCAGAGACTCCGCAATTGCTTTTCTGAACCGTGTCCCTCCTCCTCCTCCCTCAACTTTGAGCGTAACCAATGTGAACGAAAAAGCAGACATCAAGGTATATCCTAATCCATCTAAAGACCAGATATCCATCACAGGCCTTACCTCAACCGACCACGTTGCACTCTATGATATGATGGGTAGAAGTGCAGACCAGAACTGGGCAGTTACCCACGATGGTACCAGCACATTCAGGTACAGCAATGTGCCCGTGGGCTCATACGTTGTTGTGATAACTGATGCAGGTGGCAATATCAAATCCAGGGTGTTGGTTAGAAAGAATTAAAATTTTAAAGAAACTATCAATCAGGAGGGTTCATTTACTGAACCCTCCTTTATTTAATACATCCCATTATACGCCCCCGATTTTGATTTTTAACGGCATATCACTAACTTCACCCTTCATAAAAGTTGTATTCATGAAATTCCGCTCGTTTTTATTGCTGGTTATGGTTTGTGCAGGTATTGGATCTATGAGTTCCTGCGTGAAAAAATATACCTGCCATTGTGATATTAAGTACAGCGGAAAACCCGGTCTGCCAGACAGCACCGCAAAAGAATACGACATAGCCGATACCAAATCGTCTGCAAAAAGCAAGTGCGAAGCTGAATCTGGTACCTACCAGAATAACGGCATTCATACTGATGAAAACTGTTATCTGTATTAGTCTGCTTCTTTTGTTCAGGAGTGCTTCCGATATTTTTCGATAATTTTGCAAGGTATTGATTATGGATTCTGAACTACCTGAAAACAAGACCGGCCTTTTTTATCTCAAGCGAACTTTCGGCTTCATTTTATTGCTGGCAATGGCTGCCACTTTTTTTTATTCGGCATACACCAAGTCGGGGGTTGAGTTTCGTGGATTCAGATTAGTGGATACACCTGACGCCACCAATGCATTTGACAGTTTTCAATGGACTTTTCTCGATCTGGGTATCAGCAGCATGGTGGTTGCAGGCGTTATTGCCAGAGTACTGATAGGCTTTGAGTTCATGCTGGGGCTGTTTTTGCTCTTTCACATCTACCTCCGGAAGTTTACATACAAAGCCGTTATCGCAGTTCTTACCGTTTTTATTATTTACCTGTTGGTCGTTATACTAAAACAAGGTAACTCAGGCAATTGCGGCTGCTTTGGCAACAAAGTTTCCATGACGCCGCTTAACGCTATTTGGAAGAATGTGGCCATGATAGCGGTTACTGTTTTGCTGATGTTCATTTACCCGGTAAAACCATACAGGCACCAGGAATATGTAGGCATGGTGGTTGCGGCAATTGGTTTTACGGTTCCGTTTGTGGTGAATATGATGTATGTGGGTACGGCTCCGGTAAAGTATGCCAATCCCATCGATCTTAATCCTTTGTATCAATACACGCCTGCTCCTGCGGTAGATTTGCGTAAGGGTAAGCATATTCTGGCATTAATGAGCCTTACTTGTCCCCATTGCAAAAAGGCTGCCTACCTGCTGCAAGTGATTCACCGCGAGCACCCCGAGATACCGATGTTTATTGTGCTGGATGGTGCTGAACCCCACCTGAAATCGTTCTTCGATGAAACCCATGCGGAGCACGTGCCGCACCTTTTTTACCAGCACACCAAAGAGTTTGAAGACCTGGTAAACTCAGGACTTAAAAAGGGTGACCATGGCGGCGTACCTACCATTTTCTGGGTGAACAACGGTATGATCGAATACAAAAGTGTATACGCATACTACCAGCTAGACCCCAAGTACATGGTGCAGTGGCTAAATGCGAAATAGCTTGAAGTTTTTGTGGTTAAATGCTATTTTAGAAAGCAATCGAAAAAAGTAGTTGTCAGCGAGATGGACCGGGGAAATAAATGAAGCTATCCGATAGACGAAAAATCATTTGATCATAATGTGGGAAATTTAATTCGGTTGCGGGTACTTGCTTGACATTGCCATAAATAGCTAGTTCATTTCTGTTACAATCAAATACAGCACTATCACAGAAATAGTTTGTGTTCCATATTTGAAATTGCAATTCTCCTTTAATAGAATACTTTACCCCTGAAGTTTTTTCAATTCTACTTTTTGAATGAATTATTTTAGCTAGTTTTTCATGATCGCATCGAAAATATTCTTGCCCCTGCCCCAATAAAGGGAAAAATAGTAATAGGGGCGATAGTAGTTTCATGATTTTCTGCTCATTATTCTCAATCTACTTTGGAAATATTGTTACTCTTTGCTGAATGTTGATGCAATGCCCTCTCCCTCCGCCGTACGGATCAGATAGAGATATTCACCCGGAGCTAAGTCAGCTGTATTTACCGGAATCGTATGTTCGCCTGCCGAAAGATTTTCTGTTTTGATATTGTTCAAAACCCGTCCGGCCATATCCATCAACTGTACCGTTACATCTGTGTTTTTCGCCAGTGAGAATTTGATATTGGTGCTGTTGGTGGCAGGGTTGGGGTAATTGCCATAGTAGGTAAAGCTGTTGCGGGTAACGCCTTTTACTGCGGCAGGATATCCCAGAACAACAATCGGGTAAACTGCCAGGTTGTTTTTAATTGAGTTGTTTTGCGAGTAGTTGTCGTACCATTTGTTATCAGATTCCAGAGTTGCGTTCTGCACATTGTAGATGGTATCCAAAGTAGTATCGAAAGAAGATGTGTTGTAAACAAGTCTGTAGTCAAGCAGCGGAAGCCTGTGACCATTGTAAGTTGATGCTAAACCTATAGTATCTCCGTTGAGCGATGCGAAGTCGTAATCTATGCTGTAGCCCGCAAAAAAGGAACTGTAGTAATTATCGGTAGGGTACTGAAACATGAATTTCTTCAGCGTATCAGCTGTTGTACCAATGCCCAGTTTACTAACAGGTACCGTGAGTGTATCAATAACATTGTTTGGAAAACCCCTGAAATACCTTGAAGCAGAGATCATTTGCATAGATCCCTCATCCCAAAGTTTAAAAGTGATGGTATTACCAGATGTTGGATTAACCTTGCCGGTGAATACCGCAAACAAACCTACCACCTGCATGTTTTTACCTCCATTGTCCGTAAAATCATAACGCTCTGCAAAAGCCTTATCTCCCCACATGTTGGTGCCGGTTACATAACCGCTATTTGCTGTTGCCAGTTTATAGCAGGTAAGTGTATCGGTAGCTGTTACGTGTGTGAGTGTATCCAGATCACCGGTTGCAGTGGTTTTGCTGCTGCCGGCATAATTATTCATATAAGCAACACGAATAGGCTGAGGTGCCACGTTAGCAGACCTTTGAGCAAATCCGGAAGTGAAAACAAAAATGGATGCAATAAGTATGTATAATTTCTTCATTCTTTCTTTATTTGGGCTAAAATTACGTTTCCTGACCTATTAACAGGCTGTTTTATTCATAAAACTGCGTTAATAAGCGTTATCTAAATTGAGTTAGCCACCCGCTGCAGCAGCAAAAGGTCTGCCAATGCTATGGCCGTAGCAGCCTCTACCACAACCGGCACCCGGAGTGCTATGCAGAGGTCGTGCCTGCCTTTTACCGTAAACGGCGCAACGGTATTGGTGGCGTTGTTCCAGGTCTGTTGCTCCCGTGGCGTGCTGCTGGTGGGTTTTACCGCTACTCTGAAATTCAGTTCATTACCGTTGGTGATACCCCCATTGATGCCTCCGGCATGGTTGGTTGCTGTGGTGCCGTTTTCGTCTGTAAAAGCATCATTGTGCTGGCTGCCTGTCAAGCCAGCCGCGGCAAATCCGCTCCCGAATTCAATGCCCTTTATTGCAGGTATCGAGAAAACAATATGGCTGATCACAGACTCTGCCGAGTTGAAAAACGGTTCACCCAAACCAACCGGCAGGCCATTGACTGCACAGCTTACAATACCACCTATACTATCATTATTCTCAATGGCTTTTTGTATGGCCGCTTCAATATCTGTTTGTCCGCCGGCCTCAGTTAATGTAGCATGCACTGATACACCCGAAAGTATTTTTTTCGCAACTACTCCGGCTGCCACCAAAGCCACCGTCAATCTGCCAGATGAATGACCGCCACCGCGGTGATCATTGAAACCGTTGAATTTCCGGGTAAGCACAAAGTCTGCATGGCCCGGGCGATGTGTGTCCTTTACTGCATCGTAGTCACCTGATCGTACATTGTTGTTTTCAAACACAATGGTCAGCGGTGCACCTGTCGTTTTATTATTATAAACACCACTGACAAAAATCGGCAGGTCGTCTTCTTTACGTGGCGTTGTTCCGGCTGCACCGGCTTTCCTCCTGTCCATATCCGGCAAGAAATCCTCAACTGGCATATCTATCCCCGCAGGGCAACCATCAATGGTTACCCCTACCCATTTACCATGAGATTCCCCAAAAATACTAACCCTGAATATTTGCCCGAATGTGTTCATTGATAATTGTTTCCTGGGTATTTAAAAATACTAAATGGTTTCAATAGTTTGAGATTTGTTCGCTAAGAATCCGCCGGCAGTGTTACTCTTCCGCCACATAATGCCAGATCTTTGAAAAAATCAGGGTACGATTTATTGATGCATGTAGGGTTGGTGATATCAACCGGTCCGTTGGCACGTAAAGCTCCTATCGCCGCTGCCATGGCTATACGGTGGTCATTGTAAGAGTCTATTACGGTTCCCTGCAGCTTATATACGCCCTCTACATAAAGGGTATCTTCTTCTACCGAGAAGTGTACTCCGAAATACTGCAGCATTTCTGTTATACTTTCAACCCTGTTGCTTTCCTTGTAAAACAGTCTGTGTACCCCGCATATACTGCTCTCGCCCTCGCAGCAGGCTGCGAGTATTGCTAAAACTGGGAACAGGTCAGGGCAATCGGTGGCATCAAATTCAAAGGCAGTTAGTTTTGCATTGGTTACTGTGATGCCTTCACTATTTGTTACAACATTGGCACCTGCTGCATCCAGCACTTTCAGTATCGCCTTGTCTGCCTGCTTCGATTCTGGGTTTAAGTTCTTAACCGTTACCGATCCGGCTATGGCTCCGGCAACAAGAAAATACGCGCCACTGCTCCAGTCTCCTTCGATATGGATTGCTAATTCGTTTTTTTGTACAAACAAAGCCGGATCAACAATAAACTCACTGTAGTTGTTATTGATCACTTTTTTATCAGATTGTTCCAGCACCTCCAGTGTCATGTCTATGTACGGCTTGCTTTTCAGGCCGGCAACGGATATGGTTACTTTTTTGGTTGCGCAGTTACAAAGGGCGAACAACAAACCAGTCAGTAGCTGCGATCCGCCTTCTGCGTTCATTTTTATGTTAGCTGCCACCATTGGTCCCTTTATGGACACCGGCAGATATTTTTCGAATCCGGGCAGTTGCACACTTAGCTGAGGAAATACATTTGCGAAGCCTTCCATCGGGCGTTTCAGCAAGCTGCCGGAACCTGTCACTGTTGAAGGTTTTTCAGACAATGCTGCAATAGGCGTAAATAGCCGCGCCGCCAGCCCGCTTTCGCCGCAGTTGATGGTATGATGTATCGGGTTAACACCATTACTGAATAATTCTATTTTGGTGGCCGTTTGCGAAGTCACTACTGCACCCAACTGCTGTATGATATCCAGTGCCGCTCGCTCATCATCCGACGAGCCAGGATTGTGAATCGTAGTCGAGCCCTTGTGTAGCAATGCCGCTGCATATGCCCTTTGGGTATAGCTTTTCGATGACGGTGCGGTAAAAATTCCCGTTACAGCTCCGGGCTCAATTCTCGCTTTCATATGCATTCAGTGCGTTTTCAATAACCTCAAAAGGTAGCGAGTGAACAGTCGCTTTCCCGGGTTTGTCGAGGAGTATATAATCCATAAGTTGTTCGTTCCTTTTTTTGTCCATGCGCAGCAGCTCCATAGCCCGCTTGGGATCAAATTTGAATTTCACCGGCAGGTGGTAAAGGCTCAGCAGTCTTTTAATATCTTCGGTAATTGATTTTTCAAGACCGGTTACCGAAACAGATATCATCGACGCGATGATCATACCAATTCCAACCGCTTTGCCGTGCGGTATCTCATATAGTTGCTCTATGGCGTGCGCGGCAGTATGTCCGAAATTCAGTAGTTTTCTTACGCCTTTTTCGTGTTCATCTTCCATCACTGTTTTGTTCTTCCAGTCTACACATCTTTCAATCAGCATCGCCAGTGCATCGCCGTCATTTTTATAAGTCGTTATGCTGTTTTTATGGAGTTCGTTGTACAGTGCCTCATCGAAAATGCAGGCGTACTTGATGATCTCTGCAAATCCATTGCTCCATTCATCGTCAGATAATGTACTCAGGAATGAGGTGTCATATAAAATAAAATCAGGCTGGTTAATGGTGCCGAGCATATTTTTATTAAAACCTAGGTTTACGCCGTTTTTACCTCCGGCTGCAGCATCCACCATCCCAAGCAGTGTAGTAGGCACAAAACCAAATGAAATGCCTCGCATATACACGGAAGCAAGAAATCCGGTGATGTCTGTGATCACGCCTCCTCCTACGCCCACCAATATCGTTTTTCGGGTTGCCTCCAGGCTTACGAGTTCTTTGCTTAATCTTTCAATTGTGCTTATTTCCTTTGCGCCTTCCCCCGGGTTTACTAAAAGAGTTTTATGGTCTTTAAAAAGGGGTTTATAATACCTGAATATATTTTCATCGGTAATTAAAATCACATGGTTCTTATCGAGTGTTTCCCATATTTGCTCAAAGGAACTTTGAAACATGTATTTTACCAGGCCCGAAGGAAACGTTAAGAGTTTGTCCATTCTATAATAAAAAGCCAAAATTAGTGTTTATCAATGGCAATAGCCCTGCATAATGCTTTATATGCTTCTAAAACTCATATGCGCTTATAAGGTTTGGGTTTATTGATGTAATTTTGCAGTCTTAAAATCATAATATGCCGGGAACAGAATTATTCGGAAACGAAGAACGCAAGGAAATAAATGATGTGCTTGAAACGGGAATGTTATTCCGTTATAACAATGAGCAGCAGCGCAATGGTATCTGGAAAGCCAGAGACTTTGAAGCTGAGGTAAGAAAAATAACCGGGGCAAAATATGCACATGCTGTATCAAACGGTTCTGCGGCTATAGCTATAGCTCTGGCAGCGGCTGGTATAGGTGCAGGCGATGAGGTGATCTGCCCGCCATTTACGTTCATAGCCAGCGTTGAGGCTGTGCTTTGGGTGGGTGCAATTCCGGTTTTTGCTGAGATCGATGAAACATTGTGCCTGAGTGCAGAAGGTATCGAAAAGGCGATCACTCCTAAAACCAAGGGTGTTTGTCTGGTGCATATGTGTGGTGGCATGGCTGAGATGGACAGCATTATGAAAGTAGTGAACGATTACAATCTGATATTGGTTGAAGATGCCGGTCAGGCGTTTTCGGCTTCCTATAAAGGTACATCAGTTGGGCTTTTCGGTACTACGGGCAGCTATTCATTCGACTTTTTTAAGATTGCAACAGCAGGCGAGGGTGGTATTTTCGTAACCAATGATGAAGAGATTTACAAACTGGCTGATGCGTATTCTGATCATGGGCATAACCATGTGGGTAGTAACCGTGGCATGGAGCAGCACCCAGTACTAGGGTTTAACTACAGGATCAGCGAACTGCACGCTGCGGTGGCACTGGCGCAAACACGCAAAGTGCCTCAGATCAGGGAAGCCAACAGGAAAAACAAGCAACTACTGCAAGATATTCTTTCTCAAACTGAAGGTATTTCATTCGCTCATGTTGCCGACCCGGATGGCGATTCAGCAACATTCCTGAATATGATGCTACCAGATACAGAAACGGCAAAACGCACAGTTGATGAAATGAACAAAGCAGGTGTAGGTGGTTTTAACTACTGGTATACAAACATGTACCATTTTATAAATCAGTGGGATCATCTGAAAAATATGCAGACAGTGTCCAAGCTGCCTGCGGAAGCTTTTGGTATTCCACAGGATTATAATAATCTTCATTTACCAAAAACGCAGGAGGTAATAGGTCGTCTGGTGTCGTTCGTTATCCGCTGCACATGGACGGAGGACGAAATGAAAGCTCTTGCAGAAAAAATAGCTGCCTGCGCAAAAACAGCTATGATGGTGCCGGCCTAATAAGGTTGCTTTGATTCTTTAACTGGTTAAAACTAGAAATGCATAAAAATTTTAAGAACATAGATAAGGTGGTTTTTGGAAGGGGAAGCTTTTCTGAAATGGACGGCATACTGGCTGAAAAACGCAATGACAATGGCCGGTTCTTCCTGTTTGTGGTCGACAGCTACTTTAAAGGTAAAGACCTGGAAAGCAGGCTGCCTGTAAAGCCTGAAGATGTGGTTAAGTTCATTGATGTGGATCCGAGTGAACCTACAACTGAACTGATAGACAGCCTGAGGGACGAAGTACTGGCCGCAAAAGGATTGCCTTCGGGTGTAGTAGGTATTGGTGGCGGCAGCATCATGGATATTGCAAAAGCTGTATCTCTGATGTTTACCAACGAAGGGTCTTCTACTCTGTATCAAGGGCTGAACCTGATCAAGAAGCCGGGTATTTATCATCTGGGTGTACCTACCATCTCCGGTACCGGTGCCGAAGTTTCTATGACCGCAGTACTCACCGGGCCAGTTAAAAAGCTGGGCCTGAAGTGCGACTGGACCGTATTCAATCAGGTGATACTTGATCCTGAGTTGATAGCTTCTGTGCCAACTGACAAATGGTTGTATACCGGCATGGATACTTATATCCACTGCATAGAATCAGAAAACGGAATTCTCAACAACGCCTACAGCCATGCTTTTGCTGAGCAGGCCGTGAAGCTGTGCCGCGAAATATATTTGGGCGACAAAGCGGGTCAAACTGCTGAGAACGATGATAAGTTAATGGTAGCCTCGATGATGGGAGGTCTTAGTCTTACCTATTCTGAAGTTGGTGTTTGTCATGCACTATCATATGGGTTGTCTAAGATCCTTGGCGAAAAACATTGTTATGCCAATTGCCTTGCCTTCCAGCATCTGGAGGATTATTACGGCGAGGGTGTTCGTGAATTAAAACAAATGCTGGTACAGCACAATGTGCAATTGCCACAGGGACTATCGAAAGGCTGGACTGACGAAACGATAACCGCAATGGCCGAGGTAGCCTATAACCTGCCGCATATGTGGAATCACGCCATTGGCACTGACTGGAAAGAAAAGGTATCATTGGATACTATTAAAGAATTGTATAAAAGAATGTAAACTGTGAGCGTAAAAAAAGTAAAAGTCGGAAATATAAATTGCGGAGCTGATGAGTTGTTCCTGATCTCGGGTCCATGCGTTATTGAGGATGAATCAATAATGATGAAGACAGCCGAGAAGCTGAAAGAAGTAAGTGAAAAGATGAACATTCCTATCATTTACAAGTCGTCTTTCCTGAAAGATAACCGCAGCAGCCTGAAGTACTATGACGGCCCGGGTTTGGATAAAGGCCTGAAGATACTGGCTAAGGTAAAGGAGCAGTTTGGCTTTACTTTGCTTACCGATATTCACTATCCCGATCATGCAGCACCTGTGGCTGAGGTTTGTGATGTACTCCAGATCCCTGCATACTTGTGTATGCAGTCAGGGTTGATGGTAGCTGCCGCCAAAACCGGGAAAGTGGTGAACATCAAGCATGGTCAGTTTTTGGCACCTGATAATATGAAGCACCCAGTGGCTAAATGCGAAGAGGCGGGCAATAGCAACATTATTCTTACTGAGCGTGGATACACAATGGGCTATAACGACCTTGTAGTAGATCCCCGTAGCTTCTTTCATCTGGCTAATATCGGTTATCCGGTAGTGTTTGATATTACACATGCTATTCGTAAGTATGGTATACCGAGTGCGGATGCAAAAGGCGGTGCGCGTGAATTTTTGCCTGTACTGAGCAGGGCAGGTGTAGCTGCAGGTGTGGATGGGATCTTTATAGAAACACATCCCGAACCTGAAAAAGCATTGTGTGATGCAGCCAGCCAGTTGAGCGTATATGCACTTGAGGAGTTTTTGAAACCACTGATAGAGCTTCATGCTATTGAGGTTAAGTATAGAGGTTAAAAATATTTAAAAACTGTTGTTTGTACGTATAGTTTTTATAACTTTGTCGTATAATTTAGAAGAGATGGACGCAAAGATCACATTGAGCTTTAATGCCACTATTATAGACAAGGCTAAGCACTATGCCGAAAGCCAGGGAATAAGCTTAAGCAGGCTTACGGAAATATTGTTACGTAAGGCTACCGCAGGTGGCTACCGCAATATAGAAGATATTCCGGTTGCAGATTGGGTGAGTACCGTTTCTGAAGGTGAGGCAGAGTACATAACCACACCTCGCAAAAGGAAAGATCTAAAAGACGAATACTTTAAAAGTAAAAAATGAGGTTTTTTCTAGACGCTAATATTCTGGTTTCGGTTCTGAATAAAGAATATCCGGTCTATATGTACACCTCAAGAATTTTGAGCATGGCAGGTCAAAAGGACACTACGCTGGTGACTACCACTATTTGTCTTGCGATTGCTTATTATTTTGCAGAGAAGAAACACGGTAGTGACGGTGCTAAAAAAAGAATCAGCCAATTGATTGAGCACATAGATATTGCAGATTGTGGGAAGAGAGAAGCAATATCAACTGTGCAGAACAAAAAGATACATGATTTTGAAGATGGATTGCAATATTATGCCGCAGTTCATTCTAATTGTCAGGTTATAGTGAGTAATGATCTTGAAGATTTTTATTTTTCAGAAGTACAGGTGCTAGATCCTGAGCGATTTTTTAAAAAATACGTTCAATAATAATTAAAGTATAAACAAGGTAACAATGGAATTATATTTAGATTCAGCGAATCTCAAAGAAATCGAAGAAGGCTTTAAGTTAGGCTTTCTGAATGGTCTGACCACAACGCCCACTTTCATGCAGCGTGAAGGCATAGCGGATATTGATGCTATGATTGTAAAGCTATCAAAAATGGTGCCGGTCCTTCAGATTGAGGCGCTTGGTAATACTGCAGAAGATGTGGTTAAAGAAGCCCATCGCCAGTTGGATCTGGGATTAGATCCACAGCGTACCGTGTTCAAGATACCAGTATCGCTGGAAGGTGTGCGTGCATGTAACCTGCTGCGCAAAGACGGATTGCTGGTGAATGTGCACCTTGTATACACTTTGCAGCAGGCATATATGGCTATGCAGGCAGGCGCATCGTATGTGTGCCCGCTGGTAGGCCGCCTGCAGGACCAGGGACATGATGCGCTTACGCTGGTGAAACAGTGTGTAGATGCCGTGAACCATTACGGCTACAACACCAAGATCATGTTTAGCTCAGTACGTAACTCTGAGCATGTACGCAATGCGATCACCATTGGTGTGCATACCATTACCGTGCCGCTGAAAGTATTAAAAGGACTGACCGACAATAACTTTACAACAATTGGTACTGAGCAGTTCCTGAGTGATACAAGGCTTATGACGGTGCGTGTGCGTGAAGCAATAAACGGAACAAACCCAATCGTGAGCGGTGAATCTATTCTGAAAGACGCCATTGTGAAAATGACTGAATTCGGATTTGGCTGTATCACTATTACAAACGAAGACGGCAGCATAAAAGGCGTGTTTACAGACGGCGATCTGAGGAGATTACTTCAGAACGACGGTGAGCATATCCTCGACAAGAAGATTGGTTCGCTGGTAAGCAAAACGCCGATCAGCATTGACTCAAGTGCCTTGCTGAATGAAGCAGAAGCCATCTTCAAGAAAAATAATGTTGATACTATCCTCGTAACTGAAAACGGCAAACCTTACGGTATGCTGGATATTCAGGATCTGAAAAGATACTAAGCTGTAATGGATATTAACGACCTTGATCTAATAAAAGGCCTTTTCTCAGGGAGTTTTTTAACGGAGCCGGTGGCTATCAAAGAAAAACTTTTTCGAGTAAAGGCTTTTGTATTTGACTGGGATGGCGTGTTTAACGACGGCACCAAGGACGCCAGTGGTTCCAGCCCTTTTAATGAAGTGGACTCGATGGGGCTGAATATGCTCCGTTTTAACCACCACTTAAGAACAGGCGAAAACCCATTGACGGCCGTGATTACCGGAGAACACAATACGGCAGCTTTTACACTTGCCAAACGAGAGCATTTCCACAGCGTATACTACCGGATAAAAAACAAGATGGATGCTTTCCATCATCTTTGCGAGTCTTATGCTATCAAGCCGGAGGAAGTGGCCTACTTCTATGATGACATTCTGGACTTGCCTGTAGCATCGGTATGCGGGCTCAGGGTAATGATAGGGCGGCCGGGTAGTCCGATGATGACTGAACTCGTAAAGAAGGATGCCCTTGCAGACTATATAACTGCCGCAGGTGGCGGAGGCAATGCACTGCGAGAAGCTGCAGAAATGCTGATAGCACTTAACGGCAACTACGATGAAACCATCCGGCAGAGAATAGAATATACTGCCAGATACCAGGAGTATATAACAGCAAGGAATACTCCTAACCCTACTTTTTATACAATCACTGATTCTAAAATAACCGAACAGCCAGACAAATGATAGCCGGTATTATTCCTGCAAGGTATGCATCAACCAGATTCCCGGGGAAACCTGTTATAGACATACTGGGCAAGAGTATGATACAAAGGGTATATGAAGAAGCTACTAAAAGTAAGTTTCTTGATAAGGTTGTTGTAGCTACGGATGACGAGCGTATAATGGAGCATGTGCGGCAGTTTGGCGGTGAAGCTGTGATGACGGCAGCCAGCCACCCCAGTGGTACCGACCGGTGCTACGATGCTCTGCAGCAGATAGGGGATGCGTACAATTATGTGATCAATATTCAGGGCGATGAGCCGTTCATTGATCCGGCACAAATAGATGAACTGGCGGCGATACTTACAGACGGTACTGTGGAGCTGGCCACACAGATGATACCGGTGAGCAATTACGAAGAACTGTTTGACAGGGGCGAAGTGAAGATAGTGCTGAACGATAAGATGGAAGCGCTGTACTTCAGCAGGATGGTGATACCTTTTATAAAAGGTGTGGAAGAACAAGACTGGCACAAGCACCACAAGTATTACAGGCATGTGGGCATGTATGCTTACCGCAGGGACGTGCTGGCTCAGATAACTAAACTGCCGGTGTCGGCGCTGGAAAGGGCTGAATCGCTGGAGCAACTTAGGTGGCTGGAAAATGGTTTTAAGATCAGATGTGTGACCACCGGCTTTGACAGCCACTGCATAGATACACCTGAGGATATAGAAAAAGTGCTGAGAAGGATGGGTAAGACTCCTGATTCCGCGAGGTAGTATTGTTCTGTTCATTGTTTCAGTAGATAGTAATTTGGAATTGGTTATTGGTAAATAGTCGTTGGTAGATGGTAGTTAGTAATTAGTATTTAGTAGATAGTCGTTTTAATTGGCTTTGCCGCTCACTGTTCATCGGGGGCGGTTTTTTTATTTTTGGGTTGTCTGTTTTTATAGTTGTTTTAATCATCTGATTTAACCTTTGCGTTGTTGCGTATGCACTATATTTGCGGCGTGAAAAAGGAAAGCATTTCGGTATTTGACATTTTTAAGATTGGCATTGGACCCAGCAGCTCACATACACTTGGCCCCTGGCGTGCCGCCCTCCGTTTTATAGACACCATTAAGAAAAAAGGTATTGGCAATGTAGACCACGTGCGCGTGCTGCTCTATGGCTCGCTTGCCAAAACCGGCAAGGGGCATGGCACGGATGTGGCCGTGCTGCTTGGGCTTTGCGGTGAGGACCCTGTTACGTTTGATGTGGATCAGATAGACCCGACGATGGCCGATATCAAAGATCAAAGCCGTATGAACCTGAATGGCGAACACATCATTCCATTTACACCTGATGAGGATGTGGTTTTCCTGTTTGATGAGAGCCTGCCTTTTCATCCGAATGCACTTACCTTTTTATGCTCTTATACCGACGGTACTGAGATCGCTGAAACCTACTACTCTATAGGTGGTGGCTTTGTGGTGAAAGAAGGAGAAGAAGACGATGATTCTGACCTTGTGCACCTGCCTTATCCGATAGAGAAAGCTGAGTACCTGCTTGCTGCCTGCGATAAAACCGGGCTTAGTGTTTCTGAACTGGTGATGCTGAACGAGCTTACCTGGCGCAGTGAAGCCGAGACTAAAGCCGGTGTGATACGCATTTGGGAAACCATGCGTGACTGCATTTTCCGAGGGTGCCATATTGGTGGCGAACTGCCCGGAGGACTGCAGGTGAAACGCAGGGCCTTTGAACTCAATAAAACTCTTACTGATAGCAAGCCGTACAATAATTTTGAAGAGTGGCTTGCCGTGATCCGCAGCGGTGGACATTCTTTTAAATATACACTTGACTGGGTGAGCTGTTTTGCACTGGCGGTGAATGAGGAGAATGCCTCGTTCAGCCGGGTGGTAACTGCTCCTACCAATGGCGCTGCAGGTGTGGTGCCAGCGGTGCTGCTTTACTTCATTGCTTTCTGCGATGGCTATGACAACGAAAAAATAATTAAGTTCCTGCTGACAGCGTCTGAAATTGGCAGCATCTTTAAGAAAGGTGCAACACTATCAGCAGCGATGGGTGGTTGCCAGGCTGAGATAGGCGTATCGGCATCGATGGCAGCGGCTGCTCTTACAGAGGCTATGGGTGGCACCGTGGACCAGTCGCTGATGGCGGCTGAAATAGCCATGGAACACCACCTGGGCCTGACCTGCGACCCTGTGGGCGGGCTGGTGCAGGTGCCTTGCATAGAGCGCAATACTATGGGCGCAATAAAGGCTATAACAGCATCGCAGCTAGCGCTGCAAAGCAATCCGGACCATGCACGCATAACACTTGATGCCGTGGTTAACACCATGTGGGAGACCGCACTTGATATGAACCACAAATACAAGGAGACCGCCGAAGGCGGGCTCGCTGTGCAGCTGCCAATCAGTTTGAGTGAATGTTAGTTTTTAGTTTTTTTGTGTATCCATGTTTTGAAATTTCCCATTTTTTCGTGCAAGTAGCAAAATGATGTAAGTTGTTGATTGTCAGGTAATATCTTTAAAATAATTTCCCAAAAATTTCCCACTTGGGAAAGATCGGATCAGGATTTAAGGATTAAAGGATTTAAGGATTGAATTTAATCGGGCGGCGGCGGATATTCGGAAGATCGGATCAGGATTTAGGGATTTAAGGATTGAATTGAATCAGGCGGCTGCGGATATTGGTGTGCGTGGTGTTTTAGGGTTGGTATCGAATGGTACGGGTAGTGGGTCGTCGGGAGGGGTGTCGAAGCCGGGCGGTGGTGTGTTTGAGCGTTCATTGATATGGTTTACTGAATATTCTGTGTTTCTTTTTTCTTCTGATAATTTTCCTGTGTGGTTCTCTGCAAGGGCAGATGCTGTTAGAACAACTTTTGGTAATGGTTCGGGTTGTTTATGTGGCGCATCTGAGCCCGTATTTTCTTTTTCGATAGTGGTGGTCTGCTGTCCGCCGGGTGTAGCAGGAGTAACAGGGACTTGTGGTTCAAACTTGAAGTTTGGATCGTCATCATCTTCGGGGCGAATCTCGTAGTCGTACATCTGATCCATGGATGGATCGATGGTGTAATCGCCGGAGACGAGGTCTGCGAATTTTACGTCGATACGTTTTTGTATGTACTTACGGATATATGGATTGAGCTTTGCTGCAAATTCGGGGTCTTCGTGACTGATCATTTCGGCAAGATGGGTAAATGATTCCATAGCCTCGTTGACAGTTTGCTTATTCTTGAGGTGACGGATAGTAACGGCGACTTTGCGCATCTGCTCGGCCTCGTGGGTGAGCGGATATGGCTGGTGGGCACGGGAAAGGATCTCGTGGTTCATGCTGGCGAGCATATAGTAATACTGCTCCACTACTTTTGAAGGCATGTGTTGTGCGAGTTTCTTCTGCTGGCGCCACTTGCCTTCTGAGAGCCAGTTGTAGATGGTGCGGCGGTCGACATCGAGCAGCTTTGCGATCTGGCACTGACTGAGATTGGTTTGAAAATACAGGTTGTATGCCTGTGCGTGTTTTTCGTTTTTCATATAAAAGAGTTAGGCTCGGCTGCGCAGCGGAAGTGCTGTGCAACGGGATTGGTTAAAAATAAATTGGTCCTCCTTCGCTTTTCAAGCTTCGGCGGACAAGGCAAATGTGATGGAAAAAGCAAAATGAATTACATCAAGATATCCACAAAAAACGGGGTATTGGAGGTTTGTAATGCTTTGTGGGAGCGGCTTTGTGGACTAAAAAAGTGTGTGGATATCTTTTGGTTGGGGATTGGGGATTGGGAATTTGGGATTTGGGAAGGGTGGTGAGGTTAGTAGTGGGTTATTTGTTGTACTCGCCAGTCGGGATTCGATAGCTATCGGATGGGCTCAGGGCAACCATAGTCGGTGACTAGCGGTTAACAGTAGTTTTTTGGAGGTAGATTTCGGGCAACAGGGAGGAAATGGAACTGTAGTACCTTGAATTCCAGTCGCAGACTGGCTAAATTTAGGAAACACGAGTGATCCTGCGGAACACTCGCGCCAGTGGGAGACTGGCTAAATTTAGGAAACGCGAGTGATCCTGCGGAACACTCGCGCCAGACTGGGACACTATGTCATGTCCGGACACGGTCATATGCTCTTTTGTAAGCCGCCACAGGCAAGGTTCTTCACGATTACTATAATTTTTTGTAATTCTCAGGCACCTCCGCACAAACTACAGAAGCAGAATAGCTAATTAACTTATCGTTAACATATTACACTACAAATTTTAGGGGTAAAAGATTTCATTTTGGTGCGTAAAATTGCAACTCATTTAATCTATACTTAACTGGTTTTCTATTATGAAACAATTATTTTGCGTATGCGCATTAGCGCTGACGATGCTTTTTGCAGCTCGTACATCCTTTGGGCAGGGCATGTCTGTAAACACAGCAGGCACAGCAGCCAATGCCTCGGCAATGCTGGATGTAGCCTCAACCACCAAGGGGATGTTGGTGCCGCGTATGACAGCAGCTCAAAAGACAGCTATAGCCTCTCCTGCCACAGGCTTGATGATATTCCAAACCGATGGAACGCCGGGTTTTTATTACTACACAGGTAGTGCATGGACTGCAGTGGGGGGCAGCAGCCTGCCATCGGGTACTACTGGCGATTTATTGTACTACAATGGAAGCAATTGGGTAAGTTTACCTATCGGCGCAAATGGCAAGGTTTTGGTGGTGCAGAGTGGTATCCCTACATGGATGCCTACCACAACCCTAACCGTAGGCACCAGTTATGGTGGTGGCGTTATCGCTTATTTGTTGCAACCTGGTGATATAGGATACGATCCTTCCGTACAACATGGGCTGATAGCTGCCACAAGCGACCAGAGTACAGGTGTGCAATGGTATAACGGGAGCTACACTACTATTTATGCTGGATTATTTACAGTTGGAACCGGATATTCAAATACGATGTCTATTATAGCCAACCAGGGGGCAGGCACCTATGCTGCCACGGTGGCAAGGAGCCACTCAGGTGGCACCTATACCGATTGGTATTTGCCGAACAGCGGCGAATTATATAAATTATACATTAATAAAGCCGCAATAGGTGGTTTTACCAGTGGCTTATATTGGTGTTCGACGGACGCCGGCAGCCTCTACGGCTATGCCGTAGATTTTAGCAGCGGCGGCATAGGCGCCCGCAACAAGGCCATCCCATTCCCCGTGCGAGCGGTTAGGGTTTTTTAATAATTTAACTATTTAGCTATTTAAAAAGAATATCCGCGAAGCGGTAAAATTTCAAAAAAATGGCGTTGTATTATGAGCTGCCTGTGTATAAGGTGCAGTGCAGCTTTATCGGCTTTATCCTGCTTTAATTCATCAAGGTAGCGGAGAAACATAACCCATGATGTTTGCCCTATATAATCCAGTTCACTATCTGCACCGGCATCTTTGTAAAGTATATCGTCTATTGTTTTAAAAGTCTGCTCAAACATTAGGTTATTATTGGTTTGTTTTCAAAGTTACAAATAGAAGGAATTTGGGGTTTGGGAAGGGTGGTGAGGGTAGTGGTGGGCTAGTTGTTGTACTCGTCGGGAGGGATCCGATAGCTATCGGATGGGCTCAGGGCTACCGAGTAGGAGACTAGCGATTAGCAGTTGTTTTTTGGTGATAGATTTCGGGCAACAGGGAGGAAATGGAACTGTCGTACCTTGAATTCCAGTCGCAGACTGGCTAAATTTAAGAGACACGAGTGATCCTGCGGAACACTCGCGCCAGTGGGTGCGGATCCAGATGCCACTGCTCCCGCTAAATTGTGTACCTGCTGTACTCATACATTTAACGGAATTGCTTACTAAACCGTTGTAAATATTTTTCCAGTTTATTCCAGTGTATCCACGGATAGGCTGGATAATTCACAAATACGCCTCAATACGGTCATTAATTGGTTCGATATTGTTCGAGTGTGGGGCACAAAAGCAGAGTGAGTGATCCTGCGAAACACTCTTGCCAGTGGGAGGATGCTCGATACATTTAGCGTAATATCTTTGAATGCCATCTCAGATGGGGTTTTATTTGGGGTTCCAGATGAATATCCGTAACAACTGTGATGCGCGAAAAACCCCGCCCCTAAAGGGAGGTGTTTCGTGATTCGCGAGTTATTATTAGTGATTCAATCTTGGGTCGTGCTACAGATCGAAGCCTGATTTTAACATCCAATTGGTATTAGTTGTCTGGTGCGAGGCTGTTAGTCAGTAGATAAGACCAACAGCGGCTGAAAATATCTGGAACAACTGGGATGCCAGCTCACGGTATGAGAAAATTTACCTGGCACCAAGGAGTTAATTTGCTTGCCTGCGGGCGATAGTGCCAAATAGCTGATGTGTTTTTGTTTTTTGGGATGTGAGGCGTCATTATGTTGGGACATAGCGATAGGCCGAGGCAAGTGGTGTGTTTTGATTGTTTATGCTGATCAACTATTTTTGGGTATGGTGTTGTTTAGTCGCATACAGTTAAAATACAGGACAATGGTGCCTGCTATTTATTTTGCGGCAATTGGTTGCTTTGATATTATCAGCGATGCGATAGTTGATAAACTAGTAATTGGTAGTATTCTCATAAACTTGGTGCTCTTTGTACCTCTTTTGTGGCGTAAATTTCAAGTACATATTGTTTCCGGCATTGTGGCTTGTCTGTTTTCAGTTTATGCTTTCCTGGCCATATTTGTATGGTTTGTTAAGTTCATCAAAGGTGCGCATTGCCGTTATCCTTTTGATACTTTTTTTATAGGCCCGATTTTAGCTTTGCTAACATTGTTTATGGGTATGTTGTTGTTGTCTGCCGGGATTGAAATTTCGCGAAGCGGGCAATTAACGTCGGGCAAAAATGATGTGGTAACGTAGTTGGGTATGGAGTGTTCCGGGTATTGTACACTTATAATATTTGGTTCAGGGGTGTCACAGTAGTTGCGGAAGCGGGATGCTCCGAAAATGTAAAATGAAGCGAAACGCTGGGACCAGTTAGAGCATTCTAAATCTGCACTGGAAAATCAGAGTTCATATGACTTCTTATCGTCTTGAAAGCATGGGTTTTAATTTGTATCTTGCGGCATCTTTTATCACATTAAGACAGTTTATATAACAGTAGTACTTGCATGCTTAAAATAGGAGTTTTCGGAGCGGGCCATTTGGGTAAAATACATATGCAGCAATGGCAGCAGGTGAATGAGGCGGAACTGGTGGGTTTTTTTGATCCGAGCGATGAAATGGCCGCTATAGCTATTGAAAAGTACAATATCCCCAGGTTTACTGATGTAGATGAACTGATAGCTGCAAGTGATGCTGTAGACATTGTATCGCCGACTATTTACCACTATGATATAGCCAAGGCTTGCCTGCAAAGCGGGAAACACTTGTTTATAGAAAAACCGCTGTCGCACACACTGGAGGAGGGGCTGGAACTGGTGAAAATGGTGAAGGAGGCCAATGTGAAATGCCAGGTGGGGCATGTGGAAAGGTATAATCCGGCGTTTCTGGCCGTGGGTGAGCAATTGATGCACCCTATGTTTATTGAAGCGCACAGGCTGGCTCAGTTCAACCCCAGGGGTACCGATGTATCTGTGATACTGGATCTGATGATACATGATATAGATATTGTGCTGTGCCTGGTGAAGTCGCCGGTGAAGCGGATATCGGCGAGTGGGGTATCGGTGCTGAGTGAGACGGCAGATATAGCAAACGCAAGAATAGAATTTGACAATGGCTGTGTGGCGAACCTGACATCGAGCAGGATGTCGCTGAAGAATATGCGCAAGATGAGGCTGTTTCAGCGGGATGCGTATATAGGGATTGATTTTTTGAACAAGCAGACTGAAATAGTACGGCTGAAGGAGGATGGCAGCGAGGAGGGATTGATGGATTTTCCGCTGGAAATGGCGAACGGTGATAAGAAAATAATATCTGTTCAGAATCCGGAAGTAACGCCATTAAATGCGATACATAAGGAATTAACAGAATTTGCCCAGGCTATTATTAACGACCGCCCGGTAAGGGTTTCGGTTATAGATGGCTATCAGGCGATGGACGTAGCGCACCAAATTCTGAAAAAAATGAGTTTGCACAACGAGTTGCACAATGTTTAACAAAAAATTACGTTAATGGTGCTGAAGGGTATGAAGAAACATTTTTACTACAGGGGTATATATATAGTTTTATTGTTGGTTTTGGTTTGTTTTGGACCAGGATGTAATGTCATTAACCCCCATGAACAAACACCTACCTATATACATGTAGATTCATTCTCGTTCAAGTATAATTCGGCAGTACCGTTTACTACTTCGCACGATATAAGAACGGTTTGGGCTTATTATAATGATAATGCAATAGGTGCATTTGACCTGCCGGCGACATTTCCGGTAATTACAAACGGCACCAGGCACAAACTGACCCTGGCACCTGGTATTGTGGTGAGTGGTTTTAATAATAACCTAAGCGGGTATTCGTTCTACACATTAGACACCTCTTCTTTTGTACCTGATCCGGGTAAGGTGATTACCTATGTACCCAAGACCAGTTTTTACAGCACTACCAAAATACAACTGGTATCTAATTTTGACTACGGTCTGACGAACCTGTCGAAATGTGGTGGCAACAGGGATATACTCATAGATACGGCAAGGGCTGATCTTTTTGAAGGACATGGTGTAGGTAACATATCGCTTATTGCGGTGGGAGATAGTTCTATAGACAGTACCGTATTTAACTATATCATTCCGTATGGGCAAACGGCTTTTCTGGAATTCAATTACAAGAGTACTATTCCATTTTATGTTGGTATGCAGGCGTTTGAGTCGGGGATAAAATCGTCGGTAGCGTACCAGACGGGAGTGAACCCAAGTGCAAACTGGGCGAAATTCTATCTGCCGCTGCATGATTTTATAGCTACATATACCGGCAGCGGTGGGTACAAGTTTTATTTTAAGGCGGTGCTGGCAGAAGGGCAAAGCAGTGGGGTGCTATTGTTGGACAACATTCAAATTGTAACTTTCTAAGTAGATGCGCCTTAGCCCGATAAAGAGAAAAGCTATAAGGCAATTGATATTGCTTGATTATGTGGCAGCTTCGCTATCGTGGTTTACATTGTGGGTTTACCGGCAGCACGTTCTGACCGGGGAGGGATATCTGGATACGCTGAAATTGTTCCAGACAAGAGATCTGATCTATACCATACTTGTGGTGCCAGCCATCTGGTTGTTTGCGTACCTGATGTCGGGTACGTATTTTGATCTTTACAGGAAATCGAGGCTGAATGAAATAAACCGAACGCTGATATCGTGCATACTAGGCTGTGTTATACTATCGGTGATCGTGTTTGCGAATGATAACAGAGACTATGCGTACTTCATTAATGAGTTTGGGCACTATCTGCTGATACAGGCAGTATTTGCGCTTATATCGAGGTTGTATATACTGTGGCGGGTGAAGGTGAACCTTACAAAAGGGCGTGTGGGGTTCAATACTCTTATAATAGGCGGTAACCAGCAAGCGATCAATATATACAAACAGGTATTGGAAAACCGGAAGGTGCTGGGTAATATTTTTAAAGGGTTTATCTACTCGAATAAGGAATCCAGTAATGGTATGAGCAAGTTTCTGCCGCAGCTGGGGCATCTGTCGAGACTGGAAGAGATCATTGACAATAATGAAATAGAAGAGGTGATAGTAGCAGTGGACTCGTCGGAGCACCATCTGCTGGAGGATATTGTGACGAGGCTGTGCTACAGGCCGGTAGTGGTGAAGGTGTTGCCGGATTATTACGACATCATATCGGGGTCGGTAAAGACGAGCAATGTTTATGATGCGGTGCTGATTCATATACATCCGGATCTGATGCCTGACTGGCAGCGTGTATGGAAGCGCTCGATAGACATTGTTGTTTCTTTTTGCTCGCTGGTGGTGCTGTCGCCGTTTTTGCTGATTGCTGCGATACTGGTGAAGTTGTCGTCGAAGGGAGAGATCATATATGTTCAAGAGAGGGTAGGTCGTTTCGGAAGGCCGTTCAATATTTATAAGTTCAGGTCGATGTTTGTAACAGCAGAGGCGGCGGGGCCTGCACTGTCGAGTGATATGGACCCGAGGATAACGCCGTGGGGCAGGTTTATGCGTAAGTGGCGTATAGACGAGTTGCCACAGTTCGTGAACATTCTGAAGGGGAATATGTCGCTGGTGGGGCCAAGACCTGAGCGGAGGCACTATATAGATATCATTAGTGATACACACGCACATTATAAGTACCTGCTGAAAGTAAAGCCGGGGCTGACATCGTGGGGTATGGTGCAGTTTGGATATGCCGAGAATGTGCAGGAGATGATAGAGCGCATGAAGTATGACCTGCTGTATATAGAGAACTGCTCACTGGCACTTGATATCAAAATCATACTTTACACCTTTATCGTAATTTTTCAGGGGAGGGGGAAGTAGAGTTAATGTGGCAATTGGACAATTCGGCAATGTGGCAATGAGGCAATTTGATAATGGGGCAATTGGATAATGATTGTGGATGTTCGAATTGCCAATCTTTGGATACAGTTTCCTAGTATTTTCTGTCCGTTTATATAAAAGCGAAGAAAAATTTAACCGATAAAGACCTGAAGGAATTAATAAAGAGCATCCCTGACTGAGGTCTATAGCTCTGCTTTCTCCATTCTGAAAATTGGTAGCGCTTCGCCTACAATAAAAAAACTTCCGGTAATTAGTAGTGCATCATTTGTGGACATGGCTGATCTGGCGGCATCGATGGCTTGTGCTACCGATGGCCATGGTTTGCCGTTGAGGCCCATGCTGTTTGCTTTAGTGCTTAGTTCCTGTGCAGGCAATGCACGGTCGATATTGGCATTGCAGAAGTAGTAGGCCGCATCTTTGGGAAACAGCGACAAGGCTTCGTCTACATCTTTGTCTTTTACAAAACCGAGGACGATGTGTTTGTGTGAGGTATCGGATCCGGCAGAAGATGGGAGGGTGTTGAACTGCTCCAGTACTTCTTTTAGTCCGGCGGGGTTGTGGGCTACGTCGCAAATAATAGTAGGGTTTTCCTTCAGCCAGTCCCAGCGACCCATGAGGCCGGTAGTATTCTTTACATGAGCGAGTGCGCTTAGTGCGCCGGCAACCGAAACATTGAAGCCCTGGTGTGCGAGCAACTCTACAGCAGTGAGTATGGTTTTGATATTGTGTTGCTGGTAGTTGCCCACCAGATCTGTACGCAGGTCGTACATTTCGCGCTGCGCGTTGTTGATGACTTTGTAGTACTGGTAGCGGGCGTCGAGGCCGGTGCGGACCATGCCCCACAAAGACTGGGCGTAGTGCAGAGTGCTTTGTTTGTGCACCGAATGCTCGAAGAAAACACGCTGTGTTTCATCGTTTTGCTCACCAATCACTGTTGGTGCCCTTGTTTTCATTATGCCTGCCTTTTCTGCGGCTATCTCCTGCAGGGTGCTGCCGAGGAGGTCTTTGTGGTCGTAGCTGATATTGGTGATGATTGCAAGAATGGGTGTGATGATGTTGGTGCTATCGAGGCGGCCACCAAGGCCGGTTTCTATGATGGCAATATCTACCTCGGCCTCAGCAAATGCAACGAAAGCCATAGCTACAGTGATCTCGAAGAAAGAGGGTTGTATCTCCTCGATCAGCACTTTGTTTTTTTCTACAAAGTCGATCACCCATTGTTTAGAGATCATTTCTCCGTTGATGCGGATGCGCTCGCGGAAGTCGATTAGGTGGGGAGAGGTGTATAAGCCTGTTTTGTAGCCCGCCTGCCTGCATATAGCTGCAAGCCCATGGCTGGTGCTGCCCTTGCCGTTTGTGCCGGCAATATGTACGGACTTGAATTTAGTGTGCGGATCGCCGAGTGCGGCACACAGTTTTAATGTGTTGGTGAGGTCGGGTTTTAAAGCTGCTTTGCCAATGCGTGAAAACATTGGCAGCTTTTCGTATAAATAAGTGAGTGTTTGCTGATAGTCGGGTTGACTGCCCATGTTGTTACTGACGAGTTTTGAAAATAATGGTTACATCCCCGAATTGTTGTGGCTCGGGGCTATGGCTGGCGGTGAATTTGACCTTGTTGATCTGCTCGAGCGCGATCTTATTCAACTGCGCAGATGAAGATGACTTAATGTGTTTGTTGATGATATTACCGTTGCGGTCTACAGTGACGCTGACCACTACTTTGCCGCTTTCGTTGAACTCTGCTTCGAACTGCTTGGGGAAGAT
Source organism: uncultured Bacteroidota bacterium (assembly GCA_903829015.1). Taxonomy (GTDB): domain Bacteria; phylum Bacteroidota; class Bacteroidia; order Chitinophagales; family Chitinophagaceae; genus Nemorincola. The sequence continues at coordinate 29,095 of CAIKOJ010000066.1, forward strand.
ATCGCGGCCGCTGAGGTTGTGGCCAATACCGCCATTGCCACCGCCACTGCCGGGACTGCCGGTATAGTTGGGTGCGCCGGGAGTGCCACCGGGCACGCCTTTATCTCCGGGGCCGGAGCCGTTGCCCTCGCGGGTGCCGGGTTTGTTTTGAGCAGCGTTGTTGCCACCCTGCCCATTGTCGCCGGGATACCTATATTTTGGTTTTTCTTCTTTCTGTACTTTATGCTCGGGAGCGTTGACGGGGTTTGGAGTTGCTTTTTTGTTGTTATTGTTCACCTCGGGCGCATCGGCTTCGGTAGACTGCATGATGTTTTTAGGGAGCGTGCTTTTTGCAGCAACACTTTTGAAAACTACAGCAGCCTGATAATTTGAAGGTGATTTCTGTGACTGAGGCTGGTCGCTGCCGCTGCCATCGTCGCTGGTGCCGAGATTGACCTCCATGCCTCCGGATGCATAATCGACAGGTGGGGGATAGGGGAGAGAGTAATTCAGGAAGTAAAACAGGAGGAACAGCAAGCAATGCACACCAATAGTCCAGGCAAGCGCTTTGTTATTTACCATGGGTTGTTGCTGCGAAATTGCTGTCATTAACTGAACTTTTGTTTAAAATTACTGAAAACATTAAAAATTAGTGCCACGGAGGGTGAATTTTAACACCCTGAGCACTTTTACGGAATAGACGTTTAATCCACACTAACCCATATTTTGGCTAAAGCCAATCTATATTTTTGCTACCCCACGACCTGAAGGTCGTGGCTACTATGTGTTTGGTGTGCTTTTCAACGTCGAGACTGTAATACAACGAAAAAAGCGCCTTTTTATGATGCAGTTGAAAGGTTTAGTGATCATTAGTGGGCAAAATCGACATCGTAATTCTTCATGCGTTCGATAGGAGGATTGAAGTAGCCATATTTTACATTAGGGAATTCTTCGTGAATCAGTTCGAGCATTTGTTTTACCCCCATGAACTCACCTGTGTCTGTGATGCCTAATTTGCCCAGGTACCAGTCGGGGTCGATGTTGAAACTGCGCCACTGGATCATATCAAGTCCGGTAGTGATGATGAGTTCTCGGAGTGCTTCGTATTCAGCAACACTATCGGTCATGCCGGGGAAAACGAAGTAGTTGATAGAAGCCCAGCCGCCGTATTTTTTGACCCGGCGAATGCTTTCTACGATATCATCGAAAGTATAATTGTTGGGGCGGTAGTATTTGGTATAGATATCGGCCTGAGCAGAATTGAGGCTCACGCGTATACTGTTGAGACCGACCTTCATTAATTCCTCTACGGCATCGGGCTTGGAGCCGTTGGTGTTGATATTGATGGAGCCTTTTTGCGTGTGTTTGCGGATCTCGATAATGGAGTCTCTGATGGTTTCCCACATCAATAGAGGTTCGCCCTCGCAGCCCTGGCCATAACTAACTATTGGGAAGGGAGCGGTTTCGAGGTGTGGTACTGTAAACTCAACAATCTCTGCGGCTGTAGGTTTGAACTGAAGCCTGTCCTGCGGCGAAACAATGGTCTCGTCTTCGGGCTGGAAAGAAATACAGCCTATGCAATTGGCGTTGCAGGCAGGAGATGTAGGTATAGGACACTCCCAGCGACCGAGAAAATAGTTGCGGGCGGCGGGGCAGTTGTAGGTGAGTGCGCAATTATCGGCAAGGTGTTTTACCAGCCGGTTGTGCGGGTATGCATGTGTTAAAATATCTACACCTTTTTCGATCTTTAGTTCGTCGTAGCCACTGCATTCCTGCCTGATATCGCGCTCTATGCGGACAGCGGGTACAAAAAACTTGCCATCGAACCAACCTGCGGTGGTGTAACAAAATAATGGCAGTGTGGGTGCATCGGCAAGGGTTTCGTAGGCGGCGAGGTAGAAGCCGGTGTGGGCTGGCGGAATGAATGCGGCAACAGCCCAGCCTTTTTCGCAAATGCGCATTTCGCCAGTCTGGACATCTATACCAATGCCACGGCGACCGGGCAATTCGTACAGATTGCCGCCATCGGGTAATTCGATCCAGTCTTCGGCGGGAATGGGCAGAGCGTCCCATCCGCTGCGGCCTGCAACGTATAGTGATGTGTCTTCGAAGATGTTGCCATCGCCGTCTGAATAAAGTATGTATGGGTTACCAGTCATCATTTCTTCTTTTGCTTCTGAATTGTTCTACCTGATTTGTACAGTATGCTTCGAACGGGATATTATCGACATTGGGATCGACAAGGTCCATTTGTATAAAGCTGTTGTCTGTAAAGTTGACTGTGATGGTGCCGAAACGGAGCAGGACGTTTTCGATCTCTGTCCAGGGGCGGAACCGCCTGCGGGATGTAACGGGCAGTTTTATTCCTTCGTCGTCAATAAATATTGCAAGGGCGTTGACTGAAGGTTTCTCCCAATAGAGTGCAAAGAGTATGGCAGCACTCAGTACGCCAAAAATCAGTTCGGGGAACTTCCAATGCTGGACGAATGAATATGCGGCCATGCCGAGTGCAATGACCAGCTCGGCGATGCGGAAAATGGGGTTTATTTTGCTGCTGATGACCCATTTGTTTTTTGCCATCACCAATACTGTAAGTGCAATGCCACTCAAAAGTATAAACGCACCCCACCAGGGAATTGTATAGTTGTAAACGACGATAATAAGCCCCGCTACGATAAATGCCAGAGCACTCACCATATGCAAAGTTGTTATCTGGTGAGGCTTGACTTTTTCTTCCATTACAGGTAATTCGTATACCATGGGTGCAAAGGTAGGCAATGTGGAGGAATGTGATAAAATGTGGATAATGTGATGGAATGAATATCGCGTTTATATTGGGTCAATTGTTTTTTTTACTTCTTCGGCTTTTAGAATTTCTATTAGTTCTTTTTTATCTCCTTTAGAGAGGCGGAGCTCATCATATCTAAAACCTATGAAAAAAGCACAAAAACAAAGGCCAAGCCAAATGCTGCATACGGATGCTATACCTATCATTACTACCGCACCAAAAAGACAGTAAACCTGATAAATCATGGATGTGGTTGCGACTACATGTATTGATGAACCACTGTTAGATGGGATAATTTCACCTTTAAGTGTAGGAACTATAAATCTATTGCGGTCATATACTTTTTGACCATAATGATAATTTCTACGAATAACAAAGCGTGATTGACCAACACTTCCCTGAAAATATCGAAATGTTCTCATCGTATTATCAGCAAACTCATCAATGAGATCAAATACCCCCTTGTTTTTCCATACGTAGATATCATTATGAATGGCATTCTCAGCCATATCTGGAGCCAAGGGACTGCTCAGCCAATATTCTTGTTTAGGGAAAAGTGACAATTTCATAAGGTTGTGTTGTATGTACTACTACACCGCTAAATTCAACTGCGCATCTGCACCATCGCCGGGGAGCTTGACGTCGAAATCTTTGAGGGATTTATTCATCTCGCCCTGTACCTGTAGCCGGCCCATGTCGACCATCTGGCGGAGGCGCCAGCCAAGGAAATTATCGCCGGTAGGGATAACAAACTTGCTGAGTGCCTGATTAACAATCTTTGACGCTTTCTGGTACTGATGAGAGCAAAAGCTGTTCAACTGGTTGTCGTAATGGTCTTCGTTTTTCAGTCCCAGCCTTTTGCCACCCTCGAGGGTACGGACACCGGAGCCCGATGTGGACAGTTTGCGCCATTCCTCGCCGTCTGTTTCGAGTTCGGCGGCATTTACAGCCCTTGCCAGGCGTTTGGCTTTAACTACTTCCTTAGGCTGTATGTCGCTGATGTTTTTTGGGAAGAATATTTTGCCGTTCTCATCTAGGAACGGGAGACCAGCGATATTTACAACAAAAAACCGACCCAGAAACTTACCGAGATACTGCAGCAACCAGTAATAGGCGCAGATATCGGCAGGCCATGGAGCGATCCAGAGCCAGGCAACAGCCTCTTCGTTTTTAGACATTTCAATGATTATCTCAGAAAGGCGGTCGAAGTCATCTACCAGTACTGCGGTCTTTTCGTTGGTGATTACCTGCTGCCAGAAGGCTGTGCGGGTTTCGGAGAACGACAATTCTTCAGTTTTCTGCAATGGGCCTACGTTAAGCAGGTCTTTTAATATCAAAATTTCGCCAGCCAGAGCCGGGTCGAGAATCATGGCATCTTTAAGTGGCACTGCAGCGGCATCTCCTACAACTATATGATAGATCATTTACTTTTTCCGTTAGAACGGCAAATGTAAGAATAGGGGAGGGAATTTGTTATTGGGAATTTGTTTTTTGGAATTTGTTTTTTGGAATTTGGGGTTTGGAATTTGGAATTTGGAATTGGGGATTGGGAGTAGGGAATTGGGGGGAAGCTATCTATATAACTGAATTGTGTATATCCGTTCCTCGTTTATATTCGCACAAGGTACACTTATTACAACAAAACCTTTTCGAATCGAGTTGTGCACAGTTTTTAGGGGCAACACCCTTCCAAATCAAACACGCTAAAGGCTTTATGGTGTGAAAATGCGCGATCTCATTGGGCGGTGCCCTATGCTCAGAGATTTAGCCCCTTTAGGGCAAGGTTGTAATTTCTGGTGCGTTTTAAGTACACAGGTACAAGTGCTTATCTACTTAGCTTTTTACTCATTACATTTGAAGGAAGAATAACGGAAATGAATAATTACGAAATAGCTGACCATTTTTCGCTGTTGTCGAAATTGATGGACATACATGGGGAGGATAGTTTCAGGTCGAAATCATACAGCAATGTCGCTTTCAATATTGAAAGGCTGCCGGCAGATGCATCTGAGATGAGTGATGGGGAGCTTTTTGCGGTGCGGGGTATTGGTGCATCGACCGGTAAGAAGATAAGGGAACTGCAGACAACCGGTAAACTACCGCAGCTGGACGACCTGCTTGCCAAAACTCCGCCGGGGATACTGGATATGCTGCAGATAAAGGGGCTGGGGCCGAAAAAGATATCGGTGATATGGACAGAGATGGGTATTGAGTCGCTGGGAGAACTGGAATATGCCTGCAACGAGAACCGGCTGGTGGCGCTGAAAGGATTTGGTACCAAGACACAGGAAAGTGTGCTGCAGAATATTGTTTACTTCAAGCAGAATCTGGGTTTTCATCTGTGGGCTGAAGTGGAGGCGTTTGCAAATTCGCTGGTAAAACAACTTGCGGAATCGCACCCGGAAAACTATTTATCGCTGACGGGTGATATGCGGCGGCAAAATGAGACTGTTGAATTTGTGGAGGTAGTTACAGACATCAGTCTGACTACGATAGGGATGGAATTTGAGGCGGTGCCGGAGACCGTGATTGAGGAGGAAGGTGAGGAACTGATAGTGAAAATGCCCGGGCAGCCGAGGTTGAAATTTTATTTTTGCGGTGGTGAGGATTTTTATGCGACGCTGTTTGCCACAACAGGCAGCGAGGAGTTTATGAATGCGTTCACAGACCGGTACAGCATACCTGAACATGCAGAAACCGAGGAGGAGATATTTACTGCAAATGGACTTGCGTTTATTCCTCCGATGATGCGGGAGACCGCAGGTGTGCTGGACAGAGCGGCTGCTGATACTCTGCCGGTGTTGATACAGCCTAAAGATATCAGGGGGATTATACATTCGCATTCGACATGGAGTGATGGTGTGCATACTATAGAGCAGATGGCGAAGGCGGCGCGGGATCAGGGACTGGAATATCTGGTGATCAGCGATCACTCGCAGACGGCTTTTTATGCAGGAGGGCTGAAGCCGGAGCAGATAGCGGCGCAGCATCAGGAGGTGGATGCGCTGAATGCAAAGCTGGCTCCGTTTAAGATTTTCAAGAGTATAGAGTCGGACATACTGGGCGATGGCAGCCTGGATTATTCGGCGCAGGTGCTGGATACGTTTGATTTGGTGATCGCATCGGTACACAGTAATCTGAAGATGACGGAGGAGAAGGCAATGGAGCGGGTGCTGAACGCAGTGCGTAATCCGCATACGGCGATACTCGGGCACCCGACAGGTAGGTTGCTGCTGTCGAGAAAGGGATACCCATTGGAACATAAAGTGCTAATAGACACCTGTGCTGAGCACAATGTAGTAATAGAGATCAATGCGCACCCAAGGAGGCTGGATATAGACTGGAGGTGGATAGAGTATGCAATGGAGAAAGGGGTGCTGCTCTCGATAGACCCCGATGCACACGCAGTGGACGGATATAAGGATACTTACTACGGGGTGAAAGTAGCTCAGAAAGGCGGGCTCACGAAGGAATGCAATTTGAGCAGTTTCAGTTTGGGTGAGTTTGAGGCGTTTTTGAAAAAGTACAGGGAGAGGCGGAAATAGGAGTTTTTTTCAGGATCACTAGTTAAGACAACAAGCTACATGGCCAATAAGAAAAATAAACAGGCGGTACCCTTAACCAGCAAGGTGCCTAAGGGTGGTGGAGGCAGTACGGCCGAAGCAGCAATGAAGCTGCCGGCGGTGATGAAGCTTGCGTTTCTGCTGGCGGTGGTATCGATGCTTGTGTATGCCAATACGCTGAGGAATGGCTTTGTGATGGATGATCAGGTGATGATCACGCACAACGCATATGTGATGAAGGGGGTATCTGCTATACCGCAAATATTTATTACGCCGCACCAGAGAGGTTTCTGGGAACTGACTAATGACGAGTACAGGCCGCTGCCGTTGGCCCTTTTTGCACTGGAATACAGTGCCTTTGGGCCTAATCCGATGCCGTTTCATCTGATGAATATTATTTTGTTTGCGGCCTGTGTGGTTTTGCTGTTCAGTTTTCTGGATAAGCTTTTTGAAGAAAAACGAACAGCGGTAGCGTTCGTTGCGTCACTGTTGTTTGCGCTGCACCCCATACATACAGAGGTGGTTGCCAATATAAAGAGCAGTGATGAACTGCTGAGTTTTTTGTTTGGGTTTTTGAGTCTGAATGTATTTATGAAGTACAGCCGGAAAGGTAGCAAAGGTCAGCTACTGGCGGGTTTTGCCTGTATGTTTCTTGCCTATATATCAAAGGAAACGGTAGTGACTTTTCTGGCCATCATACCGCTGGTGTTTTTCTTCTACAACAAAACTGATAAGACAAGGAGTATGATGATCTGCGGAGCGGCAATTGCGGCAACGGTGCTGTTTGTGGCCATCCGTTTCGGAGTGCTTAACTACTATCATGCCAATAACCTGACCAAGATCAATGTGATTGAGAATGCGCTTGTGAAGGATGGTTTGGCTTTTGAATCAAGAATAGCTACAGCGATACTCATACTGGGGCATTACATCAGGTTGCTGGTGGTGCCTTATCCGCTGGTTGCTGAGTACTCGTTTAATTCCATTCCGTTTGTGCATTTTAGTAATCCGCTGGTGTGGTTGATGTTGTTGTTTTATGTGGCAATTGGAGTCTATGCAGTTATACGGTTTGTGAAGGACAGAAAGGATGCCTACGCATTTGGGATATTCTTTTTTCTGGTGACGATAGCGCTGTTCTCGAATACCTTCCTGTTGGTGAAAGCTACGATGGCTGAGCGCTTCTTGTTTTTCCCATCGGTGGGGTTTTGTTTGGTGGTGGCGTTGCTGCTGGTGCATTTTCTTGCGAAAGGGGCAGAGGATTGGGCCAGTGCGTTGAAGCGGCCTGCACTGGTGGGTGTGTTTTCGGTAATAGGTTTGATGTATTCGGTGATGGTAGTAGCGCGGAATATGGATTGGGTGGATAACTACACAATCTATAAAACGGACCTTAAAAAGATGCCGGACAATGCCCACCTGAATTATCTGCTGGGATATGAGCTGTTTTCGATGGCGAAGGAGGAAACCAACGGCCCGGCACAACAGGTGATGATGCATGAGTCGCTGGCGACGATGAGGAAGTCGACGGAGTTGCTGCCTGAATATTATTATGCAAAGGCTGATCTGGGTGCGGCTTACTTCTGGGTGGGTATGATGGACTCTGCAGCCTATTTTGATAAAGAGGCGCTGAAGCTGATGCCGAATGCTACCATCACCAGAAATAATCTGGCGGGCGTGTATATGAGGACAAAGAATTACAGAGAGTCGATTGCCGTATGTAAGGAATCAATAGCGATGTCGCCGGGTAATGTGTATGCCTATGCCGATATGGGATTTTCTTTTCAGAATCTGAACATGTTTGATTCAGCGATCTATTATTTGCAAATGGGCATCAGGGTGGATACCAATTTCTATGGGAACTACGATGTGTTGTCGTTTGTGTATAAGGCAATGGGGCGCTACGACTCGATGGAGAAATACCAGAATATCTCGAAGAGGCTGCTTAATACTGTAAAGCCGTAGGGTGACGTGGTAATCCAATTGATGTTGCCCGTTGCTGAATTGCGCGAAAAACCCCGGCCCGCCGCGGCGGGAGGTGTTACGAAATTCGCGAGTTGTTTTTCTATTCCTATCTGAGTGGAGTCACTCGTCAAACACAGGGGTGCATGTTTAACTTGCATTTTTAATTTCCTTTTTGGTATTACTGATGCGCTAATACCTCTTTCAGATAACTGTCGATGTTGCCGAAAAGGAATTCGGGGTATTCGTTACTGAACTTCATTTTTACAAATCCACCGAGCAGGGGCCTTGCGGCGGGTTGCTTCATATCGGCAGTACTGATGGGGATGAGGTCGTATTCGGCATTGGGGAAGTAGCTGAGTACACGCAGAGCCAGCTCTACACGGTTTACATAGTCGGTGCCGCCGATGTTGTAGACGCCGCTTTTGCCGTCGGTGAGCAGCACGTACATGGCACGGGCAATATCCCAGGCGTTGGCAGGGGATGCGTATTGGTCGTACGGGAGTTTTAAAGTGAGTTTCTGGCCTTTCTGGCACTGATCTATGATGCGGGCTACGAAGTTCTTACCCCTTACCTCGTTGCCGTAAACATTAGTAACACGGAGTACGAGTGTGCCGGGTATTTCGCTGAGTGCCAGCTGCTCGGCTTCGAGTTTGTGGCGGGCGTATACGCTGAGTGGGTTGAAGGGGGCATCCTCGCGGTAAGGACCGTTTTTGCCGTCAAATACATAGTCGGTGGAGATGTACACCAGCTTTGCATTGCACTCTTTGGCCAGCTTTATGAGGTTGATGGTGCTCTGAACGGTTTTGTTGTAGCTTTCTTCTATATGGTCTTCGCAATAGTCGACATGGGTGAGGGCGCCGCAGTGCACAATCACATCGGGGGCGAAAGCTTGTACATTGAAGTTATCGGGGTTGGTGGGGTTGAGGGTATCGTAGTAAACGGTGTTGTCGGTTTTGTAGGAGAAGTAGGAACCTACTACTTCCCAGCCCTGTTCTGTAAAATGTTTCTGGCAGTTGCCGCCTACGAGACCGGAAGCTCCGGAGATAAATACTTTCATTTTGTGGTTGTATGGCGTAAAGGTACAAATACATGAGGAAGTGTTATTGAGCCGGCAATAAAAAATTGAGTTTAGCCGTTAGTGATATTGAAAAATGTATCATGGTTATGATGTCGAGATGTTTTGTCATTTTGTTTGTGAGTGCGCTGTTGTTTTGCCAGGCTTGCGCTGCCCCGGTCAGCCATACACATATAAATGCCAAGGGTAAAACATTAAATGACCGCATCACAGTGCCGACAGGGTATACACGGGTGAGTTTGGCAAAGGGCTCGTTTGGTGAATACCTGCGGTACCTGCAACTGAAGCCGGATGGAGCTGTGGTGCATTTCTACGACGGGCGGGTGAAGCGGAACAATGGCGTGTATATGGCGGTTGTGGATATGCCGATAGGAAGTAAGAACCTGCAGCAGTGCGCTGATGTGATCATGCATGTGCGTGCGGAATACCTTTATACTCATCACCGGGAGGATGAGATCTATTTTACTTATACAAACGGGTTCAGGGCAGATTACACAAAGTGGCGGGATGGCTATCGTACATCATCAGACGGAGGGAAGTATAACTGGGTAAAGAGCCAATCACCTGATAACTCTTATGAAGGGTTTTGCAGCTATATGGATGTGATATATGGGTATTGCGGAACACTGTCGCTGAGCAAGGAGCTGAAAGATGTGGAGTACAAAGATGTGCAACCGGGCGATGTGCTTATTGTGGGCGGTTCTCCCGGTCATGCTGAGATTGTAATGGATGTTGCTACCAACAAGAACGGAGAAAAGATATACTTGCTGGCGCAGGGTTATATGCCTGCACAGGATATGCAAATAGTGGCTAACCCCGAGGATGGTTTGCTAAGCCCGTGGTATAAAATGGATGACCATACCACTAACATAGTAACTCCGGAATGGACGTTTACTATCGGGCAACTGATGCGGTTTGAGGGGGAATAGGTTGTAGTTGCCAGAACTAATCACGGCAATCTGGCTGAAGGGGCTTCCCTTACTAAGGGCAGGCAAAATACTCCTGATAACCTTCTGCCGCACTCATGAGTTTTAGAACAGGCTCACCCACAAATGCACCAATTCCAACGCTGCATTTTAAAAAGTACACTTTGCCCGGTTCTACCAGCAGATTTACATCTCTGCGGGCTTCTGTGCGTGCCCAGATGTTAGTTTTGCCTGTATGGTAGATCCGGACTACATTGGCCGAATTATTTGCAACATTACATACTACAGAATCCTCCACATGCAGCCTGTAATTTATCAGTGCACCGAAATCACTTTTTTCGCGGTAAACGTACAGCAGTGCAAATGGGGCGTTTCCCCGTATCAGCGATTTTACGCAAGAATCTAGCTTGGCGGACTTAGAGGCGAAAACCGGTGCAACGTCCTCTACCGAGTAAATATCTGCCAGAACTTTAAAATTTGGAGATAAGCCATTGGGGCATCTTACCTCGGTGATCTTTAATACATTGCCACCAGCTGATTTAGCTTTTATTTTGGCGTTGTGAACAGCATCGTGGTAGCTGCATTCTGCAAGTCCGCCGCCGGCCCTGACGCTTTTGAGCAGTTTTGCATTAGGTGGCACCTGATCTGCAACTTCGAGAACGACAATATTTGACAAGTCTTTGCCAGACTGTTCTTTGACACTCTGACCAAAGGTTGTGGCTGCTGCAAAGGACAGGAGGATAAACCAAAGTATAGTGGTGTAAGATTTCATACACGGTTATTTATTGTAAATGTAGCAATGGTTTTTTATTTGTGTGTGGAGCAATTTGCCAAAGCACAGTTGGTAATTACTGATTTGCAGTGAAAGGGCAGTAGAGAAAATAAAAAAAACTGCCCCTAATTCGGAGGGCACTGAAAAAGTAACTTCTTTTCACTGGTGAATTTTTAAGGCGACCAAGTAAAACGATGAATTTTACTTGGTCGCTTTTTTGTGA
>CAIKOJ010000067.1 GCA_903829015.1 uncultured Bacteroidota bacterium
ATGCCAATAAAAATTATTTAATATTTTGAAATGTTGAGAAGGTAGTTAGCTGGACATGTTCAAGATCGGATTTTAAGTTGAGATGCTGTTTCGTGTGTAAATAAAAAATATTCAATGAAAAAAACCAACCTTTTTGAATATACTAATGTCTTTCTATTCAAAGGAGTACTTTTTGTGGTTTTTCAACATAATGTATAAAAGATTTGTTTTTAGAATCGTAAATTAATTGCTACATTTAACCGTAGTTTAAAAAACTGAATATTTATGCGGAGTCGTTTATCTTTATTCGTATTAGCTCTTATCCTAATCGTTAATTATTCCAAGGCGCAGATTGTTGGTACCAATGTGTATCTAAAAGGTGCGTATCTGGAAATTGGCATGATATCAGATGGCGCATTTGGTGCCCCGGCGCCTCCAGGGGGATACCATCCTCATTTCGGCTCATTGGCTGAAGTGTACGATTATGGTCATGATGGCTGGGCAGTTGGTACTCCTCCTTATATGGGTGACTATTCCTATCCGGGTTATCCATTTGAGGGTTGGGAAGTACAATGGAATGGTACGGCACGTGTTCAAGGTTATCAGTCAGGTTATGCGTTTGCCGGTGGTGCAACTATGGCGGGTTCAAGTATTACTTCTTATACTAATGCTGGTGGAAGGTGTTATGCTAACTGGTCTGGTACTACCGGAGGTGGTAACATGCTAATGAAATCAATTACCAGAGTTGATACATTTGCTTCTGCTGTGGTTGTAACAGTCTTCTTTTATAATACAAGTACTACTGTTTCGATTCCGAATGTTTATTATTGGAGGTCTACTGATCCGGATAATGACCAGACTTGGCCGGGAGGAGGGTTCTTTACTAATAACTACATTAATTTCCAGAATTCTACACCGGGAAACCTCACTCATAAGGTTGAAGTAACAGGCATAGGTCAGAGTTCAACGCTGCCGCCATGGACGCTTGGTACTAAAGACTGTCGTGCGGTGGCTTGTATTTATAATTCCTGGCCCTTGACAATTTCTCAGGATCTATCGGCAATCTGGAATCAGACATACGGTGGCGCGTTTTACAATGTGGGTGTTAACCATCCCGGTGATATTGGTATAGGTATTGTATGGAATTTGGGTACGATATTGCCTAAAGACAGCGCAGTGATTTCATATGCCTATATCTTTAACGGTCCGGGCGGTATTGACGATCCGGGAGCACTTCCTGATCCGCAGCTGATCGTAAATGGTGTTGTGGTTTCTTCTTTCCCTGATACATTTGATGCTTGTACTTTGCCTCCCGGCGTTGATACATTACCTGTAGATGTTTTGTATGGTGATGACAAAGACTGGACATGGAGCCGCTGGAGTTGGGCTGCTTCACCAGGTACAGGTGGGCTATCTGGCACTTCTGGCACACACGTAGTAATAAATACGTCGTTACTTTCTGGACCTACTACGTTTACCGTTACAGGTACTGATAGTGCTGTAGGCATGATGTCGTGCAATACTAAAGTATTCATATTTACAGTTCGTCCTTGCCACTTCGCTTTTGCCAATGCACCTTGTGAGGGTGATACGCTTAAATTAAGTATGACAGGCGACACTGTGGGTGCATCTTATTTCTGGTTTGGTCCACATGGATTTACAAGTCCATCGCGTACACCTTATATTTACCCTTGTACATTGGCTGATACCGGCATGTACCATGTAGTTAAATATGTAGGCACGCTGCATGATACAGACTTTGTGCATGTAGTTATACATCCATTGCCGCATCCGAACCCAACAAGCAACGTACCGAATAAGTGTGATCCGTTAGTTGATCCATTGACACTAACTGCTGTACTGGATTCGGCGGGAGAAACTTTCTCCTGGATAGGTCCAAATGGATTTACGTCTGCATTGCAAAATCCAACGGTGCCCGGATTCGACTCTTCTATGCAGGGTACATATACAGTAACAGGTACTACTATTTGGGGTTGTAAAACAACGCAATCAACCAGCGTGATCCCTGGCATTACACCTGCGTTTGACTTTAGTATTGGATATGGTTGTGAGTGGGATACTGTAAGGTTCTTTAACCATTCTAAAAATGCAAATCAATACGAGTGGATTTTTGATGATCCAACACCTAACGTGACAACACGCGAAGCTTACCATGTGTACAAGGCAAGTAACAGGTTTTGGAATGTGACACTCAATCTGAGGAATGCAGCAAATTGCGTGGCAACGATCTCCCATACGGTTGATGCACGTCACGAAATTCATGCGAAATTCACTGCTACTCCTGATACGATATGTTTGAACAACGGAGCGTTAGTGAGCTTCCTTGACAGTGCCTATGCTTTTGACAGCAGCTACAGGAATATGTCAGATAATCCGCCATACATTTTACCCTCAGCATATTCTTGGGATTTTGGTGACGGAGGTACCGATAACTCAACTTCACCAACACATACGTTTGTTAAGCCGGGTATATTTGGTGTAACCCAAACTGTAATAGATGCAATGGGTTGCCGTGACTCTGTTAAACATCCGGTATACGTGGTGCAAATAAATATCAAATCGTTCCATGATACATTGTTATGTATTTCGCAGCCGTTTGCTTTGGTAAACACGGTAACTACTATACCTAATGGTAAGTGGGGCTATGATTTCTCATGGAGCGAATCTTCGCCAAATCTGGATCACAACAATATTCAGATACCAAGTCTGTTCAGTCTGGGTACGTTCACTGATATTCTTACTGTTACAATTCCGGGTGTAGTTCCTGATGGTTGTCCTGCTTCTGATACAATTGTTATTCACTCAGTGAAGGGCAAAAAGCTTGATCATCTGACTACAGAAACAACAATTGACTATGGTGATAAAATACAGTTGCATGCTAGCAATGAAGTTATTTATTACTGGACGCCAAATGATGGTTCATTGGATAACAATAACATCAATAACCCGATTGCCGCACCAAAACAAACAACTAAGTATACCGTGTTTGGTTATGATATAAATGGTTGTCTTGATTCTGCGGACATAGTGATACATGTAGACACTACAATGAATCAGGATGTTCCTTCAGGGTTTACTCCTAACGGCGACGGTAATAACGACGTATTTAAGCCAGTAGGTATTAAGTTCCAGTATATGGTTGAATTCAGGGTGTTCAACAGGTGGGGACAGGAAATGTTCTATACCAACAATAAAGAAATTGGTTGGGATGGTACTTTCCATGGTGTTCCACAGGACCTGGGTGTTTACAATTACCTGATAAGGGTTGCTAAGCCAGGACAAGATAACGTGGTCTATAAAGGAAATGTAACGCTGATAAGATAGCAATTGAGAATTTTATCAATAAGAACCGAGGGGTTGCCTTAACTGGCAGCCCCTCGGTGTTTTACGCAACAGTAACATATATTTCAAGGCAATTGATAGTTGGAGTAGATAGTGATGCCAAGAGTTACACGCATAGAGAAAAAAGAGCACGATAGTTAATGCTTCCCTGGAATTGAAAATTGGATTCCGGCTGTTGTTGGTGGAGTTATTTTCTGTATTGCTTTACGATCTCCTTCATCTCGTTGAGCTTCATTAGTGCTTCTACGGGAGTGAGCGTATTGATATCGGTAGCATCGAGTAATTGCTGGATCTTGCGGATATCATCTGTGACACCATCAAAAATATTGAGTTGGTAGTTAGGCAAAGGTTTGATGTTCTTTACCTTTTGCATGGTGTCGCCGGTGCTGGCATGTTTTTCCTCCAGCTGTGAAAGTATTTCATTCGCTCTGTCGAGTAGTTTTGGGGGCATACCTGCCATACGCGCCACCTGAATACCAAAGCTGTGCCTGCTGCCGCCGGGTGCCAGTTTTCTGAGGAATATAACCTTGTTGCCGGTTTCCTTATGCGTTATGTGGTAGTTCTTTACTCGTGGCAACTGGTTTTCAAGTTCATTCAGTTCGTGATAGTGAGTAGCAAAAAGTGTCTTAGGTTTTGCAGGGCTGTTGTGCAGATGCTCTACTATCGACCATGCCAGCGATATACCATCGTAAGTGCTGGTGCCTCTGCCTATCTCATCGAGCAGAACCAGGCTCCGCTCACTGATGTTGTTAATGATGCTGGCAGTCTCATTCATTTCCACCATGAAGGTACTCTCGCCACCGCTAAGGTTATCTGATGCCCCTACGCGTGTGAAAATCTTATCGGTAAGCCCAATCGTAGCTGCATCGGCAGGAACGAAACTGCCCATATGCGCCATCAACGTTATAATGGCTGTCTGACGCAATAGTGCCGACTTACCGCTCATGTTAGGACCGGTGAGAATGATCACCTGCTGCTCTGTTTTATCCAGATTGATATCGTTGGCTATGTAACTATCGCCTGGCGGCAATTGCTGTTCTATAACCGGGTGCCTGCCTGCTTTAATATCAAGAATAGGTTCATTAACCAACGACGGGCGATGGTAATTGTACTTGTGCGCATTGTAAGCAAAGCACAGCAGGCAATCGAGTTGGGCAGTGATATGTGCGTTGTTTTGGATAGGGGAGATATAAGGTTCAATGCTCACCAGCAACTGCTGGTACAATTCCATTTCAATAACCAATATCTTATCCTCAGCACCTAAAATTTTCTCCTCATATTCTTTCAGCTCAGGTGTTATATAGCGTTCCGCGTTGGCTAGTGTTTGTTTACGTATCCACTCTGCAGGTACTTTGTCTTTATGTGTGTGGGTTACCTCCAAATAATAACCGAATACGTTGTTGTAAGAGATCTTTAAAGATGAGATGCCGGTTTTCTGCGCTTCGTTTTGCTGTATCTGCAGCAGGTATTCTTTGCCATGCCTCGATATTTTGCGCAGCTGATCCAACTCTTCTGAAATACCTTCTTTGATCATACCTCCCTTGCTGGCCATAGCCGGAGCATCATCAATTATTGTGTTCCTGATACTTTGCTGCAGTTCGGTCATGGGTAATAGCGGACCAGCCAGTAGCTGCAGCGATGCATCGGAAGAAGACATACATAGCGTGCGCATTTCTTCCATGAATCTGAGGCTCTTTGCCAACTGCATCACTTCCCTTGGGTTGATCTTCTTCAACGGTATCTTGCCTACGAGCCTTTCTACATCACCGATCTGTTTTACCAAGTGTGTAAGAGAATTGTTGAGGTCCTGCTCCAGAATAAAATGGTTGACCAGGTTAAGCCGCTGTTCTATGCGCGTGATATCGAACAAAGGAAATATCATCCAGCGTTTCATCAGACGGGCACCCATAGGGGTATGTGTGTGGTCTATTGCCTGTAGCAGGTTCGTGCCCTGCTCATAGGTGCTGTGTACCAGTTCCAGATTGCGGATGGTGAATCTGTCCATCCACATAAAATCTGTGGCAACTATACGCTGCAGTGTATTGATGTGCTGTAGATTGGCATGTTCGGTATCTTTAAGGTAGTGCAATACTACGCCGCAGGCTATAGTAGCAGATTTGAGGTCATCTATCCCAAAACCCTTTAACGACTGAGTCTGGAAATGACCCAGCAGCAGGTCGTAGCAATACTGGTCGCGGAATATCCATTCATCTAGCTGGAAGGTATAGATCTTAGTATCAAACTGCTCCCTGAATTGTTTCACCTGAGATTTGGACAGCAGTATTTCAGACGGCTGAAAGCTCTGCAGCAGCTTATCCATGTATTCGATATTGCCTTCGGCAGCATAAAACTCACCGGTGGTTATGTCGAGAAATGCGATGCCGCAATTATGATCTCCAAGCTGTAGTGCAGCCAGGAAATTGTTCGTCCGGTTTTCCAGCAGTTTATCGCTGGTAGCAACACCGGGTGTAACTAATTCGGTTACGCCGCGTTTTACAATACCCTTAGTTAGCTTAGGGTCTTCCAGCTGATCGCAGATCGCAACGCGGTAACCGGCTTTAACCAGCTTGTGTAGATAAGTATCGAGTGCATGATGGGGAAAACCCGCAAGGTCTACTGATGATGCAGCACCGTTTGACCGCTTGGTGAGCGTTATACCAAGTACCCTTGATGCAATGTGGGCATCTTCGGCAAAGGTCTCATAGAAATCGCCGACTCTAAACAGCAATACTGCATCAGGATATTTGGCTTTAATA
>CAIKOJ010000068.1 GCA_903829015.1 uncultured Bacteroidota bacterium
AACCGCTGCGGGAAAATGGGCTGATGCAGTCAAGAAATATAGCAAAAAAAATCTTTTTTGTTAATGATGCAAATATTTGTTTTTTAATTAAAAAAATGTAAGTTTGCTTATTCATTAATTTTTTATTCTTTAAACAATGCAAGAAGGTACAGTAAAATTTTTCAATGAAACTAAAGGATTTGGTTTCATTACGCCAGCAAACGGTGGCCAGGACATTTTCGTTCACGTAACAGGTCTGAAAGATCAGATCCGTGAGAATGACAAGGTGTCTTTCGAAGTACAAAATGGTAAAAAAGGCCTCAATGCCGTGAATGTTAAGGTTATTCATAACTAATTTCCGCAACACTTTATATCATTCCAAGACGTGCACTGCACGTCTTTTTTGTTTTTGGTGGGTTTATAGTAGATAGTTTATAGTAGATAGTTTATAGTAGATAGCAGATAGTCGGGAGGTGGGAGTTCTCAGTCTTCTGGACATTGAGCAAGAAGGGATAAAGAATGAGTGTATGCGTGTAGTATTCATACTACTTTACCAAGTACCTGGTGGGGAAGATATTGCCCAATACAAGGGCGAATAACGGGCAAGGCTTAAACCCTGAGGGTTTAAGCCTTGCGACACTTTATGAATAACAGTTGGTAATTACGACTGGAAATTCAGCTTTTCGTTGCGGCCCAGCATTTTCAGCATTTTGCCATGTGCTGCAATGGCACTAGCAAAGGTGGGCATCACAATATAAGGCACATCATACTCCTTGGCTACCTTGGCTACGATCTTGGCGATAGTAGGGTAGTGTACATGGCATACCTGCGGAAACAGATGGTGCTCTATCTGAAAATTTAGTCCGCCAATAAACCAACAAACTACCTTATTATCGGGCGCAAAATCTGCAGTATTCAGTATCTGGTGAAGCGCCCAGTAGTTCTCCATCTTGCGGTCGTCAGAAGGGCTCGAAAAATCTGATGTTTCGACCACATGCGCCGGCTGGAAAATGCACGCCAGCGAAAACCCTGCTATAATGTGCATCAGCACAAAACCGGTAACAATATGGTACCATGCCACACCCGAAAACATGATAGGCAGTACGAAAATATAGGTGACATACAATACCTTGAGCAATGCAAGCTCAATAACTGCTTTCCTAAGCGTTGTATTCTGCTTGATCAACAGGTTGTTCTTGTCGTATCTAAAAAGGAGTTTGAAATCCTTCGCAGTGATCCAGAACAGGTTCATAAGGCAATACAGACCCCAAGCGTAAATATGCTGGTAACGGTGGTATGGTTTCAATGGCTTATCTGGCGACATACGGATAATGGCACCAGCATCAATGTCCTCGTCCAGACCCGCAATGTTGGTGTAAGTATGGTGCAGAATGTTGTGCTGTATTTTCCAATTGAGCGCATATCCACCTAAAATATTGAGCAGACTACCCAGGAAATTATTAACTGCTTTACTCTCGGTATACGAGCCATGATTGGAGTCGTGCATAACCGATGCACCAATACCAACGATACCCAGACCCATAATAAGCCATAGCGGATAGAACAGCCAAAGACTTACAGAAGCAAGCCCCGACACTATCACGAAATACGGTATGAAATACAATGAAACCATGACAACCGTCTTAACTTTCATTGTGTTATTTGAATATGGGGAAATGTTATTTGACTTGAAGTACTCATTAACCCGGTTTCTTACAGCCTCGTAAAAACTGTCTTTTCCCATCGGGGAGAACTTCACATACTGCTTTTGGGCTATTGTTGGCACAATTATTTTATTTGGTGCTAAGGTAGTGAATTATATTCAGAGGAGGAAGGGTAAAGGCGCTAGTAATCAATACCATAACGTTAAAACGCTAAAATAGATTTCTAAATATTAAATTGTTTATCTAAATTCACATAAAATTAACTTGTATGAAAAAGACTAATGTAAGCACTATCGCTATTATTGCAATCGCTGTTTTTGGCATTGCCACACTGCAATCATGTAACAAGCTTGGCAAATTACTGAACTTCAATTTGGGTATGCAGACCGAGTCTGTGAACGTAACAATACCTGTAACTACCGGGGTAAATGGGGTAGTGACTGTAGGGCCTGCAACCAACTATTACAACGTGGATTCGTTTATTAAAGCACAAACAGGCGGTCAACTTGGCTCATCCAACATATCGAGTGTAAAACTGGCGTCTGTAGTGTTTACGCTGAATAATGCGAACACTTTCAATAATTTCCAGAATTTCGAATCTTGCTCCGCTTCGTTCTATTCTGATGCCAACAATACTCCGTACAAGGTAAGCATTAACAACAATCCCGATAGTTACTCTAATTCGCTGTCGCTGCCGGTTGATACCACCATGGAGTTCAAGAGCTACATAGGCACTAACTTCTACTACATTTTCAACTGCAAGCTACGCAGGCCTACAACGATTCCGCTAGACTGCACTGTAACTTTTGCGTTCAATGTAAAAGTACAGGGGTAAGAGGTTAGAAATATTTTGTTGAAAACTCCCGGATTTTCGGGAGTTTTTTTTGTATAAGAGGTATAGCCCAACCAATACCGGCAATATACTGTCTTTAAGGAAAACCAGAGCCGTATGAACAACATGAAAAGATTGAAATTAGCATTGATTGCCATGGCAATGATGGCATGCTATACGTCGTGCCATACATCCGGAGCACGAACGACCTCTGCTCATTTTATTACGGCCACATCAACCGGTATTGGTGCTTTTAATGCCTCAGGCATTGACGTTACTACAGATGGGGCGGTGGGTGCAAAAATATCGATACAGGGTG
This sequence comes from uncultured Bacteroidota bacterium, assembly GCA_903829015.1. Classification (GTDB taxonomy): domain Bacteria; phylum Bacteroidota; class Bacteroidia; order Chitinophagales; family Chitinophagaceae; genus Nemorincola. The sequence goes on from CAIKOJ010000068.1 coordinate 2,795, forward strand.
AGGTTACAGGTTCACAAAGAAGGTTAATAATTTCAATTAACCCTTATGCAGGTATTACAGGGGCAATAACACTTGGTGGCACCAGCAACTCAGCTATTATGTTTTATTCTGCGCTTGCCGATACGCTGATCATGTCAGCGCACGGTACTATTACGCTCACATCTGTGACGCCCGATGTGGCGGGTACGTTTTCGTATACCGGCAGCGACTCTAGTGTTGTCACCGGTTCATTCAATGCTCCTACACCGTAGTGCATCGCCAATATTATTTCTTTTTGATTGCCTGATTTTTACCAATTTTGGCGGAGAAAGCGGATGTAGCTTCGATTAATAACCAGTTAGTATGAAAGGAATCATAAAGGCAGCCAGCAAGAGTGAGTTTTACATAGAAGAAAACTGCTTCATCACAGAACTCATCAATTCAGCCGAAACGCCAAAATTTTCAATATCGAAGGCGAGGGTAGAGGTTGGTGCATCAACCGAAGCACATGCAGTGCGTGATACCGATGAGGTTTACTACATACTATCAGGAAGCGGCGAAATGGAAATTAATGGTGCAATAGTAGGAACAGCTGAGCCGGGTGATCTGGTGTTTATTCCGCAAAATGCAAAGCAATGCATCAGAAACACAGGCAATGAAGATCTGGTGTTTTTGTGCATCTGCACTCCCCGGTTTGAGATGGGGAATTACCAGGCGTTGTAATGTATGAAATGCTATTTGCTCTTTAATTGTCCAACCGTATCTCAAATAGTTTCGGCCAGTTCTTGCCGGTTATATAGATCTTATTGTTTGCTGCATCGTAGGCTATTCCGTTGAGTACATCCGGTCCTCGACCATTGCCTGATATGGGGGCAATACCTGCCCGCTCTCTCAGATTGCTCAGATCAGTACGGCCAACAACTTTTCCGGTGGCTGTGTCTATTTTCAGTATCAGGTCGGTCTTCCACTGGTTGGCGTAAATAAATCCGTGTATCAATTCAGGCTCGTTCAATTCATTAACAGGTCCGTGCTCATCCGTAACCTTTAGCTGTTTGTGTTCTTTGAATGTAACAGGGTCAATGAAGTGGAATACAGAGCCACCATCGTCGTAAATCAGGCTGGTACCGTTGTTGGTAATGCCCCATCCCTCAGCCGAGGCAATGGCAAATGTCTTCTCCACTTTGAGGGTAGCTGCGTCGTATACAAAGCCCTTGCCCTCGCGGTAGGTGAGCTGGTATATTTTACCGTTGAGTACAGTAAGCCCTTCGCCAAAATAGCCGTGTTCCATTTTTTTTGAAAGGATCACTTTACCTGTATTCAGCTCCACCTTGCGCACGTCTGATTGTCCGTACTGGCCGGTGCTTTCATACAACACACCATCGTGCAGTTCCAGGCCTTCAGTGAAGGCATTTACATCGTGTGGGTACTCTCTGATGATATCGTAAGTAATTACAGCAGGCGCGCTCATCTCTGCAACAGGTGCTGCTGGCTCATTAATGACCGGTTTTTTGGGTGTGGTATCGTTATTGCAGGCCGCCATGAGGCAACATACCGCAACCAGCCACAAAATGCTATTTGATCTTTTCAGTAGTCTCATATCTTTTAAATCCTATGGGTTCGTGGTGCCTGAGTACCGGTAACGCATCTGGTTCAGTATCTTCAGGCAAATCAGACAAGCCGGTGAAGCTGGATAAATAAGCCGCTTCCATACTCTTGCTAATGATCTCACTGGCCATGTCCATCGTTAATTCTGCCGGGTCTTTGATCAAAGCAACACCTGTGTACTCCGGCGGGTCTTTATCCAGATTTGACCGGTGTGGCAAGAACATGATGGCTATCTCGCCTGTTATTGTAGGGTTGAATGTGATACGGAAACCTTCCTCTATATATTCTTTTCTTTCGCCAACACTGTTCTTAAAAGTCACCAGCATAGGCATGTCGCCCGACCTAAAGGTGATGGAGGGCATGTCTTTGCATACGCCGTTCATTTCTTCATTAAATGCCTGAAGCGTATCAACGAAAAAACCTTGTTTGTATTTGCTGTTGGCGTTAAGGTAGGCGGCTATCTCTTTAAGGTGCGCCTTAAGTTCTTTGTGTTTTACTATCCAGTGCGACCTTCTTTCTGCCACCTTATTGAGGCCATCGGCATAGAGGTCTGCTTTTTTTAGAATTTCCGTCAGCATGTGCTCAATTTATCGGGAACAACCTTGTTTTATCAGCAATATTAGGGCATATTGCACTTCTCCGGAAACATTTTTCTTTTGCCCTCATTTTTGACTTTACTGCCTCTAATCGCTATTTTTGTTGCTTAACACTACTTATGTCAATAGATAAATACCAACATACAGTTGCCGAGCGGTTTATGCGCTATGTGCAGATTGATACCCAAAGCGACCCCACTTCTCCGGCCCAGCCCTCTACCGAAAAGCAAAAGAACCTCAGCAAGGTATTAGTTGAGGATTTGCTGGCAATTGGTATTACCGATGCTGCGCTCGATGATGCCGGTTATGTGTATGCTACAATACCCGCCACAACTGATAAAAATGTACCGGTGTTGTGCTATTGCTCGCATGTTGATACCGCTCCCGACTGCAGCGGAAAAGACGTGAAACCGATACTGCATCAGAAATATGACGGTACGGATATTGTGCTGCCTGACGACAATACGGTGGTTATTACCACGAAAGAGCATCCTTACCTGCTAGAGAGAATAGGCGATGATATTATTACAGCTTCAGGCAAAACATTGCTGGGTGCAGACGATAAAGCCGGTGTGGCTATCATCATGGACCTGGCAAATTACCTCATCCATAACCCAGGCATAAAGCATGGAGCTATTCGTATATTGTTTACCCCCGACGAAGAAATAGGGCGGGGTGTTGCAGCAGTAGATATGAAGAAATTAGGTGCACAGTTTGGTTACACTTTGGATGGAGGCGAGCGCGGACATTTGGAAGGTGAAACCTTTTCGGCTGATGCTGCGATTGTAACCTTTACCGGAGTGAGCGCCCACCCCGGATACGCAAAGGGCAAAATGGTTCATGCTATTAAAGTAGCATCTGCATTTGTAGATGCGCTGCCTAAGAATGAGTGGTGCCCTGAAACCACAGAAGGTATGCAGGGATTTGTTCATCCTACCGCAATAGAAGGTGGTTTGGAAAAAGCCACTGTTCAGTTTATTGTTCGTGATTTCAATACTGCGCAACTTGCTGTACATGAGCAGCGGCTTAAAGAAATTGCTGCTGCAACGGTAAGTAAATTTCCAGGGTCGTCTTTTGCGTTTGAAGTAAAAGAGCAATATCGCAATATGAAGGAGGTATTGGATCAGTACCCAAATGTGATGGACTACGCCGAGGCTGCCTATGAGCGATCTGGCATGACGGTGAACAGAATGAGTGTGCGTGGTGGCACCGATGGTTCCCGTTTATCGTTTATGGGTTTGCCGTGTCCTAACTTGTTTACCGGAGAGATGGGTATTCACTCAAAGCAGGAATACGTAAGTGTTCAGGATATGGAAAAATCTGTGGAAATGCTGGTACATCTTGCGGCAATATGGGAAGAAAAGTCGTAGACTTTAAATTTCAGGTTTCCGATGATACTTACATTTGAATTAATATAGTATTTTTGTAAAAATCCCCATATTAATGAATCAAAGTAAATATAAGATTATTTTACTTACCGTACTGGTTCTATCCATATTAGTAATTGCGGTCATAGAATTATTGGGAGTGAGTGATCACTCGCTTGCCTGGTGGCGGGATCACCGCCGTGGTGAGGCTGAATTATATGACCGTGCCAACAACCGCTATTATCGTGGCGAAATATACCCTGAACAAACCAGAACCAGAGATCAGATCGTAAAAGATATGCCCAAAACGACAATGCAGTTTTACGAAACAAAGCACAGTTTTGGATCGATTTCGCAGGGTAGTGTGGTGAAACATTCATTTAAGTTTAAAAACACAGGCGACCATCCGTTGATGATAGCTAAAACAGATGTTTCCTGCGGATGTACAGTTCCGGGTTTTCCACAGGAGACCATAGCTCCCGGACAGGAGGGCGATGTGACAGTAGAATTCAACTCTACAGGTAAATACGGGTTTCAGGAAAAGGAGGTTGTAATTCACTCAAACGCAATTCCTGAATCAGTCACGATCAAGATTGATGCCGACATAAAATAAAATGGATAATACCCGCAATTCTCCGTTCAAAGGGTTTTTGAATTATTTATCGCTTATACGGTTCAGTCATACCGTATTTGCTATGCCATTTGCCATTATCGGGTTCGTACTTGGGGTTACCGAACTGAAGCAACATAACATTGAGTTGCCGTTTTTGTTGCCGCTGTTTATTAAAATGCTATTGTGCATGATCTTTGCACGTAGTGCAGCAATGGCTTTCAACAGGTATTTAGACCGCCGGTATGATGCTTTGAACCCACGTACTGCAAACAGAGAGATTCCTGCTGGCGTGATCAAACCACAGCATGCGTTGTTGTTTACCGTTGTCAATTCTGTGCTATTTGTGATCACAACCTTTACCATTAATCTGCCTTGCTTTTATTTGTCGTTTATTGCCTTGTTTGTGATACTGTTTTACAGTTATACAAAACGCATTACGGCGTTATGCCACATTGTACTGGGCATTGGTTTGGCCCTGGCACCTGTAGGCTCATTTTTATCGGTTGCTGGGTATCTAACTTGGTTGCCGGTTTTGTTTGCCTGCTCTGTACTAACCTGGGTTGCCGGTTTTGACATCATATATGCGCTGCAGGATGAAGGATTTGATGTACAGAATAAACTCCACTCTATCCCCGCTGCCCTGGGAATCAGGAAAGCACTTACTGTTTCAGTATTGCTGCATATTTGCACAGCAGTATTTATAATTTCGGCTGGTTTGTTTGGTCAGTTCAACTGGGTGTTTTGGGTAGGTGCTGTATTTTATTTTGTGATGCTTGTATACCAGCATCTGCTGGTGAAGCCCGGCGACCTTTCGAAAATAAATATGGCCTTTGCAAATACCAACGGGATTGCTAGTATTGTTTTTGGTGTTCTTACAATAGTGTCTTTATTGTTTTAGGTATCACAAAACCTATCTTTCGCGAAAGGCATGACGGAATTAACGGAAACGCGTGGATAATTTACTGCTGACCGGAAAGGCGGAAATAACAAATCCTGGGACGGGCGTTATAATCGAATCACTATATAAACAACAACCGTTAGTACTATTATAATTATTGCAATCGGTATTATTTCGTCTTTAAATCTCTTGATTATTCTTTTTCTACTCATAAATATTCGGCCATGCCTTTAGGTAAGGCAGTATTTTTTGGTCTGTAGGTGCTTAAGGAAAATAATGTCTGTAAAATGGATTTTTTGTTTCTGCTTATTTCATTTTCTTCATATTTTTCAATGCTTCCTGCAAGTTTTAATTGCATGCCTTTGCCGGTAGCTTTGTAGGAAATCATCTCTTTATTTTCAGTGATAAACCCATTAATGAGCAGGTACTCTTTTATGCAATAATAAGTATCCATGATCAGCTCGTTCTGACTGGGTAGTATGCATTTATAGGAGACGGATTCACTGATCAACTCGTAAATATTGAAATCATTGCTGGCATCAAAACGGCCAACAATTTTGTTCAAAATATACTTATTGTATTTTGATAAACCCTGATTGGATAGGAATTCTTCCATGCAAATTCAATATACGTTGCCAATTTAATAGATAATTTCGGGTTTACCAAAACTACGTTCTATATGGATTGTGTATTTTTTGAAAGGTAAAAGTCTTTTACATAACGCTGTAGGCTGAAGTCAAATTGATACAAACCATGCAATAATGTATAGCTGCAAGAATAGTAGCCTAGTTAAATACCTTGAAAGTACCTGTTGCAGGATTCGTTTTGTGGTTTCGATACAAACTTAAATTCATCGTGCCTCTGATTGGGTATGCTCCCTGTGTTAAGTAGGCACTGCTTCCGGGTGCGATCAGGTACGTTGCATTATCGCCATGTACGTAATTTACAAAACTGGAAGTATTGTCTGTTACATAGAAACTGCCAGTCTGAGACGCTCCGGTTAACGTTATATACAGCGACATTTGTTGTGATTTCTGATCGATGAGTTGTAGTTTCAGATGCCACATACTGTCGGAATAGCTATAGATATTGGAGGCGAAAATCTGGTAAACGGGAACGTTATGTAAAGTATAATCAACGATGAGAAAGCTCTCGTTTACAAATTTGTCGTTAGTAAATGTAAATTGAAGAGAGTCTCCATTCGACGTTGAGTCAGCCGCCGGAACAATAGGTAACTTATCATTTCCACCGTTTCCGCATGATGATAAATAAACGGTACCGGCTAATAGTAACAATGCAAAAATCTTTCTCATTTACTAGTTTTTTGTAAATATAAGAATCAATTTTTCATTTTCAAAGGTTTAAATAGGGAGGGCTTGAGTTCATAAAATTATAAGTGACGCTTTGGTTTTTTGTGCTTTCATTAATTTACCGTTTATCGCAGCTTTATGCAATAAAATTACATTTCATTGTCTGGTTGTTTTTAGCAGTGTATCGGGTGCCATTCATTCATCAGTACGGGTTTTCATCTGTGTATAGCTCCTGCTTCACTAAAATTACATGGAACTACAGTTCGGCTCAGAGGTACGTTGTCATATTTTAATATCGGTTTAGACAGAATTATGCAACATAAATAACATGTACAGCAAACAATCCTTCGCTTTAAATTGTTATTTTTGTTGTACCTGATCAACAATAAATGGATGAATTCTATTTAGATGAGCTTGCTTTACTGCGGGCGTTTATAGAGCACAAAACTCTTTCTTATACTGATGTTCAGGAAAAGGGGATTGTACCTGTTCTGAATAAACAAGACCGGAGGGTGTTGTTTAAAAGTTGTATCGAAAAATTCAAGAAATGGGAAGTGATTCAGGTGGTTCCAGATGCCCATCCAGTTGCCTGGAATGTTGTACCCGATAAAGCAGAAACTGAATACAACCGACTTGTAAGAGCAATAGAACAGCAGCAAATGATCGAAAAATATTCTTTTCAGCATCTGCATGAGGAAGTGCAATTGCACAGCCGGAAACTAACCAGGATAAGTTTGTTCAGGGTACTCGCAGTTGTGGGTTGTGTACTAGGTGCGTTTAATTTTCTAACGGGCCTTTCTCTTCCGGCCTTGTTTACCCTATTGAAAAACCTGTGGCATACAATGCAACATCATTAGCATTAACAAATCTCTTATACACAGAATATAAAAGGAAGTATAAGTTTCCGATTATCTGAAATTCCTGTCCCAGCGACGGATTACGTTCCTGGCTTTCTTGTTGTAGCCTCTTTCGGTATAATAGAACCAAGGTGGTGTTTTGTGCGCTCTTACCGACCTTACTTTTCCATTCTTATTATGAAAATAGGTTCTTTCGTGGCTACAGCCGCTCATTGAGAACAAAATGAAAAAAGCAAGCAGACCGAAGATTAACACAGATTGTTTCATTCTGTAAAAATATAAGAATATTGCAAACCAGCAAATGGCAGCTATAGAATCAAAATAAAATCTGGCATGCAAGTAAATTAGTTATGCTTTGTTTAATTGCCTTCAGGTATAGCTAGCGGAATTAATAGCAGGCAGTGTATTTGCATTCTATTTCGCCTGTTACAATAATATAGACGGCGATTTAAATCAATTTGCTTCTATGCTTTGAGCAAACTGTTCCAGGCAAATTCTGAAGTGGGTGTTTAATTTGTAGGTGATGATATCTTTGGTTGAAAGGTTCTTGAACCAAGGCTGATCCAGAGAATTATTCAACCTTAACTCGGATTTTTTTTCCTGAGGAACGAACTTTATTTCACATTCTATTTTTGCCCCAAACTCCTTTTCAAGTAGGTTGACACCCTGCGAAAAAACACGAATACAATCCGGAGGAATAACATTCCCCGGATAGTTATACGATGCTATGATTTTCTGCATAAATTTTTAATAAAACGGGTTGACGGTAACGAATTACCGCTAATATGGAAACAAATATAATAATTCAAATTGTAAATTACTAGTTACTAACATCTTAATAACAATTTGGTATTTTAAACCCAATAAACGAACGAAAAGACAATTTGGATTAGATAGGGCGTTGTATGCTTTAAAACTTAACATTGAAAGTGAGTCGCAGGTCGTATTTTTGACATTAAATTTAATGCAATGATAATATTTATAAAGAAATTAAAGACTAAGGAAGGGATCAATTCAATTGGATTGGATAAGATCAGGAAAAGTATTCCGGAGGGTTACAAAATCGTGAACAACGAACCGGCTATCAGCTATACAGCCAATCATATTGTAGTCGCATTTACTTGCCAGGAAGTTCCTAAGGCTAAAGTAGTACCAGCAGTTAAGCCAAAGCCTAAAGCTGGTACAAAAGTAAAGGCGAAAAAGATATCAGTAAAGGTGGTATAGGAGTTTGAGCATTTG
>CAIKOJ010000069.1 GCA_903829015.1 uncultured Bacteroidota bacterium
GGTAGGGTGGGTTGTTCGCTATCGGCAAGCAAATTGCTGAGATACTCCAGCAATTCTACACCGTTTTCAACGAAATGTAATGAGTCATTGAAGCCGTTTTCTTCGAATGCGGATTGCAACAGAAACCTGTCGTCGGCGTCGTCTTCAGCTATTAGAATAGAAATGTTATTCATCGTTGTAACAAAGATAAAATAATTGTGCCTATTGAAATTACTCAATAGGCACAAAGATCAACTGTTATTAATAAGAACTCCTTAAGAATGCAAATAGAATTTGTATTAGTTGCCACTACGAGGTGTGGGAGCCTTTGATTTAGCCTTGTCTTCTTTTATTGCTGTCGAAGTTTTTGTATTGTATTCGGTATACAATTTTTCATAAGCTTGTTCACCTTTTTTCAGGTCTTCCATCAGCACGGCTACACGTTCCGTCTGGAGGTTTGTAGGTCTGCTTTCCTGACCGCATACTGAGCCGTAAACTTCAGTGATATACTCTCTCAGCTTTTTCTCATCTGCGAAAATAGATTTGTGTTTGGTAGCCAGCAGTGTACTTCTGAGTTCCTCCAGTTTTGTGTTGTACTCCTTCAATAGTTTCTTATTCTGTGGTCTGGTGAGGGAGTCCATGTTGTCCTTTATGGTTTTTTGCTCAGCATTGATCTTATTTACCAGAGCGTATAGTTGCTCATGCATATGATAAAGTCTCATTGCCACATCGTACTGTTCTTTCCTGTCGTCTACTGTAAACAGCTTGTTGCTGTTGTCGTGCACCAGGCTAAGTAATTTAGTGTATTCTTTGTCACCTACTTTTAGTTTTACAGTATAGTTACCTGGTAACACCATAGGTGCAATGAATCCGCCAAAGTCCATTTTCGTGCCGCCGGTTGCAGTTTTCGGAGGTGTCCACCTAAGGTTCCAATACACTTTGTTTACACCCTTACGCTTGGTGCCGGGAACTGATTGTACCAATTTGCCTTCAGCGTCATATATTTCCAGCTTTACGTCCTTAGTAGCACGGTCTTTAAAGTAGTATTCGATTGGCGCAATATTGTCGGGGTTGCCACCATACCATCCGCCGCTTACCGGTGAACCACCACCGCCGAATTTGCCGGTAGTAATTTCCATTGGTTTGCTGTCAAAAAGTACAACATCCTGATCAACAACTTCTTTAGTGAGTCTTCTGATCGGTGTAATGTCATTTACCACCATAATGCCGCGGCCGTGTGTGGCAATAACGAGGTCGTTGGTTTTTGGCTGAATTTGTATGTCGCGCACCATTGCATAATCGGGAATATGGTTCTTCATGCGAAACCATGTTGCACCGCCGTCGTTGGTTGCAAACATACCTCGCTCAGTACCGAGGAACAACAGATCTTTGTTGACGAGGTCTTCCTTGATTTTATGAGCAAACCCTGTAAACTCGTCGCTTTTGATCCTTGTCCAGGTCTTGCCCAGGTCGGTAGATTTTGCGAGGTAGGTGTTCATGTCGCCATACATGTGGTTTTCAAAAGTTACATACACGGTATTTTTATCAAACCTCGACGGCTCTATGCTGCTCACCCAGGTCTGCGCAGGGATGCCTGCTGCTTCATAGTTTTTTGACACATTGATCCACGATTTGCCACCATCTGTTACTACCTGCAGGTTGCCATCATCGGTGCCTACCCAGATCAGATTTTCATCGAGTGGTGATTCTGCGATTGTGAATATGGTGCAATGGTTTTCTGCAGAAGTATTGTCTTCGCTCAAACCACCTGATTCTTCCTGCTGCTGTTTCTTTTTGTCATTGGTTGTAAGGTCGGGGGAAATTCTTTGCCAAATGCGACCCTGATTTTTTGATTTAAAAAGATATTGCGCGGCCGTGTATAGGTTGCGGCCGTTTGCCTGACCAGTTACGATTGGTGTGTTCCAGTTCCAGCGAAGTTTCTCGTCGTCCTTACCAGCCTGCGGAGTAATGTCTACTGATTTGAAAGTACGGAGGTCTATGCGGCCCATGTTGCCGCCCTGTGATTCGGCATAGGCAATATTACTATCAGTGGGGTCTGGCTGTACCCAGAAGCCGTCGCCGCCATACATGTCCTGCCAGCTTGAGTTGTTTACTCCACCAGGTGCTGCAGATGGCGCCATCCAGCTGCCGTTATCCTGCAGGCCGCCGTACATGCGGTAGGGTGTACTATTATCGCAGGCGACGTGATAAAACTGTCCAACCGGTAAATTGTAGACAAACATCCACGTAGCCCCTCTGTCGAGGCTGTAGTAGATACCGCCATCAGTTGCCAGATACATCTGATTTGTATAGTTCGGGTTTATCCACAGAGCATGATGATCGCTA
>CAIKOJ010000070.1 GCA_903829015.1 uncultured Bacteroidota bacterium
CGTAATCCTCAGACTGGTGCTGTGATTAAGATCAAAGCTCGCAAAGTACCTAAATTTAAGGCTGGCAAGGAGTTTGCTACCAAGATTTCTGGTAAAAAATAATTTCTCGCTTAAAACTATTAAAAGCAAGGTGCGGAAAGTTCCTTGCTTTTTTTTATTTTTGCAGTCTAAACAAATTAATATTATGGGCAGAGGAGATAAACGCACTAAAAAAGGAAAGATCACTTTAGGTAGCTTCGGCAAATCAAGGCCGGCACGCCTCGTAAAGAAAACAACAGCAGCAGCTGAAAAAAAAGCCTGATTCAGGCATAACTAAAAAAGACCGTGCTTAACCAGTACGGTCTTTTTTCTTTCTGTTCTTTTTCAACACACTTTCCATGGCACTGTTTCATTCAGTTGATATTTCAAACAGAAGCTTTCTTGTTACCGGCGGTGCAGGATTTATTGGATCGCACATCGTAGCCTATTTGCTTGCAAATAGTGCGGGCAAGGTACGCGTGCTTGACAACCTTTCCACGGGATCAATAAAGAACGTAGATCTGTTCAGAAACCACCCTGCTTATGAATTTCAACTCGGAGATATCCTGGATGCAGATGCTTGTGCCAAAGCATGTGCCGGCATCGACCATGTGTCTCATCAGGCAGCTCTTGGTTCTGTGCCCAGGTCCGTTAAAGACCCTGTCACTTCCAACGATGTAAATGTGAGTGGCTTTGTAACAATGATCACCGCTGCTAAAGATGCCAATGTAAAGTCCTTTGTTTACGCATCGTCCTCATCAGTTTATGGCGATGAACCTGGCCTTCCTAAAGTAGAACATAAGACCGGCAATCTGCTTTCACCCTATGCCGTCACAAAAAAGACCAACGAATTATACGCCTCCGTTTTTAAGGAACTATTCGGCCTCCATGTAATTGGCCTTCGTTACTTCAATGTATTTGGTCCCCGCCAGGACCCTGAAGGTCCTTATGCCGCGGTCATACCTCTTTTCATTGCGGGCATTATGAGCGGCACACCTGTATACATAAATGGCGACGGCGAGCAAACCCGCGATTTTACGTTCGTGGAAAACGCAGTACAGGCCAACATCAGAGGCATGCTCACTACAAATGAAGCCGCTTTCGGTGAGGTGTATAATATTGCAGTAGGTGCAAACTTCTCAGTCAACTACCTCTACAATTCTATTTGTAATTTATTGGGCAAAGATCAGCCACCTGTTTACCGCGATCCCCGCTCCGGCGATATCCGCAACTCCCTTGCCGATATTTCAAAAGCAGTACAATTGCTCGGCTACAGCCCTACCAAGCAATTCTCAGACGGATTAAAACTAACTGTCGACTTCTTTACCGCACAGTAAACTGATGCTTGGGTTCCGCCCTACATGCAACACATTTGATTGCCTGCATTCTCTGCGTATCAGCGCATAACATTATACCACGAAATACTGGTCTAATATCATCTGGATATTTTAGGTGCACCAAACACATAGTAGCCACGACATTTATCGTGGGGAGAGTAATAATTTAGATTGGCTTTAGCCAAAATATGGGTTTGTCTGGATTAAATGTCCTGCCGGGAATACTGTCGCCCTATCTTCTCTTTTGTTAAGAAAATAAAAAATCCTGAAAATTATTTGGACTTACGAAATTATTCGTACGTTTGTGTACGAAAACATTCGTAGATAAACTTAAAACGTAAATGAGCGCAAACACAAAACCAACAGCCAGCGAACTGGAGATACTAAATATACTTTGGGCAAACGGCCCGTCTACCGTTAGGTTTATCCATGATGAACTCGTGAAGACTAAAGATGCCGGCTATACGACTACTCTGAAACTCATGCAGATAATGATGGAGAAACAACTGCTCAAAAGAGACGACTCCGGCAAAAGCCATGTCTATACCCCCAACATCTCGCAGGAGAAAACCAGAGGTCAATTGGTAAAACGCATGATTGACAATGTATTCAATGGCTCAGCTTCTCAACTGGTTATGCAGGCACTGGGCAACCACAAAGCTAACAAAGCCGAACTGGAAGAAATCAGGAAATACCTCGACGAGATAACTAAATCAAACAAAACCGACTCAAAATCACGCTGATCATTATTCTTCATCAATAAACAAATTGTGTATGAACCCACTATTTGAAGCAATATCGCCACTTACCCATGCCCTTGCCTGGGCACTTCTTAATTCGCTTTGGCAAGGAGCAGTTATTTTCGCCACGCTTTTTGTGGCATGGAAAGCATTGCCATCAGTAAGCGCCTCCATAAAATATCTGGTCTCACTGGCTGGCTTTTCCATACTGTTCATTTGGTTTGTTGCCACTTGGGCCGGCGAATACACACAGATCGCCGGATATCCCACCCCTGCCCCAGTTGCTGCAGATCATTCCAACGGCAGGCTCACAGTAATCAGCAGTCAATCAATTGGCAGTCAATCTCCGGTACCTCATCTCAGTCTATACACAGATATACTCCGCTTTATCGATCACAATTACAATACCCTCCTACTGATATATACCCTGGGATTACTGATCATGATAGCCAGGGTTATATCAAACTCAATTCAGGCAGCCGCCCTAAGGAACAACGGACTCGCAATTCCGGATTCGAAATGGGAAGATTTCATTTTAACATCGAAGGCTCAGTTCAAAATACCCCGGACAGTAAAAATATTCCTATCCCCCAGTATATCTGTGCCGGCAATGATCGGTGTGTTCAAGCCTGCGATACTGCTACCTGTAGCCACTTTCAGCCAATTGTCTACAGAGCAGGTTGAAACTATACTCCTGCACGAATTGGCCCATATCCGCCGATACGACTACCTCGTAAATCAGTTCCAGGTACTGGTTGAATCTGTATTGTTTTTCAACCCATTCGTTTGGCTGATTTCAAATACCATCAGAAAAGAAAGAGAACTATGCTGCGACGACATGGTGGTAAAACACACTGCCGACCCACTGCAATACGCCAGCGCCCTTACCATACTCGAAACCAACCGCGCGAATAATAACAGCCTCGCACTGGCCGCTTCCGGAAATAAAAACCAATTGCTAAACCGAATAAAAAGAATCATGAACATGAAAAACAACAAACTGGGCTACAGCCGACTTACCATGATCATCGCCGCATTTTTTGGCGTCATTTTCCTCGCCGCTATGTTCACCTTCAGCGCATCTGTCGCACAAAAAGCGCACAAAAAAGCAAAAGAAGACACGGTTAAAAAAAATGTGTACCGCTACAAAACAGTTACTATCGACGATAACGGTAAAGAAACTGTTACAGAAAGGATCTCAGACAAACCTATTGTTTATGACACACTTGTCGCCGAATCTATAAAGTCTGTGCGGGACACAGCTGGCAGCAAAAACAAAAAAGTGTTAATAGTAAAACATGTAGGCAAAGACAAAGTGGTTGAAGAAATTGATATCTCTGACTTACACAAAGTAGTTTGTGACGAGGCAACTGTTGAGATGAAAAAAGTTATTGAAGAACTGGACAAACTGGATGATCCAAAACTCAAAAAAGAAATTTTAATCGAAATAGAAAAAGTACTGCGCGAAGCAGAAAAAAATAAGTACAAAGATGAGAAGGAAATTGCCGACAATAATGTTAACCAGAAACACAAAATAATCATCCGGCACGACAACATAACTAAAGGTGAGACGGTTGACGTAGAAGGGGGCAATCATGTTGGAATTGATGATTTCGAAAAAATGAAAAAAGAAATGATAGCAGATGGACTTATCACCAATTCTAAACATCTCATTATAGTTGGGAATAGTGATATGCTGATGATAAATGGCGTGAAACAGCCAATGAACGTTTTTGATAAATACGCGCATTATTTCAAGAACTCCAAAATGACTATTGACCAAACAAATGGAGACTTGATCATAAAAGCTGCAGAATAAGTTGCTTCATAAATGCAGACGTAAAACCTTCCCGTCGCGGAAGGTTTTTACGTCTAAAAACTAGCCCATTAAATTAAAATAGTTTTTATGGGTTATATAGACTACCTTCGCACCATTACATAAATCAAGTACTTATAATGGATTTACTCAAGAAGGTAAGCGTTATCCCGGAAAAATTCCCCAATTATACCAACAGCAAATGGATTCGTATCCATATGCTATCCGGCAAAAGCTGCCTCGGTTACTACAGCTACAAGGATGAAGAATGGCGCGAATTCAACGACCTCCTCAACCTGCACAATACTTCCGTAATAAATGTAAAGAACATCAAAGGCTGGAATTACTAACCCGATCCCTGTACCTTTCTATTATTTATTCAAAGTCAAGCTTTATTTTTGCTGCTGCGGCTTGGGCGCATCAACCTGCCCCATTCGGCGGTCAATTCATTAGAGCTTAACTTCTTGCCAATATTCATTAACTTTATTGTACTTCACAATACTGAATGAATTATTTCGAATTTACCACCGGTAATATCAATGCATTTTACTTTGCCTTCATTCCGGGCCTTACAGGTTTAGGACTGGTTATTTACATCCTTATCTCCTTCCCCCGAAACAGGCTGGTAAATGTATTTGGCTTACTCACCCTCTCGGGCAGCATCTGGCAGTTCTCCGATTCTATCGCACGCATCTGCGCTACCGAGGCCCTTGCCGACTTCTGGGATGGCGTCTTCTGCATTGGCTGGCTGTTTATAGGTCCGTTGTCTATTCACTTCTCGCTGCTATACAGCAAAGCCGTGAAGTCAAATATGGCTACCCTATTGCTTGGTTTGATCTACGTTCCCGCATTCGGTTTTGTGAGCATTTACAATATGCACATTTTCCCGCATCACTTTACTTTTTTCAAGTTTTGGGGCTGGGTAAACAATCACCACCAGGATCCGCTGGATATATACATGCTGTCCTGGGTGGGCATTCAGTTGATCATTGCCACAGCCATATTGTTTATCTACTCCTACAAATTACGCGAAGACAAATCGCTCGGGTTCCAGTCACTCATCATCGCCATAGGCCTTGCAATCCCCACCACCGGCTTAATAGTGTTCCAGTACTTGCTACCAGTAGTGCTCAAGATAAATGCGGTACCCATTACTTCCTACCTCATCACCTTCCTATCCATTTCCACAGTCACTGCGCTCTATAAATACAAGCTTTTCTCCCTCTCCGAACTTATAGACAGCGAGTTGGTACTCGATGAGCTACCTGTAGCTGTGATCAGCATTACCGATACCGGCACCATAAGTTATGTAAACAAATACGGTACCGATTTCCTCGCGCTCGAAAACTCCGAACTGCAGCAAAAGCAATTGGCATCTGCACTTAGCTATGCATCCGATGATTACGAAGTCAGTTTCACCAATGCATGTAACCATGTCATCCGTGGCGATGCAATAAAAAACCTCGAAAGCTCATTGGTCATTTCGGGGCAAACGCATTTTGTATCTGTCTCAGCTAGCCCTCTCATCAGCAATAACAATATAGAAGGGGCACTCTTTTGCCTCAGAGACATTACACCGCTACGAAAATCAATTGCCCTACTGCAGGAAAACGAGCGTTCCCTCGCCGAAGCACAAAGGCTGTCGAACCTGGGAAGCTGGGAAATGGATATGCATACCCGGCAAATGAAACTGTCCGACGAGCTCTATCGAATATACGATATACCTGCCGACGAGGAAGTATCCTACGATCAGCTACTCCGATACACCCACCCCGACGACCTCAACCTAATGCGCACCAGAATGCTGCAGAAACTCGGAGGGAATGAAGTATCAGAATTCACTTACAGGATCGTCTTGAATGACAACTCGGTTAAGTACCTCAATGCCCGCCTGCAAAATCATTTGGACCCCGAAGCAAACCCCGATAAGCATCTCGGTACCGTACAGGATATTACTAAACAGGTGGAAATTGAAAACGCCATGCACCAGAAAAACCTGGAACTCCAGCGCATGAACGAAAGCCTCGAAGAGTTCGTATTCGTTGCCAGCCACGACATGAAAGAACCCCTGCGGAAGATCATCACCTTCAGCGACATGATCGTCAAAAACGAAAAAGATAATCTCTCTGAAAAGAGTAGGAACTACTTCGAGCGCATGATCACCTCCAGCCATCGTATGCAGACCATCATAGAAGATCTGCTTTCCGTAAGCGGTATCTTTCAGAACAATGAGAACGAAGTAGTCAGCCTGCACAGCCTTATATCAGATGCCATCCAGGATCTTGATATGCGCATCAAAGAAAAAAATGCGCAGGTCATTTATGCGCACTTGCCTGCACACTATGTAGGGTCAAAACAGTTCCGACAAGTATTCTTCAATCTGCTCAATAACTCCCTTAAATTTTCCAAAACAGATATCCCGCCGGTTATCAACATCGCGTGTACTAATGTCTCTCCAAAAGACGCAGAAAAATACAAACTGGCTGCCAATCAGGACTACATCAACATCACCTTCAGCGACAACGGCATTGGCTTCGACAATGAATATGCCGACAAGATCTTCCAAATGTTCGAGCGCTTGCACAGCACCTCAGAATACGATGGCACCGGTATCGGACTGGCTGTTTGCAAAAAGATCGTGGAGAAACACAAAGGCACCATTGCCGCCTCCGGCACC
>CAIKOJ010000071.1 GCA_903829015.1 uncultured Bacteroidota bacterium
ATATAGTATTTATAGCGCTGCGCGATTACGAAAAAGAAGAAGAAGCGATCATTAAACGGAATAACATAAAGGTTATCCCAGTGGCTGAGATCAGAAGAAAAGGGATAGAAAATGTAGTGAGGCAAACGTTTATGCACTTGTCTAACTGCGACGACATTTATATTTCTTTTGATGTAGACAGCCTTGATAGTTCTATTTCAAGAGGCACGGGCACACCAGTAAGCAATGGTTTAAGGGAGCGTGAAGCGGAGGATCTGATTGCATCTTTTATGCAGCACCACAAGATCTGTTGTTTTGAGATCGCTGAGATCAACCCTACTCTTGATAAAGAAAACATGATGGCAGAAATTGCCTTTAACATCCTGCAGCGCAGCGTGAACTTACTGTTGCTGAACTAAAAAATACAGTCAAATTTGATTTGGATTCAAATATTGATAGCCCCAACTATTTTATAGTACGGGGCTATTTTGTTAAGATACACTTGATACCTCTGGCTCCAAGAACTACTGAATCGAAAATTGGCTTATTACCTTTACCAGGTTTGTAGCGAACCACACTTACCTGATCAATATAGACAGTATCGCCCGGCTTGCTACGGTCGTAAATTCCTGATGATATATTGCGCGTTATAGTATCTCCTTTGCAATGTTCATATAGTATTTCGGTCATGACCTTCATATTGCCAATGGAATCTTCAAACAGCTCCCGCTCTATGTAGTTAAAGTCAAAATCCACCACCTTGTATTTATTGCCCAGAGAATCAGAAGATGTAAGCCCTTGTTTCAGCAACCGGTCAAATTCGGCCTTTGATATCGCTCCGCCTTTAAATTCAGAACGACCAAGATAAACCGTTGGGAATAAGGCCTTTTTTGAATTAGAAGGACTTTGCTCTGCGTTAGCTGCTTTCCCGTTCGACTTTTGCTGTGCCAACAAATGAAATCCTACCGCCAACAGGAAAATAAACAATATAACTTTTACCGAACGATCCATCATTATCCAAAAATAAAAAAATAAATGTAACAGAACACACTTTTTACCCTCAAATGGGTGATTGTTTTGGGTTTTAACTTTTGAATTTCTACTTTAGCATCCCCGTATGACAACAAAAGCATTTTCTTATATACCGCAGAGACCACCGTTTGTAATGATCGGCGATATGATCAGCACCAACGAAAAGGAAACGATCACTTCTTTCTGCATACCTGAGGATAATATTCTGGTATCTAACGGCTATTTCACAGAACCCGGCCTGGTTGAAAACATGGCGCAAACGGCAGGTGCAGGTACAGGTTACAGAATACAAATGGAGGGACGGCCAACGCCGGTAGGATACATTGCTGCTTTAAAAAACGTAACGATCCACTCGCTGCCCAAGGTAAACGAAACGATCACTACTAAGATCATTTTCGAACAGACGCTGCTCAACTTTCATTTCGTAAAGGGAACAGTTTTTATTGGCGATGTTTTAATAGCCAGCTGTGATTTCAAAATTTTTGAAAATCCTAATCCGCCCGCTTAGTCAGTTATTCTCTTTATACAGGCCAACATCAGATATCCATGCCTCCAGTTTTCGCAATTGCTTCAAATATTGTATCCGGACTTGGTATGGATACAGAAGCTCACTGGAAGGCCATCTCACAGCATAAGATCGCCATTCAAAAGTTTGAAGACGCTGCTTTTAGCAATACTCCGTTTTGGGCTTCAAAGTTAGCTCCCATCCAATGGCAGAATATCGACAGCCAAACAAGATGCAGTCTGCCACTCTCTCCTTTCGAGCAGATGGCATCATACTCCATAAAAAAGGCACTGGATGAGCTGGATGAACCAATTGATCTCAGCAAAACCGCTTTTATTCTTTCTACAACAAAAGGAAATATAGAACTGCTTGGTAAAACAACCGACGAAAGACTGCTGCTGCATCACTCAGCAAAACAAATAGCTTCGTTTATTGGTATAGGTGGCAAGCCCTTTGTGGTCTCTCACGCGTGCGTATCGGGGATAGTTGCGCTTCAGTATGGTATGCGCTTGCTGCAATCGGGCAGATTCAAACATGCAATAGTTACCGGCTGCGATAGGTTTTCAAAATTTGTGCTCAACGGTTTTCAATCGTTTCAGGCGATATCTGATGAACCCTGTCGGCCTTTTGATGCTGATAGAAAAGGAATAAACCTGGGCGAAGCCGCAGCTACAATCGTACTCTCTCTCTACAGAAATCGTGAAAACGATGTGCTGTTTGTAGCGGGTGCTACCTCTAATGATGCCAATCACATTTCAGGTCCATCAAGAACCGGCGAGGAACTGGCAATGGCCATCAATGGCGCCATTAAAGAAGCAGGAATTTCGCCTGCCCAGATAGACATGATCTCTGCACACGGTACTGCAACGGTATATAACGACGAAATGGAATCCAAAGCCTTCGAACTCTCAGGGCTTTTGAATGCGCCTGTGCACAGTTTCAAAGGCTATGTTGGTCACACGCTGGGAGCAGCAGGTGTTCTGGAGAGTATCGTGAGTATAGAAAGTATTAAGCACCAAATGCTCGTTCCATCTTTGGGATACGAAAATCTGGGCGTTCCCAAACCTATAAAAGTTTCAGAAAAATTCGAGCCGGCCAACCTCAACTATGCGCTTAAAACGGCATCCGGTTTTGGCGGCTGCAATGCAGTGATCATCTGGAAAAAATCTTAGCAGAACTTTTCTATCACGAGGGCAAATAAGCACTTCCGAGCATCACGAATTCAGCTCCTGCACTGCGCACCATGCCATCATGCCCATACCGGTCTTCATAGATTCCTCATCGATATCAAAATAGGGATTGTGCACGGGAGCAGTAAACTTATCCCCTTTGCTGGTACCGATACGGAAGAAACAACCGGGCACATGATGCGTATAGAAACTGAAATCTTCACCCGCCATTCGCAGGTCCAACTCATGTACATTTTCAGCGCCCACATATGCCCTGCCCCACTCTTCGGCCTTAGCGGTCAAAGATGGATCGTTGAATAACGACGGATAACCCGAAGGTATTTCGATAGTCACTTTTGCACCGTACGCTTCACATGTATGTTGAGTAAATTCTTTGATCCATTTGTGAGCCTGGTATCTCCACGTTTCATCCATTGTGCGGAAGGTGCCGAGTATTTCCACCTTATCAGGTATCACATTGGTAGCAAAGCCACCGGCTATTTTCCCAAACGTAAGAACAGAAGGTATCAACGGATTCGACTTTCTGGATACCACCTGCTGCAATCCTGTGATGAGCAATGCCGCAATTGCAATGGTATCCACCGTTTGATGAGGCAGAGCCGCATGACCGCCCTTACCTTCTATTGTTATGTAAATCTCATCGGCACTGGCCATGTACTGCCCTGCCCTGAAACCAAGTGTGCCGGTAACCTGATGCGGATATACATGCAGCGCGAAGATCGCGTCCGGCTTTGGATTTTCAAGCACTCCATCCTTTATCATCAGACTTGCGCCTCCGGGATGCTTTTCCTCTCCCGGCTGAAAAATCAGTTTAACCGTACCTTCAAAACTGTCTTTAATATCATTGAGAATATGCGCCGCTCCCAACAAGCAACTGGAATGCACGTCGTGCCCGCAGGCGTGCATAACACCGTCGTTTTTAGAACAATATTCTGTTTCGTTTTTCTCCAGAATAGGGAGTGCATCCATGTCTGCACGCAGGGCCACACATTTCTTGCCGGGGTTCTTACCTTCTATGATTGCTACCACTCCTGTACCCGCAACACCCGTAGTGTGACTGATACCCATTGCTGTCAATTTATCTGATATAAATTTGGCAGTGTTGTACTCCTGAAATGAGAGCTCGGGGTTTGCGTGAATATGCCGTCTGATAGCTAAAACTTCGGTAAAGTACAGCTCTGCTTTTTCTCGAATCTGGTCGATGATCATTGTATAATATTATGCTGCAAAACTAATCAGTTTAAGAACAATACCTCTGTTTTCTATGGCTGGAAATTATCAGAATGTGCTGATGTTTATAATATCAGGCACAATCATACTGGGGTTATACACAGAGTTCAGTTCCCTCAGCATACCTGCCGCATCGCTGCGGTTCCGGTAGTCACCTACCTTTACTCTAAACCCCGGCGAAACATAAGTGAGGTAAGTACGAACGCCCGGATACAGCCTCATGAACTCAGATTTGACTGCAATTGCTTTATTCCTGTCAGGCCCGTTATATATCTGTACTCTAAAGCCTTTACCCGACGACACTGATCTGGCCTTGCGGTACACGGGGGGTGTCCATCCGGCGGCATGACCGTTTTCTCCCGGCAATGGTTTTACATCAGTCTTACTGGTTGACGCTGAGGCTGCATTGACCACAACTTTGTTTGCTTTTGAAGCAGGCTCGGCTTTTGTATCACTCCTGTTCGCTCTAGTATCCGGCATATTAACAGCAGTTACCGTAGCCACTTTGGGACGAGCCTTTGGTTTGGTCGGCAACACAGAAGCTGTTTGTTTCTCTGCACTATGCACATGATTGGTCAATACAGACAATCGCGGATCGGCATGCAACACAACATTTCCCCCGGCATTGCTTTGCGCAAAAGTTCTTGTTGAAAAAACAGACAGCAGCAACAGTAAGCTTATGTAATTCAAAAATCTCATGGTCTATTCTCCCCTGCTTTCTCTGATAATTTGTATTCCGGACGATGTACCCAGCCTGGTGGCGCCGGCATTGATCAGTTCCTTCGCAAATGCATAATTTCTGATACCTCCCGATGCTTTTATACTGATCCTTGGCGGCAGCAGTTCCCGCATCAGCTTCACAGCATCAACAGTAACTCCCTTGTCAGCAAAACCGGTCGAGGTTTTCATAAAATTAATATCATATTGTCCGTAAATCTTACAGCATGTCCGCAACTCATTCTCTGTCAATATCCCGCTCTCCACGATCACTTTCAGTACTTTTCCTGCGCTGTATATCGGTTTCAGACAACTGGTTATTTCCTCCTCCAATCTGGCAATGTCGCCGCCTTTCAAAGCACCGAGGTCAATAACCATATCTATCTCATCTGCCCCTAAATGTAACGCATTTTCTATTTCCTTTACTTTAGTTTCTATAGATGCAAACCCCAAAGGAAAACCGACAACCGTGGAGACTATCACGTTCGACCCATCAAGTAGTTTCTTAGCTCCCTGTACGTATTTGGGCGGCACACATACCCCCACAAATCCCTCCATCGATGCATCCAGACAAATCTTATCGATATCTGCAAGAGTTGTGGTCTGCTTCAATAATGTGTGTTCGATATAAGTGGCGATATTTAGGGACATGGTAATTATTTACATTAAGAGTACAAAATTAACGGCAAATTATTCAATATCTAAAATTTATATTAAAAAATAGCCTTAAAAGATGGCAACAACGAGTAATGTGGTAAACTGTCAACAATTTCTGCTTTTCTATACCGAAAAAAATAATCTCGCTAAGCAACCAGCATTGATTATTTTGCATGAAACAATATGTATGCTCCATAAGCTGATTCTGCTGCTCGCCATAAATCTATTCTTTATACAATGCATAGCCCAAAATAACAAAGGATTTGAAAAACCAGATTATGCCAAAATCGAAAAGGTAACAAAGGACAAATCCTCTCCTAACTATTATCCGAAGTTGCTGAAGCGCTACCTGAGCAACGACAACACTCTGACCGACGACGAATACAGCCTTCTGTACTACGGCTATTTCTTTCAGGACGGCTACTCTTCTTACGGCTCAGCTTCTAAATTCAGCGATTCACTCAAAGAACTGTTCAAGAAACCTAAAACAACCGACGATGACCGCAGAAACATAATCAGGTACACCAAGGATGATATGAAAACCTCCCCGTTCAGCCTCCGCGACCTATACAGACTGTTCAATCTTTATCAGGCAGATAACGACAAGACCAACAGCGATCTGTGCCTGTATAAACTGGAGAAACTGGCCAAAACCATCTCAGCAACCGGAGATGCACGCACCGACTCCACGGGGCTGCATGTAATGACGGTTGAAGATGAATACACCATCATTGCGCTGCTGGGGTATGAATTTGCAGGTACACACAAACAGACTGCAAACCACTGCGACTACCTGACACTGAAAAAGAATGACGACAACCTGGATGGATTGTATTTTGATGTGAAACAAATATTCATTCGGTTTGGTAATACATACAGCGACGACAAAAAATGATGAATTCCGATACGGCTACTTGCATTATTAAAACAATAAAATTAGATTTGATTGAAATTTAAAAAATGCAGCGTTACCTACTCATCGTTTTACTAAGCATTTCGATGTGCTGCCAGGCACAGGATGGCTGGAAATATACCGGCAATCTGAACCTCGGCTGCAACATCAACTTCTATCTCGGAAAGGGACAGTCGTTCCCCGGCATGAGGCTATATGTAGGCTTTATTGCAAATGCGGTGTACAAAGACAACTTCATACTCAACTACGGCCCATCATTAAGCATTTACACCAAAACCGTTGGCGCAAATCTCAATCCGCTGGTGAATGATATACAGATAGACCTCATTAACTCCGTGAGCGTAGGCGGTGGCGGTGGCGATGAGACCTACGTAAAATACCTGCGCACCATGGGCAATGGTAGTTATTACAACCTGCTCATCAGTCAGGCATATGCGGGCGTGATCACCAGCAATTTCATTGTGAACAACCATCACCACAATCAGGTAAATGCTGCTGTAACCATATCAACCCCATACGCAACACTGAATTATTACAACGATGGCGGCTGGCCGATACCTTTTCCTTTTTCAGACAATTTCGATCGATACTGGACAGGCGGTGGCGGCATATTTGTGCACAGCGACAAGAACTACAACATCGTAGAATTCACCTTCGATCAGTTTACCGGCTACAAACCATTTGTGTACGAGCTGGCCACTAAAATTGGCATAGATATTCCTAACTACAATTTTGACGAAGGCTCTACTACACAGGTGGCACCCGACTACAACACATCGCAGTACAACCTACGGGTTTGCCCTGCACTGGACTACGGGATAGACATTGGCGCCATAGGATCGCTCAAGAGTAAGAAGGGCACCTATTGGGGTATACAGGAGATCATACATACACTGGGTGGCTATGCACTGCATCCTAATTACGATGTAACCAGATTTTATTTTGGTGGTTCTTACAACAACTTCAGCAATGTCAAACTATAAGTATATCGCAATATTGATGGCGTGTGCGGTGTTGTATAGCTGCAACCCTGCTAAAATGATCGTAGCGTTCAACGAGGGCATGATAGACGAGCCTATGTTCACCGAAGTGATCGATGGGGCCGATAGCATATTGGTGTACAAAACAGCTTTTATCGAAAAATACGTAGATAACAACGGAGTGCTGGAGTTTTGTATGCTCAACAAGAAAGACACAACAACTCCTTTCAGGTATCTGAAAATGATGGGCGACAATCAGGATGTGTACCTCGTAAGGATCATGAAAAACAAAAGGGACAGCTTCATTTTCTTCTCGGCACGGTCCAGCATGTTCCCGGATAAGGTGAACGGCGCAGTAAGGCACTGCAAGGGTTTTGGCCCTGCATACTTTGGTAGCTACGACCAAAATTACAAACTGATCAATTTTAGTAAAACACTTAAAATTGATAAAGACGGAGATATGCACCGCAAAAAGAAATCGAGTGCAAAACCGATATTTATTCTCGCAGGTGCGCTCTCTAAGAACAGAAGTGAAGACATCAGCGTGAACAAAATAATGTTTGGCGAGGCCAACAAATTCGGTGGCAAACGACCTGTTGTTATGTCGTCTACCATACTTTCTAAAGACAGCACACTTCTATCTTTCAGTTACTTAAAGACCATCAAAACCGGAAACTAATATGGCTGCCAAATCAAAAAGCAAAAAACCTGCACCACCAAAAAATGTAACCGCACCAGCCCCCGCCAGCGGAAAAGGAAACTGCATTTGTCAGGAAGATTTCCCCGGCCAGTGGTACTGCTATTCATGGGATGGAGGCGCACTGGTGCAGTGTCGCGGTCAAGGCCCGTTCGACTCTGAGGCCGCTTGTAAAGCTGCCCGCTGCGAAGGTTAGGATCAGGCTTTAGCTTTATCGAGCGTAAAACCGAACGACGAACCTACACCCGGCTTGCTTCTCACATTAACCGTATGGCCGTGCGCCTCTACAATGTGTTTTACAATTGCCAGTCCAAGACCCGTACCGCCTATTGTTCGGCTTCGGCTTCTGTCGGCGCGGTAGAATCTTTCAAATATGCGGGGCAGATGCTCTTCTGCTATTCCCGGCCCGTCATCCGACACCTCTATATACACCAGTCTTCCGTCGGTGTCGTAGCAGCCGGTAGTAATTGAGCCCCCGTCATTCCCGTATTTGATGGCATTCTCTACGAGGTTCACCAGCACCTGCTTTATCTTCTGCTTGTCTGCAGTTACAAAAATAGCCCCTTCAGTGCCTTTCTTAAACAGCAGATGCACCTCTCTGGCTTTGGCTTTGAGCGACAGTTCTTCGTACACATCCTTTGTCAGCTCCTGAATGGAGAAGGTTTCCTGTATCACCGGTATTTTGCCTGATTCCAGTTTGGAAATCTCATCCAGATCATCCACAAGCCGCACCAGCCTGTCTATACTTTTAGAAGCATTAGTCAGGAATTTCACATTCACTGTTTCGTCGGTCAGCGCACCGCCCAGCAGGGTATCTACATAACCCTGCACCGAAAATATGGGCGTACGCAGTTCGTGCGCCAGATTCATTAAAAACTCCTTTCTGAACTGTTCATTGGCCTGCAGCACCTCAATTTCATCCTTGCGCTGGCTCGCCCATTTCTGCACATCCTCGCTTACCTCCTCTATCGATTTCTGAGGCAGTATTTTCTCATAAAAAAACTCCTCCTTCTTTGTGGCCTTGGTCTGGTAAATAAACTTATAGATGATCTTGATCTTGCGGTAAATAAACCGCTGCAGGGTGTAATAATACAGCCAGTATATAACCACAAAGGTGATACCAAACACCAGCAATGGCGTATACCATCTGTGCTCCAGCAGCAAACTGAGCAATGCGTTTGCCGTGGCAATAATGATCGCAGTAAGAAAAGACAGCAACCGCGGAGAAAGATTCTTGGTATCCAGCACAGACATTGCCCGAAATTAATGCAAAAGTTCATTTACGGGGCAAAAACAATTTTAAATTGGTGTTATGGAAAATAAGTGCAGAAATTTGACGGCATCCTCATGATAGACAGTTCCGGATGGATATCCAAAACAACGAGGTGAAAACTGTTTTACTGAAGTACAATCCTCTCTATAATTTTACCCCCGTCATCATCTGTCAATGATAAAATATACACACCCTTCACCCACCCGCTAACCACGATATTTGCTGTTCCAATAAAAGCAGACTTGTAAATAATTCTGCCAATTACATCATTGACTTCCAAATTATATCTACTGTTTCTTTCTGCTGATATAGTTAATATGTCACCCACAGGATTTGGGTAAATGTTTACAATACCTGTTATTGTTTTTATTTGTTTTACTAAGTCAGGCTCACTAGTAAACTCAACT
Organism: uncultured Bacteroidota bacterium; assembly: GCA_903829015.1. Lineage (GTDB taxonomy): Bacteria > Bacteroidota > Bacteroidia > Chitinophagales > Chitinophagaceae > Nemorincola. The sequence goes on from CAIKOJ010000071.1 coordinate 9,581, forward strand.
AAAAATCCATCAACGCCGCCATAAAAAGTAGCGTTAGCAAATGCGCCATCTTGTGCCTGAAAGAAACCTCCGCCAATCACATTTCCGTTCGATAACGGGTATACCATCATTCCTCTGTCATCGTTGTGGCTGCCGAGTACTTTTGCATTAATAAATTTACCGTTGCTGTCTATGTGCAGAAACCATGCATTTTCGTTGCCATAGTCTGTATCAACAGTTCCTCCTTTCGCCGATGACACGCCGACTAGCCATAAACTGCCATCTGCAGCTTTGCACATACTATTAGGTGATTCATATCCACCACCTCCATAGCAGCTATCCCACAATTGGGTGCCGTTGCTGTCTATATTAACTATCCAAAAAACACTTCCCGATCCAAAATGATGGGTTACGTCTCCGTCGTTCGACCGGGCCGCTCCTCCAATAACCATGCCGCCCCGTCCATTGGGCACAGCGCAGGAAAATCCATCGCCAACCGATCCGCCAAAATCTTTGTGCCACAATAAATTCCCAACCGAATCCAACCTTGCAACGAAACCGTCTACAATTCCATGATTGCCGATACAATCAATATCGTTAGAATAAGTCTGCCCGATTACATAATATCCATGATGTGGTCCTTGACTAACTTGATAAACAACATCATCATCGGTACCTCCCAATACTCTTGTCCAAGCCTTATTACCGTTAGAGTCAACCTTTATAACAAAAATATCCGAGTAAGTCCAACTTCCAAAATGTGTGAGTACATTGCTATCAACATAATAACTCCCACCTCCCATTATGTATCCACCATCATCGGTTGCTATCATGCATCTCAGCCCAAGGCTGCTACCCTTACTATATTCACGGCTCCAAACTATATTACCTACTGCATTTTGCTTACATATATAAAAGCCCCCAGCTGTACATATTCCTCCAAATACAAATCCGCCATCCGCTGTCGGGAAAATATAAGAGATGGTAGTATCTCCATCCATCACTAAACATTTGCTCCACTCTATGGCAGTTGCATCTGAGTTATATTTTACAAAAACTTGTCTGTTTCCGCTTAGCAAACAAAAAGAGTCAACATTCCCGGTACCGGCTGTTGCATTGGTTCCTATTGCAAGTATAAATCCTCCGTCTGTTGCTGGCGTTACTTGTTTTAGAACCCCTGTAATGTTATTCCCACCTATTCCCTTTATCCATTTTATCTCAGGCTGTGGCACCTGCGCACCTGCATACTGCACACCACAAACAACAACCAATAATAAAGTAATCAGTTTTATCATCAGCAACATTTCGCATTATAAATATATGACCAATATTTGTCAATAAATGAGCCCATGCGTTTTTTATTTTCGGTCCTCCATCTTTTCTGTTTATCCCCAAAAAGTACATTTGAACCACAATAATTACACACCTATACCTTTGATTTTTTATTTTTGACCCAATGGCAAGGATACCCGATAAAAAGACAGCAACACTAACGACGAAGGAAGTTGCGGGCAATGCAACGACAAGCACTCTTTCTTTTAAGAAGCTCTGCCTGATACTTGCTGCCATATGCTTTCTGGTTTATGCCAACACCCTTCAGAATGATTACGCCCTCGATGATGCCACTGTAATTACCCAAAACTCCATTGTGAAAAAAGGCTTTGCCGGCATTCCGGAGCTGCTCACCACTCCCAGGCTAAAAGGATTTGAACAAAGCAATGACAAAGAAAGTTATCGCCCCATCCCTATGGTCACCCATGCCATCGAGTACCAGTTGTTCGAGAGCAGTCCGGCTTCGGGGCATTTGTTCAATATTCTGTTTTTCACTGCCTGCGTTCTGGCACTGTTCCAGTTCCTGACTAAATTATTTGATGAACGCAAAAACGAAGTGGCGTTTATTGCGTGTGCGCTGTTTGCCCTGCACCCCATTCATACCGAGGTGGTGGCCAACATCAAGAGCCGCGACGAACTGCTGTGCTTTTTGTTTGGGTTTCTTGCATTGAATGCGTTTATCAGCCACGTTCAGAAAGGAAAGTTATCGCAGTTGTTGCTGGGCGGGTTTCTGTTGTTCCTCTCATTTCTGAGCAAAGAAACAGCGGCCGCCACTGTGGCACTGATTCCGTTTATATTCTTCCTGTATTTCAATGAGCACAAAAAAAGATCGCTTGCGGTTACGCTGCTGTCATTTGCAGTATTCGGGCTGTTTATGTTTATACGCGTATCGGTACTTGGTGCCGGCCACGTGAACCAGATAACGGCATTGGCCAATCCTCTGCTCCAAGCGCCTGACTTTGCAACCCGCATAGCAACTTCCATTTTGGTGCTGGGTATGTATTTGAAACTGCTGCTGATCCCTTACTCGCTTGTTTCAGATTACAGCTATAATACCATACCGCTTACCGGCTTTGGTAATGTGTATGTGATCATCTCTCTGGTCATCTATCTGTTTCTGATCGGCTTTGCTGTTTACCGGTTAGCTAAGAACAAAAAAGATCTGTGGGCATTCAGTATAGTCCTGTATTTGATGAGCATCGCACTGTTTTCAAACATACCTTTTCTCATCTACTCCCAGATGGCAGAGCGGTTCACGTTTATGGCTTCGGCAGGATATTGTGTGGCTTTGGCACTTGCGTTTAAATTGATTGTAGGGCGGCAGGAGCCAGAAAGTTTTGCATTCTTAAAAACTAAAAAGATTTTGATGGTACTGTTGCCGGTATGTGTGTTGATGGGCGTACTCACCATTGTCAGAAACAGCGACTGGAAAGACAACTATACCCTGTTTCAGGCTGATGCTGCCAAGGCACCGGAAAACTGCAAACTGCTTTTTTGCCAGGCCAATACCATCTCACAGGAGGCGATAGCCAATGAAACCAACAAAGAAAATCGGGAGCAACTGGATATGAAAAGCATTGAGCTGCTCACGAGGGCAATAGCCATTAACCCTGACTACAGCGAAGCCCATGCCGAGCTGGGCAGTATCTACGACCGGCGGCGTAATTTCGACTCAGCTAAGGTTCATGCCCTGCAGGCGGTGCGGATCAATCCCGCCAATGCTATTGCCACCTACAACCTGGGTAGGGCATTCTATGCGCTTAAAGAATATCCGGAGGCAATCATTTACCTGAAAAAAACAATTGGTATGCAGCCCGGCATAGCTATTGTAAACCTGAATCTGGCGAGGTGCCTGCTGGAGTATAAACAGTATGATTCGGCCATCATCTGGTTCAACAAAACGCTGGCAATAGACCCCGACCTGCTGATGGCAAAACAAGGACTGCAGAAAGCAATGCAGCAAAAAAGCGTATCAGATACTACAGGAAAGCAGATGCCGAACTAAGCCATTTCGAATTTGTACCCCACACCCTTTACGGTTGTGATCAGATCAATACCTACTTTCTGGCGGATCTTGCGGATATGCACATCTATGGTACGGTCGCCAACAATTACGTCGGTACCCCATACACGCTGCAGAATCTCATTCCTGAGAAAAACACGTCCGGGCTTGGAAGCAAGTAAAGAAAGCAGTTCGAATTCCTTTTTGGCCAGCAAAATCTCGTCCTGCTTGTAGGAAACGGTGAATTTGGTTTTGTTGATCTCCAGATCGCCGAAGTTTTGCTTCTGCTCTACCTCGTCGTCCTTACGGAACCTGCGCAGCGCAGAACCGATCCTGGTAGCCAGCAGTTCAGGTTTGATGGGCTTGGATATGAAGTCGTCGGCACCGATCTTCAGGCCTTCGATCTCTACCTTTTCGTCGTTGATAGCCGTGAGGAAAATGATAACGGTCTCATCAAATTCGTGCATACTCCTTAACTCCTTGATAGTTTCGATGCCGTCTTTATTTGGCATCATAATATCCAGTAGTATGAGGTCAGGTCTGAAATCGCGGGCTTTGCGCACGGCTTCAACTCCGTCTCTTGCAGTAGAGATCAGATAACCCTTACTTTTAAGATTATAACTGATGAACTCTACTATATCTGGTTCATCGTCTACAATTAAAATTTTACCTGGGAATACTTCCATATTTTCACTTAATCGTAAACAAAATTACAGACTCAATGTTAACGCAAAAAGAACGCCGCATTACCGAATTGTTAAGTATAAGCCTGAAATTCAAATCAACTTATAACGAAATCATAAAAATGGGTATTGTACTATCATACAATACCCATATTCAATCAAAAGAAAAGGCTGATTATCTGAGCTCTACGCTACCGCTACCCACTTTATAGCCTTCGTTATACACTTCGATCCTATAGGTACCTTTTGCATAGTCACCGTCCTGCTGCCAGTCGATAGAAACATCTTTTACAGGTTGGTTCTGCGTAAGTACAATATTCTTCAGAACCGAATATTTTATCTGATCTCCGGTGCTTGTATTCATTACACCCGATGCATTGGATGGAGTAGAAAGTACATTTCCGTCGCCACCAATGATCCTCAGGTAAATTTGCTTGGTACCGCTTTCAGCAATTCTGTTTTCGTCAATATCAAATATGATCCTCAGCACATCCACTTTCTTTGCCTTAGCAGTTTCTTTTTCTTTACCGTTCCTGCGCTTATGTATCGGCTCCATTCTGATGTTGGATGCGTGCAGCACAGAACCCACTTTTTTGAGGGCAATGTTCCTTTCAACTGTGGAATCACGCTCCTTGGTCAGCACTTTGTTCTGGCCGGTGAGTTGTGTGTTTTCTTTTTCAAGTTCAGCAATGCGCGCTTCGTACTGCTTGGTCTTGTCGGTTAGCGAAGTGATCATGTCCCTTGCTTTGGTCAACTCAGCCTGAGTAGCGTTCTTCTTGGTAAGGATCGCTTTGATCTGGCCCTGCAGCTTAGCCATAGCTACCTTATCACCCTGCAGCGCAGAATCCAGCTTTGAGTTTTGCGATACCAACTGATCGATCTTGGCAGATGCGGCGTCAAAATCAGCCTGCAACGATGCCCTGTCAGTTTTTACAGAATCAATGGTTTGCTGTTTCTGCAGCAATGCATCACTATTCTCTTGTGCCATCTGCTTTTTACTCATGAATAAGTAGAGGCAGCTCGCCAGCAAAATGATGATAACAACCCAATACAATATGGTGCTGTTTTTCTTATTTGGGCTGTTTTGCGGCGCAGATGTTTGATTATATTGGCTCATAATTTACTTTTGTTTAAGTTCGTTTAAAAAATAAACCTGCCGCAAAGGTAACATACATATTTGGGTAAATGCAGTATTTAAAGGAAATTTTGTTTATCGATATAGAAACAGTACCAATTCAACCCGAATATGGTATGCTCACAGAAGCCATGCAGGCCGAGTGGGTAAAAAAAACAAAATTTGTTAAAAGCCAAACCGAAGGAATTGCAGACCCATCGGTAGTTTTCAACGAAAGAGCGGGTATTTTTTCAGAATTTGCCAAGGTGGTTTGTATTGGGTTTGGCAGCCTCCACAATCAGGAAAACAGGTGGAAGATGAGGCTAAAGTCGCTGGTAAATGATAACGAACAAATATTACTGACGGCTTTTTGCGAAATGCTGAACCGTTTCGTTGCACACAACAAAAACATGCAATTTTGTGGGCATAACATCAAGGAATTCGACATGCCGTTTCTTTGCCGCAGAATGGTGATCAATGGCGTACCCCTGCCGCCGTGCCTGGATCTGGCTGGCAAAAAACCATGGGAAGTATCGCATATTGACACTATGGAAATGTGGAAATTTGGCGACCATAAGAATTTCACATCGCTATCGTTGTTGGCAGAGGTGTTCGGGATCCCGTCCCCGAAATCAGATCTGGACGGCAGCATGGTGGGGACCGTATACTGGAAAGACAAAGACCTGGAGCGGATAGGCCGCTATTGCCTGCAGGATGTGTTTACCACTGCAAAAGTGTATCTGAGACTGAAGGGCATTACTAATATTGAATTAGAAGCCGAATACGTCTGAGGGCATTATCTGAGCACCTGACCTACAGTTAAGGCTTGGAATTATATGAGTTCTTCATCCCGAATCACCCATATATTTTCCTAATTTCACCCTTCAATGAACGCCGAATTAAAGAAATTATTCCAGACGCTGCAGTTGCGGCAGTTTGCTCCTGTTTACCTTATAGACGGAGAGGAGCCATACTATCTGGATATGATCACCTCTTATTTTGAGAATGAAGTGCTTACGCCCGCCGAGCGTGATTTCAATCTCATGATCATGTACGGCAAAGATTCGGAATGGATGGATGTGGTGAATGCGTGCAGGCGGTTCCCGATGTTCGCAGAGAAGCAGGTAGTAATTCTTAAAGATGCGGCACAACTCAGAGGCGGCGGCGATGATATTAAAGGACTGAATTCGCTGCTGGCATACATAGAAAAACCGTCGCCAACTACCATTTTCGTTATTGAGCATCCTAACAAAAAAGCAGACGGAACAACCCGTTTTGTAAAGCGCATAAAGGATAAAGGTGTTCGCTTTACGTCTGAAAAAGTAAAAGATGAAAAACTGCCGGAATGGATCATGGAGTATGGCGATAGTATTGGTTTCCAGATCGGTCAGCAGGAAGCACAAATACTTGCATCCTATCTGGGCAGCAATCTGCAGAAGATAGCCAATGAGATCAGCAAAGTACGCATCAACGTACCCGACGAAAAAAAGCTGACGACCGATATCATACACAAGTACATAGGAATCAGCAAGGAGTATAATATTTTTGATTTTCCTGCCGCGCTAACAGGCAATGAGCCGGATAAATTCTATAAAATGCTCGCCTATTTTCTGGCTAACACCAAGGCAGCCCCAATGCCGCTTATTATAGGTTCTTTTTACACCCATTTCAACAGGCTGTACATAGCAAACTGCGAGCGCGGCAAACCGGAGAAAGATATTGCGGCGGCAATAGGCATGTCGCCCTGGTTTGTAAAAAGCATTTTGGGTGCACTCAACAACTGGCCATTGCCAAGGGTAGAGAAATGCCTTATGTTATTAGCGAAATACAATACCATGGCAGTAGGTATAAATAGCACTGTGGGCGACAAGAAACTACTAAAGGAAATGATAGGGCAAATGCTGGAAGCCTGACAACCCAAGTGTCGTGCTATTTACTCCCACCGTTTTCCCTTTTTACTACAGACAGTTCAATTGTTATACATCAGGCCAAATTAAATTATCGTTATACAAAATAAGCATTATCCATATTTAGCATATCAATGGTTCTTGCTATACAAATCTTAAAATAGCACCCGCCAATAACCGACCAAACCGCCCCACCGGAAATAAATGGCTTTTCTGCAATTCTTTGTAATTTCGCAGAAATAATCACATAATGCCACATTACTATTCGTTAGGCAAATTTCCTGCAAAACGGCATACGCAGTATCGCAGGCCGGATGGCAAATTGTACTCGGAGCAACTTTTCAGCACAGAGGGCTTTTCATCCAATTCGTCTCTGCTTTACCACATTCATCCACCTACCAAGATATTAAAGGCTGAAGAACCGGTGAGCGTGGCACCTGTAGCAGCAACGACCAATATATTGAAGCACCGTAGTTTCAGGGGGTTTAACATTGCTCCGGCTGAAGGGTATCTGGAGAGCCGCAAAACCGTGTTATACAATAACGACGTAATGCTTACCTTGGCTGGTCCGAAAAAAGGATTAACAGACAATGTATTTTATAAAAACGCCGACACCGATGAAGTGCTGTTTATACATGAAGGAACAGGCACACTGAAGACCCAGTACGGCCAGATAAAATTCGGGTATGGCGACTATGTGGTTGTGCCACGTGGCACCATCTATCAGATAGAATTCGACAATGAGAACAACCGCTTATTTATAGTGGAATCTTTCAGTCCGATCACATTCCCAAAACGATACCTGAGTAAGTACGGACAGTTGCTGGAGCATGCCCCTTTCTGCGAGCGCGACCTCCGCAAACCCGAAAATCTGGAAACAATTGATAAGGCGGGCGAATTCCTGATTCAGGTGAAGAAGAAAGGATTGCTGTATCCTATATGGTATGGCCATCACCCTTTCGATGTGATCGGCTGGGATGGTTGTGAATACCCTTACGCACTGAGCATACATGATTTCGAACCAATTACCGGCAGAGTGCACCAGCCACCGCCGGTGCACCAAACATTTGATGCACATAATTTTGTGATCTGCTCTTTTGTGCCCAGGTTATTTGACTACCACCCTATGGCTATACCTGCACCATACAACCACAGCAATATAGACAGCGACGAAGTGCTGTACTATGTTGATGGTGATTTTATGAGCCGCAAGCATGTAGAGCGAGGAATGATCACCCTGCATCCGGCAGGTATACCCCACGGTCCTCATCCCGGAACTGTTGAAAAAAGTATTGGCGCCAAGGAAACCAAAGAACTGGCGGTGATGGTAGATACCTTCCACCCGCTGATACTTACAGTGGATGGAGTAGGCATTGAAGATGATACATACGTTTATAGCTGGATGGAATAAGGCGGGGGGATTGGGAATTGGGAATTAGGGGTTAGGAATTTGGGATTGGGAATTACATTTTAAAAATTTAACTTTCGAATTATATGGAAACACTTACCGTTAGCCAGAAAATGACACAGGCAAAGGATTTCTTGCCTATCAATGGCACTGATTATATTGAGTTTTATGTGGGTAATGCCAAGCAATCGGCGCATTACTACAAAACAGCATTTGGGTTTCAGTCGCTGGCTTATGCCGGACCTGAAACAGGCGTGAGAGACAGGGCATCTTATGTTTTACAACAGGGGAAGATAAGGCTGGTACTTACTACTGCACTCAATTCAAAAAGCCCGATAGCGGAACATGTAAAACTGCATGGCGACGGCGTAAAAATACTGGCACTTTGGGTAGACGATGCCTACAAAGCGTTTGAAGAAACCACCAGCCGCGGCGGCAAGGTTTACATGGAGCCGACTACCTTAACAGACGAGAACG
>CAIKOJ010000072.1 GCA_903829015.1 uncultured Bacteroidota bacterium
GAAATACGAGAAATCACGTGTCCTGAACCAACTTCGCGAACGCCAGTCGTTTACAAAACCGTCTATCCGCCGCAGAACTCAGGTGCTTAAAGCTGTTTACAAACAGCAGATGGCCAACGGTGATACCGGTGAATAGTCTTCGGTTTGGATAAAAATATATTTGTTCCCGCTATTGTAAATTCGTAAATTTACAATAGCGGGTTTTATATGTTTGACGAACGACTTATAGATTTTTTACAGTTCCTACGATTTGAAAAACGTTATTCTGCTCATACCCTGACAGCTTACCAGCACGATATTGAGCAATTCCGCGATTACCTTTCTTCAGAATTCGGCATTAATGAGTTAAAAATTGTCACCCATTTCCATATAAGAGGGTGGCTGGCGGGCATGAAAGGGGCAAAACAGACCGCCCGCACCATCAACCGCAAGATCTCAAGCCTTAATTCATATTACAAATATTTACTAAAACATGGCTATGCCGATAAAAACCCTGTACGGCAGCTGCATGCCCAGCGCCTGCCCGAGCGGTTACCAGTGTTTCTTAAAGAATCAGAATCCAGTCACCTGTTCAACGAAGTAACTTTCGATGAGGGTTTCAAAGGCTTTACCGACCGGCTGATATGCGAATTGTTTTACGCCACCGGCATGCGCCGCAACGAACTGCAGCAGCTCAAAGAAAATGACATAGAATGGAGCCTGCGCCAGATACGTATTCTTGGCAAGGGCAACAAAGAGCGGCTCATACCTGTAAGCCCTGCCCTGCTCGATGACCTGCGTGATTATATTGCGCAGAAAAAGAAACTCGAAGCCTATAACGATCAGTTCCTGTTCAACCTCGAATCCGGCGAGCCGTTGTATGCTGGTTATATCTACCGAACGGTTACCCGGTACATGGCTGAGACCACAACTTTAAAGAAAAAAAGCCCGCACGTATTGCGCCACACCTTTGCCACGCACCTGCTCAACAATGGGGCCAATATACAGGCTATCAAAGACCTCCTGGGCCATAGCAGCCTTGCCGCTACTCAGGTATATACACACAACAATATCGACAAACTAAAAGAGATTCATAAACAAAGTCATCCTCGCGGATGACATTTATTCACAATAAAACAGCAAACTATGAACGTTCAGATTCAGACAGTGCATTTCGACGCAGACAGCAAACTTCTTGAACATGTGAATGCCAAGATCGAAAAACTCAAAACTTTCCACGACAAAATAATCGATGCCGAGGTTTACTTAAAGCTCGACAATAAATCGCACCAGGTGCGCGACAAAATAGCCGAGATCAAGGTCCATGTGCCCAAGCATTCTTACTTTGTAAAACACCAAAGCAAAAATTTCGAAGAGTCTTTTGATGTTGCTTTCAATTCATTGGTGAGCCAGGTAAAACGCCAGAAAGAAAAACACCTCACACATTAATAACAGCAATTCCAAACGACAAAAAATTCGGCCAAAGCCGCAGACAGGCACCTCGGAAACGGGGTGCCTGTTTTTGTTTTAGTCAACCGTGAACGTTTGGCAAAGATTCCAATTTCCTAGTTTTAACTCCCAATCCCAATTTAAATTCAATGTAAATAAGATAGCTTCATTCTTCATACCAATCTATTTCCTAATTCTCTACCCCAAATAAGATACGCCTATTCTGGTTTCTGCCCTTTAAACACTGTGTAAATCGCCATTGCATGTCCGTGGCCCAGCTCAAACTCTTCTTTCAGCCAATTCACAACTTCCGTTGCTTTAACCGTTTTCACAAGTTCTCCGCCATTCAGAAAACCTTTCTTTTCTGCCAGCTTTTTAAAGTCATCGGGTGTTTTCCCAGTCTTCTTTTTGATGTTGTCTATGTACGCCTGAAATGACATTGTTTATCGTTTATTGAATGAAAGAATATTCCTTACTGCCGGATTGACCAGAAATTCTGCTACGCAAATTAATACAGTAAATACAATCGGAAAAATATAGGGGTGCCCATCTTTTGCTAATAGATATGTAACAACGGCGATTCATTTTCCGGACTCCACACTATTCACATTATTACATTCCACCAATTATCGTGTATTCACAAAGCTGAAAACTATTCGCGTAACTGAATATTTAGCTACTCAATGCACTACCTACCTACAATTTTGTTATCTTTTTAATACCTTATTCGTCCGTATTGCTTTAACAGTAACATTGTTGTAGATTGCGCAGAATTGGCTGTTTTGGCTAAGCACAAAAACAGGCATCGGCACCAAAAAAGTAATGAGTTCGGCAGACAATAAATTACCTATAGTATTAGTGGTCGAAGATGATCAGAGCATTCAGCTCATCATCAGGTATTCACTAAGCAAAAATTTCGAGGTCATCGCGTTTACCAACGGCCTCGACGCACTTGCTTTTTTAAGGGAAGGTCGCTTACCGGATATTGTCATTTCTGACCTCAATACACCGGAAATGGGAGGTCTTGAAATGATCGAGCAACTCAAAACAAGCGGTTTGTATAAAGCAATCCCTATTTTGGTACTCTCCGCTGATGAAAGCACAGAAACTCGTATCAAGTGCCTCGATGCCGGCGCCGACGACTACGTAATGAAGCCTTTTAATCCCAAAGAACTTGAGGCACGCATGAAAGCAATTTTAAGACGTACCGGAAATTTTTTCCTTAACTAATTAAGTTAATGAATAGCAATTCAATAACAATGGAAGATAAGGGGATAATTGCACTGGTAAACGTCGGTGCGCCTGTCTTTCAGATATTGGAACAATGTAGCCTGGGTAACACCCGTCTGATGAATTTCATTAACGGCGAAGAACTGATGCTGCAATGGACCAGAGGCCAACTGAATATCGTTGCTGTTATATCGCAAAACGAGGTCATTTCCAGAGATGGCATCTCTTTACTCGAGACCCTTGACGAAAAACATTACCCTAACGTACCCTTTTTTCTGATAGTAGATAAGATCAACGATAACCTCACCAGGCTTTGTGTCCAGTCTGGTGTTGCAGATATTTTTAGAAATCCTGTGGTCAAAGAAGAGATAGCCACCCGGCTCACCTTCATGATCAAAAACTGGCAGTCTCTGCGCGAAAGAGTACATCCACAAAAAATTGAAACCTATCACATTCCGCTTATAAAACGCATCTTCGATATTGTTTTTTCAGGTACTGCAATTTTGTGTCTCTCACCTGTGCTTCTGATCATTATTCTGATCATGAAGCTGGAGTCCAAAGGCCCTGTATTCTATTACTCCATAAGGGTGGGCACCGGGTACCGGGTGTTTAAGTTTTACAAGCTCCGCACCATGTATGTCGATGCCGAAAAACGGCTGAAAGACCTGATACATTTAAATCAGTACGGCAGCAAAGAAAATAAAGACGATTGGTCTGGCAGCACTGTACTTTGCGACGAATGCGTAAAAAACGGAACTGTATGCCAGCAGGTACTCTATTCTGATAAAAACCTCTGGTGCGAAAAAAGCTATATCAGCCAGCGCAAAGCCAGCGGTCGTGCTGCATTCATTAAACTTAAAAATGATCCCCGCATTACCAAACTGGGCAGAATACTCCGCAACACAAGTGCAGATGAATTGCCTCAGTTATGGAATGTATTCATAGGCGATATGAGCATTGTAGGCAACAGACCGCTTCCGCTCTACGAAGCCGAAAAACTCACCACCGATAAGTATGCACTCCGTTTCAAAGCACCGGCTGGAATCACCGGTCTTTGGCAGGTAGAAAAAAGAGGTAAAGGGGATATGTCGGAAGAAGAAAGGTTGATGCTCGATAATGCCTATGCCGAAAACCACAGCTTCGTTAGCGATATTGGCTTGATCTTCAGAACTCTCCCGGCTCTCTTTCAGAAAGAGAATGTGTAAAGCAATATTTCATCCCTATGCGACCAGTTGCCATACCAACATATATCAACCAGCTATGGAAAGCAAATGAGCAGACCGATGCACACAACATCAGCCTCATACAAAAGAACTACCAGGCGCTTAATGACTCGACACCCGAAGTATCTGTTGTGATACCCGCATACAACGAGGAGAAAAATATTCTGCGCACATTGCTGGCACTTACATCCAATACTACCAGAAGGTCAGTAGAAATAATTGTTGTCAACAACAACTCATCCGACAATACCGAAGCATTGGTCGAAGCCACCGGCGTGACTTGTATTCGTGAGACAAAGCAGGGCATCACCGCCGCACGCAATGCAGGCCTGGCTGCCGCACGTGGCACCTACATACTCAATGCCGATGCCGATTCCATATACCCTGCCCGCTGGATTGAAGAAATGACCAAGCCGCTTACCGAAGGAAATAATGTAAGCATCACCTACGGCAAGTTTGCGTTTATCCCCACAGGCAGCACAACCCGGTTCAGCTACTTTTTCTATGAGCTCGTAGCCGATTCCGTGAGATGGGTGAATAAAACATTCAAAGAAGAAGCTGTAAACGTCTATGGGTTCAACTCAGGGTTTAGGAGACAGGAAGGTATCGCTGTAGATGGCTTCAATCATCCGCCGGGAGCAAACGAAGATGGCTGGCTGGCTGTAAAATTAAGAGGCAAAGGTTTCGGTAAACTACTTTGCGTCACAGCTCCATCTGCCATGGTATGGACAGCCGACCGCAGAATTGAAATGGATGGCGGACTCTGGACTGCCGTATTCAAAAGAGTAAAAAGAATTCTGTTCCCTTCAACAAACACCGAACTTAGAAAGGACCTTTAAGGATTTATCTTCTTTTAGCCTTTTCCCAAACTGCACTTTGCGATCCTCTGAAGTACCTGAAAATCCCTGCTGCCACGGCATAGTTCATCATGCAGAAATAGTACGGAATATACAGCGCTTTGATCCTTACATTTATACGCTCCAGCACCACGCCAAGCAGCGCCAATGTATAGAACAACACCTGGCAAACCAGTACATAAAGGTAAATGTCCCCTGCCCCGCTGTTCACAATAATACAGTTCAGTACAAATGCCGCTACCATCAAAAACGGCGTCACTGTCCACCGCAGTACCCGATGACTGATGTACTCAAAACACAACACCGGATTCTTAAACGGGTTCATCAAACCTCCCAGCCGCAGTATCGACTGCATCCCTCCTGCCGCTATTCTTATCTTTCGCTTCAGTTCCTCCTGCACACTATCCGATCCTCCCTCTGTTGCATATGCCCTTGGTTCATACACGATCCTGTATCCACGTTGCGCTATCAGCAGCGATATCATAAAGTCATCCAGTATTGTATCAGCAGGCACAGGTTCATACAGCGCCGTTCTGATGCTGAACAGTTCCCCGGCAGCCCCCACTACACTATACAGCTCAGAGTCCCACGTCTTTAGTTTCGACTCATATTTCCAATATATTCCCTCACCTGCAGTAGCATCACCTGCATCCTCCACATGTACCCGCTTCTCACCAGATACTGATCCTACAGTTTTGTCTGCATAATGCCTACAGATATTCAGTAGCGCGTCCTTATTCAGAAAGGTATTGGCATCTGTAAAAACAGTGATCTCCGATTTCACCTCCGCCATCGCACGATGCACTGCAGCTATCTTCCCGTTCCTTGCCGGCTCGTGCATCAGATTAATTTCCTTGTACCTACTTACCAGTTCAGGAGTGCGGTCAGTTGAGCCGTCGGTAACAAAAATATACGACACAAGATCACGAGGGTATGCAAGCTCAAGTGTGTTCTTAATCTTCTCCTCAATATAATTCTCCTCGTTGTAAGCCGCCACAATAATGGTTACAGTAGGCCAGTTGCCTTTGTTGTCCGGCAGGGTTCGCTTTCCTCTAAATACCCGCCTGATCTTCACCAGCAGAAAAAGCAATATCCCATACCCGAAAAAAGTATAAAACACTACAAACATACATATCCAAAAAGCTGTGATCATAACCGGTTTTTTATTGTAAATCCAAGGCGGGTACTATCGGTGCGGTTAGTGAGATTCCACCAGATAGCACGTAGTAATATTATAATAAGCCCCGCCCGGCCGCCTTTTACGTAGCTCAGAATATTCCTCGTTGCCACTACAAACATAAAATAGGGCCAGAAAAAGAGCCGGTATTGTATACCGCAGTTCCGCCGTACAAACAATATTCGGTTCCTGTTCATAAAATACTCCTTCAGTCCGCTGGTACTCCCCACCGACACCGATTCCTTATGGTATATAACAGCCCGTGGCTCTATCAGTATTTTGTACCCTGCCCGCCTGATGCGCTCACACCAATCCATCTCTTCATAATACAGAAAGTAGTTCTCAGCCATCCTGCCTGCCGTTTCAATAGCCTCCCTGCGCACCATCATGGCAGCACCGTGTATAAACCCTGTTTCAGTCACCGCTGTTTCAAATTGCCCAGTGTCTCTCGCACCCTGTCCTATGCAGGTGGTCCGTGCGGTATAGTAATTCATCCCGCTGAAACCAGCGTACTGTATGATATCAGGCTGATCGAAGTATTTGATCTTTGGCGAGATCATTCCGGCGTCTTTGTTGGTCTCCATGGCATCCACCAGCCGCGGTATCAGATCTTCAGTGATCTCTGTATCATTATTGATAAAAAACAGATAGTCGCCTGTTGCCACATTCAGCCCCAGATTATTACCTCCGGCAAATCCGGTATTCTCTTCAGACCTGATAAAACGCACCCCGGGGTATTTACTCATCCATCCTGGAACAGGGTCAGTGCTGCTACCATTGTCAACAACTATTATTTCAGTTTCCTTATAAGTGTTTTTAGCAAATACAGATTCAAGCAACGCCTCGGTTACCTGAAACTGATTGAAATTGACCGTAATTATGGAAACCTTTTTCATAATATTCGATATTGACTATCGCTTTACTTCTCTCAAAGATTAATATCTTTGGGTGCTGCTTTTACTCCCTGTTCAGCATGATCTGTTGTCATTTATTATTTGGGTAATAAAAGTAGAAAAATTAAAAGGAATTATGGCCATCCGTAATGATTTTCCTGGAGTAACCTTGCTGATCACTCATTACAACAGGAGCAGTTCACTGGAGCGCCTTTTATCAGCCTTTAATGATCTCAATTGCCATTTTGCTGATGTCGTAGTTTCCGATGATGCCAGCAAACCTATTCACCTCGATGCTGTAAAAGCAATGCAGCAGAAATTCAATTTCAGGCTCATTACTACTCCTGTCAACAAAGGTCATGGCCACAGCATCAATAAGGGTCAGGATGTGATCACAACACCTTACACTATTTACGTGCAGGAAGATTTCGTGCTGCTCACCGGGTTCCCCGAGCATTTCGCCGATGCACTTAAGTTCATTAATGAAGATAACAGTCTCGACTACATTCGTTTCTGGGCACTTGCAGATAGTTACCCTGATCTCAAACCCTACAAAAGTGGCTTTTCTGAGATGATCTTCCGCTTCTGGAATATGGGACACCTGAAATTCTGTCAGTATAGCGATACACCACATCTGCGCAGAAGTAATTTCTTCGAAAGATTCGGTCGTTATAAAGAAGGCCTCAAAGGCGATGTGATCGACTACCTGATGGCGATATCCTTCCTCCGCAACAAAGGGAGAGGACTTTTCTATGAAGAATATCACAGTCTGTTCGAACACAAAAATTCACCCGACGAACCCAGCACTATGCGGCCGTTGATCAAATGGCACCAAAAAAGAAATATTTTTACCGACCTGTTGCGATTTTTGTTTTTAAGATACAAATGGATCAAGGGCACCTGGCTGGTCTTTGTTAGCAACAACTAATTTTTAAAGATTATCAATGGCTGAAACTTTTTATTTCCCCGGAGTCACGCTCATGATCACTCACTACAACAGGAGTGGATCATTGGCGCGCCTGCTGGCTGCGTTTAAAGACCTTGGTTGCAAATTTGATGACATCGTTGTGTCAGACGATAACAGCAAACCACCCCACCCCGAAAGGCTCAAAGCATTGCAGGCCGAGTACAATTTCAGGCTGGTAGTTACTCCAAAAAATTCCGGCTTCCCTGTAAATATTAATCAGGCGCAGGATGCCGTTAAAACAGAGTACACCCTTTATGTGCAGGAAGATTATGTTCCCCATCCAGGCTGCCAACAGCATCTGCTGGATGCGCTGGATTTTATGAATACGGATAAAACGCTTGACTACATAAGGTTCTGGGCATTTTACAGATACCCTACTTTAAAACCCTATGGCAAAGGATTCTCCGAAACCATCTTTAGTCCGTGGAACCTGAGTCATCTCAAGTTCTTCATGTATTCCGACAACCCGCACCTGCGTCGCAGCACATTTCTGCAAAAATTTGGAAGATATCAGGAAGACATTGATGGCAACATTTCCGAACACAATATGTCTATGTCCTACATACAGAAGAAGGGCAGAGGCCTGTTTTACGAACGCTATACCGAACTGTTCGACCACTTAAATTCTCCCGACGAACCCAGCACTTTCAAACGAGCCTCCTGGAGGCAAAACAAAAATCCACTGTTTATGTTACTGAGGTTTTTCTATCTCAGGTACAAATGGCTTAAATGTACGTGGCACCTGAAATTTACGCGCTTCGGTCAATGATAAAAAACCCTACTTTTATACCATGAATGGTTCCTTTCATTTCGCCGGACTTACTTTGCTGATCACCCATTATAACCGCAGCCGTTCGCTCGAAAGGCTGCTCATCAATTTCCGCGATCTGAACTGCCATTTCGATGATATTGTCGTATCCGACGACGGCAGCAAACCCGAGCATGTCGATTACATCAAATCACTGCACAGCAGGTTCTCTTTCCGTCTCATCGAAACCCCAAAGAACCGCGGGCTGGGCAATAACATCAACAAAGGCCAGGACGCAGTTACCGCGCCCTACACAGTTTATATACAGGAAGACTTTGTACCACTCGCCACCTTCCCGCCCAAACTGCAGGAAGCACTTCAGTTCATGAATGAGCGGCCAGATCTGGACATGGTGCGCTTTTACGCATACTTCAAATACCCCTACCTCACACCCGTGAAGAACGGATTCTCAGAAATGCGTTTCAGCATTTTATATCCGGGTTACAAAAAGTTTTATGCCTATAGCGACCATCCCCATCTCAGGCGCAGCAACTTCCTCCAGAAATTTGGCCGCTACCCCGAAGGTGTAAATGTAGAAGTATCTGAATACGGCATGATGATGTCTTTCCTGAAAAACAAAGGCAAAGCACTCTTTTACGACGACCACAAAAGCCTCCTCGATCAGGTCAACTCCAGCAACGAGCCCAGCACCTTCAAACGCAACTACTGGCGCGAAAGCAACAACCCGCTAATAGCTGCCTCCCGCCACCTCTTCCGCCATCTCAAGTTCAATTACAACTACTTTAAGACTAAAGCGAAGTAGCTCCCAATAATGTAAAGCACCTTGTTATACTGTGTCTTCATTATTTCGATGGTATTGGGTTTCATGTTCGATAGTTACTTGTCTTTGCACAAGCACCACCCTTTTCCAAAATTCGGAAACCTCTTCCAAATAATAGCCATTTTACAACCGTGCCAATTTTCAACATATTGATTTTCAATCACTTACAATAATGGTAAGCTATTTGCAATAGTGTGTTTACAATCGTACACACTAAAATTCAGCAAATGAGCACTTTTAACTACACTCAGGAATCCGGCACGGTATACAGCCTCAGCGATTTAGATCTGCACCACAATTCGGGAGCACTTAACACCCTCGAATCTACCAGGCAATCACAAGAGCTTGTGGATCAGGCAAACAACCTCAAATCGGTTCAGAATGCCGTAATATTTATTATTGCAGCGGTATTCACTTTAGCAATGATTGCAGAGTTCATGCTTTGATCTCAAACAACACACGCGCTCATGATCTTGTGCTGCATCTACCTCGTCATTAACATCGTCAGGAAGCGATACCCGCGTTTACAACCGGCAAGCTTTTCTGCGTAATGTGCACCGTTGCCTCACTATAACGTTTAGGCACACCACCTGAGCCATGAGATGGCACTCATTTTTTACAACTTCTACTTCCATTAATTAGTAATAAAAAAAACGACCGCAGTTTTTACAACTGCGGTCGTTTCAATTTTATTTCTTAATACTCACTTACTGAATCACTATCCTTGATGTGTATTTTCCGTTAGCAGTAGATGCTGTAATGAAATACATACCTGAAGGTATGCTCAGCTTCACATCAGCTGCTTTGTTAGTTATCGTCCGGAAGGTATGCACTGTTTCACCCACCATGTTAGCAACAGTTACATTTACTTCTTCGTTTACGTCTGAAACCAGATTCAGCGTAAAGAATCCTTCACTTGGATTAGGGAATACCTTCAACTCTGTTTCCGTGCCAGCTACTGGGTTCACACCCACATGGTAGCAGATAACGTCAGGCACTATCGTTACAACCACAGTTGCAGAACCTGTTCCACACTGGTTGGTTACAGTATAGGTGATCGTATCCAGACCTACAAAGTTACCTACCACTACACCTGTTGCATCTATAAGAGCGTTGTTATTCGAGGTAGTCCATGTGCCACCACCTACAGTGTTAAACAATGTAGTCATCTGGTCAATACAAACCGAGTCGCTGCCACCTATTGCACCCGGCGCCGGAATCGTAATTACATTAACTGTCTGTGTTACCGATGTCGATCCACATGCATTTGTAACAGTATAATTGATGTCCACATTTCCAACAGCCATACCTGTTACAATTCCACCGGTTACTGTTGCAGATCCGTTGCTCACGCCCCAGGTACCACCTGGTGTAGCATCAGCCAGCGTTATAGTTGCACCTATACATACTGTATGATTAACTCCCGTGATAGGAGCCACAACCGGTACGTCTGTAACAGTGATCAGTTTCTTTGCTACTGCAGTTCCACAAGAGTTTGTCACCGAATAATAAACAGTATCGGTACCCACAGTTACACCGGTTACAACTGGTCCTAAAACTGTAGCCCTGCCGTTAAACTCACTCCAGGTACCTGCAAGTGCAGTATCACCCAGTGTTATGTTGGCTCCGCGGCACACCGTAGCCGGACCTGTAATTACACCTGCATGTGGTAATGGATTAACTGATACCGGATAAGTAGACACCGCGGTGCCACAAATATTGGTTACTGTATAAACAACAGTATCAAGTCCTGCCGTCACGCCATTCAGAATACCACCGGTCATAGACCCATGTACACCGCGCGTAGACCATACACCACCCGGAGAAAGATCAGCTAGAGATACACTCGCAAGTTCGCATACTACAGATGGTCCTATAATGGTTCCCGAAACCGGCAGAGCAACTACTGTTATCGGATACTCAGCAGTAGCTATACCACACAGATTAGATACCGAATACCGTATTGTATCTATACCAGCAGTGATACCGCCAATGATACCTCCTAACACTGTTGCTGATGGGTTAGATGCACTCCACAAACCTCCCGGAGCCAGATCGGTCAATGTGATCGAAGAACCCACACATACCGATGTTGGGCCTGTTATCACGCCAGCATTTGGGAAATTAAGAATGGTAACCGGGTAATTGACAGAGGCTGCACCGCAGGCGTTAAATATAGTGTAGATGATGGTATCGATACCGGTGGTCATACCCGTTACAACACCACCTACTACAGTAGCATTGGCGTTGGAAGCATTCCAGAAACCACCTGGCACCGTAGATGTAAGTGTGATATTAGTTCCTACGCAAACCGCAGAAGGTCCGCTCACCACACCAGCCGATGGTGTTGATTGTATTGAAACAACAAATGTTGAAACACCCGTTCCGCACGGCAGTGTAACAGTATAACTGATCGTATCAAGCCCTACCGTAACGCCAACAAGCACGCCACCAGCAGTGATAGTTGCATTACCATTACTGGCAGAAAATACACCACCCGGAGTAGCATTACTCAATGTTGTTGAAAAACCGGTACACACCACCGAAGAGCCAGTTATAATTCCTGCATCAGGTGTAAGGGTCACTGTTACGGGCATAGAAACCATATCTGAACCACAAACGTTCGTCACTGTATAAGTGATAGTATCGGCCCCCGGAGTTAACCCGGTCACAATACCTCCTGCCACTGACGTATTCCCTGTTATTGCAGCCCAGGTACCACCCGGCACCGGATCTACTAATGTGATCGTTGAACCAATACAAACACTCGACAAGCCTGAAATTACACCCGCCGAAGCCAATGGATTAACAGTAACCGGCCAGGTCGCAACCGAACTTCCGCACGCATTGAACAATGTGTAAGTAATTGTATCAAGACCTCCTGCAATACCAAGCACAACACCCGCAGGCGTTACAGAAGCTCTACCTGTCACTACTCCCCAAGAGCCTCCTGGCGTTAGGTCTGCAACGGTTATTGTCGATGCCACACAAACATTGTCTGGCCCTGTAATACCTGCTACTACAGGCAGCGGATCAACTGTTACAGTAAACGATACACTCGTACTACCACATGCATTTGACTTGGTGAACATAATGGTATCTACACCTGCCGATACTCCCGTAACAATCCCACCCGGCGCTACAGTAGCTATGCCTGGGTTTGAACTGCTCCATGCACCACCATGCGCCGTATCCGTTAATATTATCGTCGCAGACTCACATACTGTGCCCGAACCAGAGATCGGACTCACATCAGGCGCACCCGTACAATTGGAAACTACTCGTATTCTGAAACTATCCGCAATGAAAAGATCACCGTTTGGTGCAACACATACATTGTAAGGAGTGAGATTTGCAGCAGTTGCAGCTATATTATCGCCATTATACGCACCCACTCCTGTTCCTGCATATGTGCTGATAATACCAGTAGCAATATCAATCTTTCTGACTCTATTGTCTTGAAGATCACCAACATATACATTGCCTGCGGCATCCACACCACAACTATATGGATCACTGAAAGAAGCCAGTAATGCAGGCCCCCCATCTCCTCCAGCTCCAATTGCACCGGTTCCCGCAAAATTGTCTATGGTACCTGCAAAATCAACTACACGGATATGACCATCATCATAGGTTGCAATGTAAAGATTACCAAAAAGATCCATAGCAACTCCCGATACCCCGCCAAGATCTGCCGCAGTTGCCGGGCCACCGTCACCGCTGTATCCTGAACTGCCGGTCCCTGCATAAGTTGTTTTGACACCCGCGGGAGTCACTTTTGTTACTTTGAAATTTCCCTGATTCGCTATATACAAATTACCTGCACCATCCACACATAAGCCAGAAGGAGCTGTGATACCGCCTACAGCAAAAGTGCTGATAATTCCAGATGGATTTACTTTTCTGATTCTGTTGCCAGAGTACTCACTAATAAATACATTACCCGAACCATCTACAGCAATTCCATGTGGATTGTTGAGCGTTGCCGCTGTTGCATTCCCTCCATCACCTGTTGACGAAGCCACACCCGTTGTTCCAGCAAAGTGGGTGATGATACCGGTTGGAGATACCTTTCTCACCGTATTGTTCAAAAAATCAGCAATAAATATATTCCCGGATGCATCTACAGCGGTGCCCCATGAAATGTCAAATTTGGCAGCAGTTGCTGCGCCACCGTCTCCTGACGTACCGGAAACGCCCGTGCCAGCAGCAGTAAAAATAGTTTGTGCTTTGATGGGATTCACATAGGTGAAAGCTGTTATAGCAATAGCTAAACAGGTAATCCTGGTAAATATATTTTTCATTTCCTCTCTTTTTAAACTAAATTATCTTCAAATTTAAACAAAAAACGCCTTATTTGTATATAATAACAGACTGTTTTTGACAAAATTCTAAACAGCACTATCCACATTATATTCATTGAACAATAATACCATACCAGTACTCTGTTCAATTAACTTTCAGCTACAATAAACGATAAAAAAGGGAAAACGTATATATTTATTTTTACACAGATCGATTCTACCCAGTTCAGGGCCTCAAATCACTTCATGGCTTCTTTCTCCTTCTGCAATCCAAACAAATGATCCCGCAGCCTGGCAGCTTCCATAAAATCCATATCCTTTGCGGCTTTATCCATGGCTTTCTTGGTCTGCGCTATAAGTTTATCCAGTTGTGCCGAGGTTTTGTAAACTACCGGCTCTTCCGCCGCCAGCGATACTGCCTCATCATGAATGGCATAGTTGCTGTTTCCATCATAGCCCTTAATATCCAGCACCGACCCTTGCAGCATGATCTCCTGCACTGATTTTTTAATGGTCATTGGGGTAATACCGTGCAGTGTGTTGTACGCCACTTGCTTTTCCCTTCGCCGGTCGGTCTCGTCCATAGTGCGGCGCATACTGTCTGTAACCTTATCTGCGTAAAAAATAACCATGCCCGCCACATTACGTGCCGCCCTTCCGGCCATCTGCGTCAGCGACCTTTCGTCTCTCAGAAACCCTTCCTTATCCGCATCCAGTATCGCCACCAGCGAAACTTCCGGCAGATCCAAACCCTCGCGTAGCAGGTTCACGCCAACCAGCACATCTATATTACCCAACCTCAGATCCCTTAATATCTCTACCCGCTCTAGCGTATCAACCTCAGAGTGTATATACTTTGATTTCACATTAATCCGCTTCAGGTACTTGTCCAGTTCTTCCGCCATTCGCTTGGTTAGAGTAGTTACCAACACACGGTCGCCCATCTTTATCCGCTTGTCTGTTTCATCCAGCAGATCATCGATCTGATTGATGCTCGGGCGTATTTCTATCGGCGGCTCCAACAATCCTGTTGGTCTCACAATCTGTTCTACTACTACCCCTCCACACTGCTCCAGTTCATACTTTCCGGGCGTAGCACTGATAAACAATACCTGTGACAATTTGGTTTCAAACTCATAAAAATTCAAAGGCCTGTTATCCAGTGCCGATGGCAGCCTGAACCCAAAATCCACCAATGTCATCTTCCTCGACCTATCCCCGCCATACATGCCGCTGATCTGCGGTATCGTCACATGGCTCTCATCTACTACAATCAAAAAATCATCCGGAAAATAATCCAGCAAACAAAATGGTCTGGCACCAGGCTTTCTCCTGTCCAGGAAGCGGGAATAATTCTCCACACCGCTGCAGTAGCCCAGCTCCTGTATCATTTCCAGATCATAACTCACCCGTTCCTTTATCCTTTGCGCCTCAATAAATTTCCCCATTCTTTTAAAATACTCCACCTGCGCATTCATCTCATCCTGTATCTCATAGATGATCTGCGTCATCTGGTCCTTGGGCGCTATGTACAGATTGGCAGGGAAGATCGCTGCATTATCCATCAGCAAAATCCGCTTGCCCGTCTCCGGTTCAAAACTCTCTATCTCTTCTACCTCATCACCAAAAAAAGTGATGCGGTATCCATAATCTACGTAGGGCAGATTAATATCCACTGTATCACCGTTCACACGAAATGTACCACGCGTAAAATCGCCCTGACTGCGGTTGTACAAAGAATTCACCAGCTGATGCAGAAAATGATTACGGCCTATGCTATCTCCTTTCTTGAACCTGATAATACTATTGGCATATTCCGCCGGATTACCAATACCATATATACACGATACCGAAGCCACCACGATAATATCACTCCGCCCGCTCAACAGATTAGATGTCGCACGCAGCCTCAGCTTCTCCAGTTCCTCATTTATCGACAGATCTTTTTCAATGTAAGTATTCGAAACGGGCATATAAGCCTCCGGCTGGTAGTAGTCGTAATACGACACGAAATACTCCACCGCATTATCTGGAAAGAACTGCCTCAGTTCACCATACAATTGCGCCACAAGTGTCTTGTTATGTGTCAGCACCAATGTAGGCTTCTGCACCTCCTGTATCACATTGGCTACAGTAAAAGTTTTCCCCGAACCCGTAACACCCAGCAATGTCTGGAATTTCTCTCCATTCCTGATGCCCTCAGCCAATTGTCTGATTGCTTCAGGCTGGTCACCTGCTGGTTGGTACGGACTATGTATGGCAAACTTCATGCAGGCGCAAAGTTCGTGAAATTATCTGAAGGCAGGATTAGAATAAGAATAGCCCTAAAAAAACGATAACATTTATATATTTTGTTTAGCCACCAACAGACAGGCTCTCCAGGATACTTTCATTGAATTTGGCACAATGCCCCATCGGGGCTATCTGTTTGTAGTTCTAGCACAAACCAACGAATTTTTGCCCTGTAGGGGCTATCCATTGAAAAATGAGGGTTATTAAATAAATTACAGAAAAGTTTTTCAACGATGGCAAATACATATTCTCAACTATACATTCAGTGCATTTTCGCTCCCAAATATCGAGCGGCTCTGCTGCAACCATCGTGGGACGAGCGCTTAAGAAAATATATTTCAACAATTGCCAACACTAACGGGCATAAAATGATTGCCATCAACAATATGCCTGACCATCTTCACCTCTTCGTAGGATTGAATCCAAACCAATCCATTTCAGAAATGATGCGCATAATAAAAGGTGATTCTTCAGAATGGATCAATAACGAAAAACTGACAACACGTAAATTTCAATGGCAGGAAGGATATGGCGCATTCAGTTATTCAAGGTCACAACTGGATGTCGTCGCAAAATATGTTATGAACCAACAGGAACATCATAAAAAAACTTCTTTTCTTGATGAGTATAAAAATATGCTTGAGAAATTTGAGATCGAATATGATGAGCGGTATATTTTCAAATTACCTGAAGAAGAATAATCGCGAATTGGACAGCCCCTACGGGGCAAAACTCGTTTTTTGATTTGTTTGCTACAAACAGATAGCCCCGATGGGGCAGAACAAAAAACCCACTATTGTGAATGAACGGACAATAATGGCAAAGCATTAAAATAGCTCGGAGGCTTATTACTGAAGTGAAAAAAATAAACGCAATACCTAAAGGTAATAACCAACGTTAAAACATCTTCTTCATAATGTACCGTCGTGTATAATAGTAAAAACAGTCAGCAGGTAAGAACATTAATCTCCTACCTCAGCAGCGTCACATTTCCCTTATGGCTCTGTTTCTGCCCGTCCTTAAATTCTGCTTCAATGTTGAAGATATATACACCCTCCGGCTGTGGCACATCATTAAATTTGCCATCCCAGCCTCTGCCATCAATATTGTTGGTAGCAAATATCAGCTGGCCCCAACGGTTGTATATTTCCATTTTAAACGAGGTCAATCCTTTAGCCAGTAAGTTACGTGGCAGGAAATAATCGTTACTTCCATCTCCATTTGGTGTAAACGCATTCGGAATGTTGATGTAACAATCGTTCAGTACTACAACTGTATCCGACGATTCACATCCGTCCACACTCACTTTCACAAAATAGTGACCAGGCTCTACAACCTTAATTTCCCTTCCGGTCTGTCCTGTGCTCCATCTGAACACCGCACTCGGGTTGTTGTAATTCTGCCTGTCGTACAATATGATCGGATTACCTCCGGGGCATATCGACGTATCATCACCCAGGTAAACTGTTGGCTGGCCGAATATCCTTACATACCTGCTGGCACTCGTATCAGGGCAGGCCCTGTAATGAGCAGATACTGTTACGGGATAATATCCCGGTGCATCATACACATGCATGATCGGGTTCACATTCTTAATTGAGTCGCCATCTCCAAAATTCCACACCACCCTTTTCAACCCTATACTTGTATACCTGCCCGTAAATGTAATACCGGTTGACTTACAGATCACACTATCTGTTACTTTAATACTCACAGCACTGATAGAATCTACCGAGATAACTGACTGCGCTGTATCATAGCAGGGCACATAGTTCGTTACTGCCAGCTTTACTGTATACACGCCAGTGTTCTTGTATGTATGGGTCGCATTGGTGGTAACATCTTCATAGCCATCACCAAACAGCCACCTGTATGTAAGCGATACACCCGCCGATGTATTGGTAAATACCACGGGGCTACCCTGACAAAGGAAACTATCCGGAACCTCAGTAAACCCTGCATTGATCAGGTTATTAAGCGTTACACTCTTGGTCAGGCTATCAATACACCTCGTATTGGTAATGGTTAGTTTAATTGGGAACGTACCCGGACTGTGATATACATGGACTGGGTCAGTTGCAGTGCTGCTACCTCCATCACCAAATGTCCAAATATATGTAAGGTCTGATGCTGGCCATGAACTGTTGGTACATATAAGAGTATCACCTTCGCACGCTTCACGCACCACAAAATCAAAACCCGGAATAATTGGTGGAGCCTTCAGCACTACCGGTCCTAGCGCATTCGATATACATACGCCTGCGGTCTTCGCCACAATATTTGTGTAGGTACCCTCACAAAGTCCCGATAGCAAAACACTACTATCCGGCGGCACAAGAAAACTGAATCCCGCCTGCGGTACTCCGTTAAAGTCAAAACTGAAAGTATCTATCTGACCCGGATGGGCACCAAAAATTCTGATGGAACCATCACAGAATCCGCACTTCGTAGGATTCTGAAATGTATAAGATCTTATAGTGAATGGTGGTACTACCAGGTTCACCGGCCCTAACGCATTCGAAACGCATACACCTCCTGTTCTGGCTATAAAATTATCATATAGCCCTGCGCACAGTCCGGTTATGGTTATCGTGCTATCCGGCGGAATTAAAGCAATAACGACCGGCTGTGGCACACCACTCAAAGTATAACTGATTGTATCCAGCTGCCCCGGATGCAGACCGAACAATTTGATTGTTCCGTTACAAATACCACAATAGTCAGGATCCGTATGAGTTAATGCCCTCATAGTGAATGGTGGCACAGTAAGCGTCACCGGCCCTAAAGTATTTGATACGCAAACACCTCCCGTGCGCGCTATGAAGTTGGCATAGGTACCCGCACACAACCCTGTTATCACTACCTGGCTGTCAGCACCTATAAATCTCACCACAGGTGTTTGTGGCACTCCGCCCAGTGTATAGGTTATTGTATCATTCTCGCCCGGGTGCAATCCATACAAGGTTATTGTGCCATTGCAGATACCACAATAATCCGGATTGGTAGAAGAGATGGCTCTCATAGTAAATGGTGGCACTGTAAGCGTCACAGGCCCCAGTGTATTCGAAACACATACGCCGCCGGTGCGTGCCACAAAATTCGCATAAGTACCTTGGCACAAACCTGTTAACACGATCTGACTGTCTGGTCCCACAAACCTCACAACCGGTGGCTGCGGCACTCCGCCAAGTGTGAAGAGGATAGAATCCGTCATTCCCGGATGCAAACCATGTATTGTAATTGTGCCGTTGCAAATACCACAATAGTCAGGGTTCGTAAACGTGAGCGACCTCATGGTAAACGGTGGTGCTGTCAGCGTCACCGGTCCCAGCCTGTTCGATACACACGATGATCCTGCATGGGCAATGAAGTTATCATAAGTTCCCGCACACATTCCCGTGAGCGTGATGATACTGTCTAAACCTACCACCGCAACAAATGGCGGTTGCGCTATACCGAATTTAGTGTAGGTGATCGTGTCCACTCCACCCGGATGTAGTCCATACAACTTGATCTCTCCATCGCAAATACCGCAGTAAGATGGATTAGTAGATGTAAGCGTGCGCATGGTAAATGGCGGCACAGTAAGCGTCACAGGTCCCAGACGGTTCGAGACACATACACCTGCTGTCTTGGCTATAAAGTTATCATAAGAGCCCGCACACAAACCTGTTATCACTACCTGGCTATCTGGTCCTATAAAATGTACTACAGGCGGCTGCGCAATCCCCGCACGTGTATAAGTAACGGTATCGAGTTGTCCCGGATGCAAACCATATAAAGTAATGGAGCCATTACAAACACCGCAAAATACCGGATTTACCCAAGTGAGTGCACGCATTGTAAACGGCGGATTGACAAGCGTGATGGGCCCCGCCGAAAGCGAAACACAATATCCGTATGTCGCCGTTATCGTTGTGTACGATCCTCCCAGCAAACCTGTCAAAGTAATTGTACTGTCAAATGCAACAGTTCCTACCACCGGTGGTTGTAGCACCCCGTTAAAACGATACTTAATCGTATCTACAGTTCCGGGTAGCATATGGTATAGCTTTATCGTTCCATCACTGGCACCACAATAGCTCGGGTTGGTGAATGTCGGCGTCAGCGATATCGGCGTTGGCGCGGTTATGGTCACTGGTATACTCATCTGGCACGATCGCGCAGCGGTCGAGAAGATCAGCATCGTGAAAGTTCCGGGCACAATACTATCTATGAACGAACCGGTAACTCCTGTGAATGACTGTATCGTATCACCGGGCCTAAATATCTTGATCGTCCATGGCGAACCGCCACCCGTTGGTATTATGTTTATTGCAGCCTGCTTGGTGCAACTTGCCGACGACAAAAGAGTAAATGTAACAGCAGGCGCAGATACGATCGTAATGGTATAGGCAATCGTTTGTGTTCCGGACAGCGGACAGTTGTTGTCGGTATACGTCACAAAAAATGTGTACACACCTGGTGTCACACCTGTCGATGTCCAGGAGATCGTACAACGTGGATGACGTGTGCCATTCCCGACAGTAGTAAATGTTAGCCCGGTGGGAAGCCCGGCCGTAGTAACAGTGATGTTGTTGGTAGTATCAGCCTGCGTCGGATTCATGTATATCGAGAATGGCCCCGAATTCTGACAGATATGAAAATGGGTCGAATCATCTATCACACCCGCCGTTGCCGAATTAAGTCGTCCGGTTGGCGGTGTGTTTGTACATGTTTGCACCAGAAAGGTCATCTCTCGCTGGCTTGTGCCTCTAAACACCCCTGCATGATACTCCCTGATATTATAGACAACCAGCGACCTTTGCAGCAAATTTGGATGAAACGCAATCTGGCCTGTATGCTGGTCAAATGACATAGTCGTTACAGCAAGCGGGTTAATTGCACTATACCCCGGCAAATACGTCACTGATGTACCCGGCACACTAGTCGTCGAACCAGCCATTCCCGGTACGAGATAAAACATCAGACTGTCACCGTCCGGGTCTACAGCTCCCGGATTATAATTGTCATTATTATCCAGGCAAAAGAACGGAGTTGGTACATTCGTAAGTAACGGACTTGAATTATGAGTAACAGTATTATCCAGCGTATCTATTAACTGTGTATACGTGATCGGCGACGAAGAAATATTTGTAATAGTAACCGCACGGCCTGCAAGTGAGCCACCTAGCTGCCCCGTAAACAAAAATCTCCAATAAGGAGACGTTCCGGACACGGTATATACATTAGAGTATACAAACTTTTTGATCCCTGGTATCGCAAAAGATGGGTTGGTACATTGAGTAAGAGCCACATCCGCCGGACAAACCGGAGTCACTTCTACTCCAGCTGCCGGGGCCTGAATAGCAAGGTTTAGGCTGGTCACAAAAGTATTTCCATTGTATACATTCACCTCAGGCGAGGCAGTCGGTAACGACCCAAACGCACAACCTGTACAGCCGCAGTCGCCATATGCGATCAGAGTTATTTTATACGTATTGCCACTAACCCATGTATAAAAAAGGTCCATACCCACAAGATGGTTGGCCATTGCCGGAAGGCTCATAAGAACCAACACAAATGCCAGAAGCAGTTTTTTGAAATAAGAAGACCGGGCTTTCATAATAGATTATAGAGTTTCAATGCCACGAATATTAAACCACACCGGATAATTATAAAATAAAACCAAACCTTGAAAAAAGCGATCAATAAAGTTATGCATTCACATTCTTCTACTAACCGCGAGCCAAAATGATAAAAAAGAAATAATATACCTTTTCAGTTTATCATGCGCCCTTCACTGCTGGCCTTTTAGACGTATTTCCTCTGGTATTCCTTTGCCTGTGCTGAATCTTAATAAAAACCAAAACCGTCCCGATAATTCAGAACGGCTTTGGACCTTAAAAAATGTATGATGCCGTTACCTCAATAAAGTCACATTACCCTGATGATTCTCCATCTGGCCATCTTTGAATTTAGCCTCGATCAAATAGATATAAACACCTTCAGGTTGTGGTTTATCATTGAAATTACCATCCCAGCCTCTTCCATCAATGCTGTTCGATGAATATATCGTCTGACCCCAGCGGTTGTACACGTCCATCTTAAATGAGGTCAGTCCTCTTGCAAGCAACTGGCGTGGGAAGAAGTAGTCATTCGTTCCATCTCCATTTGGCGTAAATACGTTTGGCACTTCCATGTAACAATCTCTCTTAACCTCTATTGTGTCAGAAGACGAACAACCATCAATCGTTACTACGGCCGAGTAACTTCCTGGCTTAACTACCGTAATAGATGATGTAGTTTCACCTGTATTCCATTTCCATCTTGCCGCATTATTTCCTGCATTGCGATCGTCGCGTACCCTAATTGGTATACCTCCTGGACAAATAGAAGTATCCTGACCTAGATAAACACTAGGTAGTCCAAATACTCTGATATCACGCTGTGTAGTCTTTTCAGGGCAAGAGCGGTATTTAACATTTAGCGTAACGGTAAACAAGTTTTCTCCGTCATACGAATGGATGATCGGATCCATGTTCACAGTTCCAATACCATCACCAAAAGTCCAGGTGGTCAGTGTATCACCCAGCTTCGAATACACACCTTTGAATGTGATCGCCTGACCGCGGCAGATAACCGAATCCGTGGCAAGAATTGAGAGTGCACTTATCGAGTCCACTGATACAACATCGTATGCCGTATCGTAACATGGCGAGAAGAACGTCGGAGTAGGGATCACATGATTCGCTACTATCAGTTTGATAGTGTATTGTCCTGTATTGGTATAAGTGTGCGACGGATTAGGCACGATATCTGAATTGCCATCACCAAAATCCCACAAATAAGTCAGGTTAGTTCCTGTTGCAGTGCTCGTATAGGTAACCGGACTCAGCTGGCAAACATAAGGATCAGGACTAAATGTAAACCCAGAGCTCACTACGTTATTTAATGTTACCGTCTTGATCATGCTGTCCACACACTTAGTGTTGGTTATGTACAACTTCACTGTATAGGTATTATTTGTGTTGTAGTAAACGTGCTTAGGGTTGGTAGAAGTTTCTATCACACCGTCACCAAAATCCCACCTGTAAGTCAGATCTGCTGCAGGCAGCGAAAGGTTAGTGAAAAATACTGTATCTGCCTTACATCCGTAATGTATCACGTAATCAAAGTCAGGCAAGATACCCGGTGCATCAATCACAAACGGACCAGGAACCAGATAATTACAAACACCTCCTGTATTTACAATAAAGTTTCTGTAGGTTCCTGCACACAAACCAGTAATTGCTACCATACTGTCAGCCGTTATAAAATGACTCAGTGTATAAGGCGATGATACAACACCTCCCTTCGGCACAAAATCATACTTAATAGTATCTAACTGACCAGGGTGCAATCCAAACAGTGTATCCACACCATCACAGAAACCGCACTTTGTCGCATCCTTCGTAGTCACCGTTCGCCATATAAACGGCGGATTGATAAGTGTCTCAGGCCCCGCAGGATTCGTAAAACAATACCCCTCCTGCACTATGATATTATCATAAGTACCGGCTAGCAAATTAAATACGGTATCTGTCCCGAACGCCGTTGAGAAAAACCCTTGGGGCGGTTGGGGTGATCCCTGGAAATTATATCTCACCGTATCCAAATGACCCGGATTCAATCCATTAATCACAACATGCCCGTCGTTAGCACCGCAGTAACTAGGATCTACGTGCGAAGTTGTAATCGTAAAGTGCGGCGTATCTACAAAAAACGAATCAGCAACATGACAGTTATTACTTATCGCTGTAAATATCGTTGCATAATATCGTCCCGGAGATAAACTGTCGAAAACAGCAGAAGTATCAAAAAGGAACGTCCGGAATGTATCTACAAGTGGGAACAATAATGCCGGATTATGACTTAGTTTGATAGTCCATGGCTTGCCTGTACCTCCGGGCGTGATCTTTACTAATGCCTTATCACTGCATGTTGCACTCACAACAGTAGCTTCTGATATGGTCGGTACTGGCAAAATGTCAAATGTATACGCTATCGTTTTCGATCCCGTCAACGGACAATGATTATCCGTGGTTGTAACATAAATTGTATAGTTACCAGGTATGATCAATGCAGTATTACCCGTCAGGGTTGCATGTGGGCTGGTGGTGCCGTTTCCGGTTACAGAAAATACAAATCCTGCCGATAAACCCGTTGCTGTTACTGTAAGCAGCAACGTTGGATCGGCAGAAGTCGGATTAATATAGTTAACAAATGTCCCTGAATTCGCACAGCTAAAGAAGTGATGTCCGCCTGCTGTTGTGTCTCCGGGTCCTGTGAACGAATCGATCTTGCTTGTAGGATAAGTCAGCGTACATGGTCGAACCAGGAACGTCATTTCCCTTTGCAAAGTTCCTACAAGCACATGGTTCACTACCATCGGTGACATTGAAATAGTATCGTCCCTGAATTCACGTACGTTATATACTACCGTCGATCGCTGTGCACCTATCGGACTGAAGCAAAGCTGTCCGGTCAGTTGATCAAATGACCAGCTCGCCGGTGTACAGTCTACCACACTCAATGGGAACTGCCCTGATGCAGGTGTTGTAGGCGGGCAAAAAGTACTGATGTAAGATATAGGTCCTCCAGGTGCCGGGCAACCTCCACCACCGGTATTGTTTGTTGCTGCTATCAATGAAAATACAAGGCTGTCTCCCGCTGGCTGGCTCGGACTAACATCAAAAAGATCCACAGCACCCGGATTGAAACAATTTAAACCGGGATAACAAAAGAATGGCACAGGCTCCACTGTTAGTACAGGACTTGAATTATTCCCCCTTGTATTTGTTACGGAGTTATTTAAAGTATCTATCAACTGCATGATCGTAGATCCTGGGCTGAACAAATTCGTAATAGCTGCAGCCCGACCAGAAGCGGCACCGCCTCCGTTGAAACCACCATACACAAAACGCCAGTTGGCCGATGTACGAGGCAGAGTCACAGTGCCCTTGTAAACAAACTTCTTAATACCAGGCAAGGTGTACGACGTACTTGTACATTGTGTGAACCCAAGTGAGTCCGGACATACAGGGGTTACTTCCGCACCGACTGTTGGCACCTGTATCGGACAGTTTACCGGAAATCCTGCACCTGTCTGTAGCGTAGGTCCATCATATACGCATACCTGTGGCGTACTTGTAGGCAGCGTACTGAATGAGCCACTGCTGGCAGGTCCGCAATCTCCATAAAGATAAACGGTTATCTCGTACGTCAGGCCTGAAACCCACTTATACCTTAGCTCAGCTGCCACAATATGCGATGCATACGACTGCGCACTGATGAGCATCAAAAATGCCGAAAAAATAAAATTAAGAAGGGTGTTACGTAATGTTCTTTTCATAAAAATCCTATAAAAAAGTTTGATCGAGTATTTATTTGCTATTTCAGACTACAATTACAGACATCCAAAAGTTTCCTTTCGGTTGGCAATTTGTAAAAATAAAAATAATAACAACAATAGACGGATAAAATTACAAAAAACGCATTGTAATAAAACTATTAATTACATATATTTTTCACACATATTAATAAGCGCGAGCATTTCGCCTTTTGTTAATTCAAATATAATATACAAACATGTAAATACACGCTAAAAAGTAAATAACACACAAAATATATAATACATTATATAATGTATTTCAAATGTTCTCTTTGTGATTTATTTTTGTCATTCAAACTAACTTATGGTTCTAAGAGAATTCCATTTAGACATTCAGGACAAAGGACGTATTGATGTCTCTTTTAATATTCATTTCGATGGACCTGCTCCTCGTGTAGGTGAAATTCAAATTCACCCTGATTTCCTTTGCGATATCCCCCACCGGGTTAATCTGGTACAGGTAGAAGACCAATGGTATTTGTTAGACGAACGCCCAATAATGGTTGGTAATGAACTTAAAGTAAATCCCGAATACCTCACCGACCCCATTTGCAATGCAATTTTAGAACGCATTCTTCAGATTCGGAGCAAAGAAATGATCTAGTCTACAGTTGCATCTATCATATGCTATTTATATAACTTATACTTAATCGTATATTTTATAGTTATACATTACTACTCTTTTCAATAGTGGCGTTTTGTTTTTTAACTTTATTGGAGGATATTTGCAATATAAAATCCTATTTTTCTTTACCGGGGTAAAAATTAAAAGTTAGGCATGCCAAATATTTTAGTTGTAGACGATGATGATATAATGCTCAAAGCAATTAAAAACATCCTGAACAAAGATGGTTTTAATGTTGTCACTGCGTCAGATGGAAAGGAAGCTTTTGAACTGTTGGAACATACAGTTTATGACATCGTTATCACCGATCTTATGCTGCCCCATGCTAACGGTCTTGAAGTAGTGGGTAAGCTCAGGCACAACGATGCCAACCGCAATGTTGGTATCATTGTCGTTTCATCAGTTGGTAACGAAGAAACAATTACCGAAGCATTCAGACTGGGAGCCGATGATTACCTGAAAAAACCAATCATGGCTGGCGAATTGCTTATGAGAATCCGGAAACTTATTGCGAACAAGAACAGCAAGACGCAGTTTTATACTAAAAAAAAATAGATTCTCATTATGTGGAATGACCTTGCAAATCTCTTGTTCCTTGCATACGAACAATTCAGTTTACTTCCACTATTTATAGAGATTGCGCTCGTACTTATTTTCGTTGCAGTAATGGCTACGCTCATTGCCTATGGCTCTATTCTGTTCAGAAGATACAACAGCTCTGTTTACCAGAGAAGGTTAGCGCACCTTAGCCCCATTATCGAAGACCTCATCACAGAACAGGTATTGCTCAACGAAAATCTGGGAAAAGATATTCCGGTTGAAGAAATAGAATTTGATCAGCACGCACTATCAAATAAAGCCTTTAGGAAACCCGCTGTTCGCCAGATAATTATAGATACTCTTATCCGCTATCGAAAAAATTTCCGAGGCGAAGTCGGCGAGTTGCTTCGTAAATTATACATCGATATGAATCTTGTTGAAGATTCATTCTCCAAGCTCAGAACGTTTAAATGGGAAACCAAGATCAAGGCGCTCGTGGAACTAACCAACATGGATATACCGATATCCGACTCCATGTTGCTACCTCTTACTAACAGTCAGAATCCATCACTCAGGGCCGCATCACGTAACGCCTACATTCAGTTAAGTAAAAACGAGCCTTTCAAATTTTTCGATATCGCCACCGAACCCATCCTCCCATGGGATCAGATGGAAATGTTCAAAATTATTACTACAACCAAAGACATCACGATCCCCAATTTTTCTCGCTGGGTAAGTTATTCTAATAATAAAAGTATTGTATCTTTTTGCTTAAGGCTCATTGCACATTACGATCAGCGTACTGCAATTCCGTCGGTTATCGATCTGCTGCAAACTAAAGATCACCAGTTCAGAGCTCAGGCCATTAATTGCCTCGGACAATTGTCGGCAGAAATAGCTGAGGAAAAATTAGTGACTATTTATACCAGTCAGCCGCTCAATTGCCAGATCGAAATTCTGAAAGCCATTGGTAAGATCTCTTCCGGAAAACATTTAGAATTCCTGAAAAATGAATTCCTGTACTCAAGTAGTTTCGATATTCAGATGAATGCCGCAAGAGCTATTATCCGCCATAATTCTCAGCAATCGCGCTACATTATTACAGATATTCTCGAAAATACTAATGAAGAAAACCAGACAATCGTCAAACATTGTCAAAATCCATTAATAAAATATCAATAAACACGCTGACAACATTCTGAGTATTATACACTTAAAATATTAATTTGTTTTATATTCAGTTGCCGGCAAGTTCAGTTTTTTTGAAAAATAAATTATTTTTGCCCGAATTATTAAAAAGTATTTCAAAACGGCGGTTAATGTTTACTTAACTGACTCAACACAATGAAAGTCATTATAGATTTTTTTTCCAGAGGTACTTTTTGGGACGTTCTCGGAATATTTTTTCAATATGCTGTCTTCCTGTACGGAACGTCGCTCTTGATTGCCTATGGCATACTGGCCATACTTTCTTTGGCGTCCATCCGCCGGTATATGAAGAAAAATGCAAACGTTGATTACAATATCATCATCGAATCTCCGCTTGCACCTGGTATTTCCGTTATTGCGCCAGCCTTCAATGAAGGTGTTACCATTATTTCAAACGTTCGTTCGCTGCTCACCTTCAACTACCCAAAATACGAGGTAATCCTTATTAATGACGGTAGTACCGATGATACACTGGAGAAACTGGTAAATGAATTTGAACTCGTTCAGGTCGATTTTGCTTACCGTGAAAAACTGCTGAGCAAACCTGTAAAAAGGATTTTCAAATCAACCAACCCTGCCTATGATAAGTTGGTGGTTATTGACAAGGTAAACGGTAAAAGTAAAGCCGATGCCTCTAACGCTGGTATTAACGTAGCTTCTTACGACTATTTCCTTTGTACCGACGTGGACTGTATCCTTGATAAAGATACGCTGATCAAGCTCATCAAGCCGTTCATGGATGAGGAAACCAGCACCGTGAGAGAAATTAACGGCGACGTACAGATTCAGGAAGATTACAAAAGAGTTATCGCCACCGGAGCTACTCTGCGCATGGTAAACTCTTGCGAAGTAGACGACGGTCTGATTCTCCGCGTTCGTCCTCCACGCCGAATTTTACCTCGTTTTCAGGAAATGGAGTATATCCGTGCCTTCGTTTTAGGTAAAATGGGATGGGATCGCATTAATTCTGTTCCTAACGTATCTGGTGGTTTGGGTATGTTCGATAAGGATATTGCCATTAAAGCAGGTGGCTACGACTCACTTTCCCTTGCCGAGGATATGGACCTTATTACGCGCATGGGTGCGTTCATGACAGATAACAATAAAAAATACTCTGTAAAATACGTACCTATTACCCTTTGCTGGACAGAAGGGCCTACTACCCTCAAGGTATTCGGCAGGCAAAGAGCCCGCTGGGGTCGTGGGTTGGCTCAGTTAATGAGTACGCACAGGAAAATATTATTTAATCCACGATATGGCCGTATGGGGTTGATTGTGTTCCCATATCACTTTTTTTACGAATTGTTGGCCCCAATTATAGAGTTTTTAGGAATTCTTTTTTACATTTACTTAATAATTACAAGGCAGATCAACTGGCCATACGCTATAATCTTGATCGTTTTTGTGTACACATACTCTGTAATGATCACAACCATTGCACTTTTGTGGGACCAAATAACTTTCAAATATTATAAAACATGGGGAGAAACAATCGGCTTATGCCTTATGGCATTTATCGAGCCGTTTCTTTATCACCCGCTGATCTGGTTCTTTGCGTTAAAAGGATATTTTAATTTCATCATCGGCAAGAAGCACGTGTGGGGCAATATGCAGCGCCAGGGCTTCAATGCACCAAAAAAGAGAAGTACCGTCAAAGCAGGCTGACAACTTGAACAACAACTAACCAACTAACTAACATAACCATTAAATACAACTCAAATGACATCAACTGTAAAATCAGTACTTATTGTGCTGCTTGTCCTGCTTTGCGGGAAAGCAAGTGCACAGTGGCTGAAAAAAACGGAGTCTTCAGATGATTTATATAAAGAAGCTAAAAAGGAAATTGAGGCAAAGCACTATCAGCGCGCCGTTAGTTTACTAGATCAGGCTGTAGACATCTCCCCCCGAAATCTCGATATTCACTTAATGCTGGGTCGCGCTTTTGCACTCGCCGGTAAAACCGACAGTGCACGCCTGGAACTGAATTACGTGATTCAGAAAAATCCTAAATACAAGGATGCCTACATATACCTCGTAAATACCGAGACTGTTGCGTGTAACTACCTGCAGGCGCTCGAGTATGCCGATATGGGCTTAAAACAGTTCCCTAACGACAGGGATCTGCTGCTGAAAAAACTGGATATCTACAGTAAAGAGGGAGATTGGATCGAAAGCACCAAATTGGCCGACTATCTGTTCGAGCGTTATTCCACCGATTCTTACATCCGTAGCATCTACCTCGATTATAAACTTACGCTGGCACGCCAGTATTCCCACAGGGGCTATATCGAGATTTCTAAAAGGTCTTACGAATCAGTACTCGAACAAGATCCGTTGAATAAAGAAGCATTACAGGCAGTTTTCTCGCTCGATGTTCGTTCTGGTAACTACGAAAGCTCTCTTGCTTATACTAACAGGGCTTTGCAGTCTACCCCCAACTCTTATGAGTTCCTGATGAAAAAGATCAGTATCCTCGAAGCAATGGCTCGCTACGTTGATGCGATTGTTGTTGTAGAAAAACTGATGAAACTCTATCCCTCTAATTCCGAAGTGCAGAAACTGAACGTTTATCTGCGCATGGAAGCCGGAAGGTATTATATGAAAACAGACCCTTACCTGCAGTTCCAGGCAGTGCTTGAAAAAGAACCGGCTAACAGGGAAGCGTTAAATTATGTGATCAACATCGCCAACAGCCGTGGATTGCTTACAGAAGCACTCGGCTGGGCAAACAATGCATTAAAGCATTACCCCAACGATCGTGATCTGCTCACTAAGAAAATGTCAGTTCTGGAGAACCTGAAAAGATATGATGCAGCATCTGTGATTGCAGAAAGGCTGTACAAAAACAATCCTTCTCCGGCCAACAAAGCTAACTTCCTGGAGCTGAGAACCCTGAGTGCAAAACAATTTATTGCAGATCAGGACTACGACAGCGCTGTTATCGCTTTGAATTCAGTACTGTTCTACGATCATAAAAATAAAGGCGCTATCAACTACCTGATCAACGCCTATACACAGCAGAAACGTTACGACGATGTACTGCACGTAATTGACGAAGCACTTACCTACTACCCTGGTGACGATCAGTACCTGTACAGAAAAGCATCTACTCTGGAAGCTTATCAGCATTATTCCGAGGCAGCCCTTATCTCAAAACAACTCCTGACCAAATACCCCGACAGCAGAAAATACCTGGTAGCATTTGTGGAGCAATCTCTGCAGGCAAGCCGCCAGTCAATGCAATACGATGACTATTATGGTACTCTGACCATTTTGCAGGAAGTACTCGAAAGAGACCCGAAAAATGCAGATGCCCTTAATTACATCATAAACATAGAAGCAGCTAACAAAAATTTCGATTCAGCCGTTTACTATTCAGATCAGGCTCTGCAATATTATCCCGACAACAAAGATTTCCAGTTAAAGAAATCTTCAGTATTGGCAGACGCACAGAGATACGACGAAGCAACAGCTATCTCAGGTAACCTCTACGCGAACTACCCATACAACATGAAGTACCGCAACGCTTATGTCGATCAGCTTTGTGGCTATGGTAAGCAATACCTGACTTCAAATAAAAAAGACGACGCGTTAATTCAGTTCAAAAAAGCACTCGAAGTAGCGCCTAAGGATACGCTCCCTCTTTTTTACACCATCAATCTGCTGATGGATATGACAAAGTACGACGAAGCCCTGACCCTCATAGGCAGAGGTCGCCAGTTGTACCCTAACAATCCATACTTCCTGCTCAAGAAAGCTCAGATATTTGAAAATCAGGGCGACTACAATGAAGCCTGGAAATCGGCCGATTCTTTGCTGAAGATCACGCCAAACGATGCTACTGTTCTTGACTACACAGAATATCTCTACAGCAGAAGGCTGAAGAATGAGTTCGGTTTCTTCTACCTGCACACTAAGATCATCGATACTAATGCCTCTCATGTCAACCACATTGGTACTGTACAATACACCCGCTACTTCAAAAACGGATCATTGGCAGCAAGGGTTCAATATGCAGGTCGCTTAACCGGCACCGGCTATCAGTTCGATCTGGAGGGTAGTTATACCATCGCTAAATTGGTAGGTATTAACCTCGCAGGTTCTTATGCGCCTCACAAAAATTTTGGATCAAGCAAAGGCATCTCCGATATCGGCATTTTCCCACTGTTCAGGTTGTCAGGCACACTATCGTTTTACTTTAAGAAGGGATGGGCTGTTGACCTGGGCGGTCGTTACCTCAAAGCAGAAAATTTCGATACTACTTCGGGAGAATTTGCTTCAGGCATGCTGGGCATTTCTAAAGAACACAAAGAAATGTACATGGGTTTGCGTGCATACTATACCCATTTTACAAATACATTCTCAAATACTACTAAAGACTTCGTTTCCGCTACGCTCACTTCACGTTTCTACATGAACAAGCATACCGATTATGCTTCCGTGATACTGGGTTACGGTACAGGTCCCGATGACTTTAGCCGTATCTACAATCTCACCAATAACATTAACTATACTACCGTTAGTGCAGGGGCAGGTTACATGAAGCAGTTCCACTATCGCACTTCTCTTGGTCTATTCGGAACATGGTACAACCAAAAGATAGGAGAGAGAATTGACGGAACAACAGGTGCATACAATGGACAATTCGTTAACCAATTCGACATTTTCGTAACACTGTTGCGCAAATTCTAATCGCACAATCCAATCATAATCTGCGAACGCCCCCAATTCCGGGGGCGTTCGCTTTTTTAATACCTTTGCATATATTCTAAAGCAGGCCTATTTATGAACAAGCAGTTGCTGTATGTTTTGTTACTAACAATCATCTCCCTCAACGCCTGCAGCGGAAACGCACAGGAACTTGTTCTGGCAGACAACGGATCTTCTGAATATGTCATCGTTACACCTCCTGCCCCCTCAAAACTGGAGGCCAAAGCCGCCCTGCTACTGCAGCATTTTATCAAAGAAGTATCGGGCACAGAAATCCCTATTCTCGATGAAAAAGCCAAACGCGGCAAAGCCAATGCAATTTTTATTGGCAATACTTACAAAGCAGAAAAAACCCTGGTCAAAAAAAGAAAACCCGAAAGCTATTTCATTTTCGCTGATGGCAAAGACCTCGTCCTCTGCGCAGGCAACGGCCACGGTATCATTTACGGCGTTTATTTTTTTGTAGAGAAATACCTGCATTGCAAAAAACTAAGCAACGAACCTCCGCTCATACCCACTGCTCGCCGCATCAGTATTCCCGGCAGTATCGATGAAGAACATGTGCCACCCTTCATTTACCGCGAAGCTTACTACCCTGCCGCACATGATGCCGAATACCTTGAATGGCACCAGCTGCAGCAGCTCGATGACCTTTGGGGTCTTTGGGGTCATTCGTTCAACAAGCTCGTACCGGCCCAAACCTGGTTCAAATCCAACCCTGAATATTATGCGCTCGTAAAAGGCAAAAGACAACCCTCTCAGCTCTGCTTGTCCAATGAGTCCGTTTTTAAAATAGTTACAGCCGACCTGAAACAAAGAATGGCAAAGAGTCCCGATGCCATCTATTGGTCCATCAGCCCCAATGATGACAACGGCTATTGCGAATGCG
Organism: uncultured Bacteroidota bacterium; assembly: GCA_903829015.1. Classification (GTDB taxonomy): domain Bacteria; phylum Bacteroidota; class Bacteroidia; order Chitinophagales; family Chitinophagaceae; genus Nemorincola. The sequence continues at coordinate 33,346 of CAIKOJ010000072.1, forward strand.
ATGCATGCAAGGCTGTTGACCGCGAGCAAGGCAGCCCTTCAGGCTCACTCATCAAATTCGTCAACCGTATAGCCAATACTTTCCCCGACAAGCAGTTCACCACGCTGGCTTACGGATACACCCACAAAGCTCCGAAATCGCTGAAACCCGCCGCCAATGTTTTCGTATTCCTCAGCGATATCGATGCATTCCGCGATAAACCACTGGCCGAAGAAGGCTCAGCCGCATCCTTCCGCACAGATCTAAAAACATGGGGAGATCTCACCGGCAACATCTTCATTTGGGATTATGTCACTCAGTTTACAAACTACCTCGCACCTTTCCCAAACTTCAGCACACTGCAACCCAACATGCAATACTTCAAAGAGCATGGTGTAAAAGGCATATTCACACAAGGCAGCGGCGACACCTACGGCGAATGGGCTGAGCTACGCAGCTACCTCATCGCTAAACTGTATCAGGATGATAAAGCAGATGTAAAAAAACTCACCTCCGAATTCATCCGCGATTACTACGGCAAAGCCGCCCCGTTCGTGCAACAATACTTCGACCTTGTTCAGAATAAACTACTCGCTTCAAAACGCAAACTCGATATATACGGCAACCCCATTAATGAATGGAGATCATACCTCACATCCGAACTCCTCGAGCAGTACAGCAACCTCTTCGATAAAGCCGAAGGTGCAGTGGAAGGAAACCCGGTAATAGCAGCCCGTGTAATGCGTGCAAGGCTTCCCATTGAGTACACAGTATTTCAACAGGCTCGGTTTTATGGTATAGAAAAACACGGCATTTTTGTAAAAGACAATGCTGGCAAGTGGTCGGTAAAACCAAAAATGCTGGATAAGATCACCCGGTTCGTCGCCAATTGTAAGAAAGCAGGTGTTACCGAATTATCAGAAGCCGGGCCAGCCCGTACTCCCGATGAATACCTTGCCGAATGGAATACCATCTTTAAAAAAGGAGTAACCCCTACTCTGGCACTCGACGCCAAAGTAACCCTGCAAAATCCTTTCGCCGAAGACTACCCTGCCAAGGGCAACCACACCCTGATCGATGGCAACCCCGGCTACCTCGACTTCAGTTATAATTGGCTGTGTTTCTATGCCGTGCCGATGGTCGCAACAATTGACCTCGGTAAAGCCACAAAAATATCCCGCATCCAGATGCATTTCCTCGATGACCCCAGACATTGGATATTCCTGCCTGAGAACATCACTATCGAATTATCATCAGATGGCACCAGCTACCACTCTGCTGCCGACTTCAAATCATCCTCTTTATCCGAACATTATGAAGCCGCTGTAAAAGATTTCACAACAAAACCACTGTCTGGTTCAGCACGTTACATTAAGGTCACAGCAAACAATCTGAAGTCACTGCCCGAATGGAGATTCCGCGACGGCAAAAAACCAATGATCGCCTGCGACGAAATTTATGTGCAATAGTTAACCCTTACTATTCATCAAATCGCAAAAAAGAATTTCACAATCTCATACCTTTTTTATGCCGAAGAAAGTACTCGAAACCATGCTCGCCAAAGACAATTTCACCAAATGGCTGGGCATTGTTGTAGATGAATACAAAGAAGGGTACTGCAAACTGCACTACACAATAAGAGAAGAAATGCTCAACGGGCATAGCATCGTACACGGCGGCATTGTATTTTCCGGAGCCGACAGCGCATTCGCTTTCGCTTGCAACTCCCACGGCAGGGTCAGCGTAGCGCTCGATGTTCACATCAGTTTCATAGATGCCGCTCTTCCGGGCGACGTACTCACTGTAGAGGCCAAAGAAGTGCACACAGGCCACAAGATCAGTTTTTATGATGTCACCACAAAAAACCAAAACGGCAAAATAGTGGCCATGTTCAAAGGCACAGCCTACCGCACCAGCAAAAGTGTCTGTTAACTTTGTTTCCTGCCTCACTACCTGCTGCCATTGCCGGAAGTAAGAACCATTCCATAGTAGCATATCCCGGTGTAACACCATCTGGACATCGAAAGCACATCAAACACATATTAGCCACGACTTTTAAGTCGTGGGGACGCACTGATTAAGATTGGCTTTAGCCAAAATGCAGGTTAGTGTGCATTAAATACTTCCGGGATTTTTTGCAGTTTCCCAACCGGTTAACCACGTTGCTACGTCTTTAGTGTAAATAACGTTTCAAACATTTTTAAACCAAAAACCACCATATGACCAAATACCTGAAATTCACTGCATTTGCATGCACCGTTTTATTGGCATATTCTGCCTGCACACGTCCATCAAGTAGTGCCAGAACCACCTCTGGGCACTACATCAATGCAACGATAACCGGCGGCCGCTCCTTTTCTGTTACAGACCCCGACATCCATGTTTCCGGCACTGTTGGTGGCAATGTAAAAATTGATGGATTTGATTATCGCTATTCAGAACTAGAGTTCGGTTTTGTAACCTATCCTGCCACGACCGGCACGTATCCGTTGAACGGAACTAGCTACTTGGGTTCTTATAACGACACGGCTGAAACAGTTCCACTTTTATGCGTCCACGGTACACTCACATTAACGGCCGTTTCGCCCGATGTGATTGGCACCTTCACCTTTACCCGCTCCGATTCCTCAGTGGTTACAGGCTCTTTGAATGTCCCTGCACCCTAATTACACCATATTCTAATATGTAAAACAGGCGCAGTGCCTGTTTTTTTGTTGTACAACGGTTCTGCTCTACTACTTAATACTTGGTTAAAACGTAGCCTTCCCACGCGCGCACACCCTTTAAGGCATGATTATTGTACCCACTCAATTAACGTCTATCAGTTGTGTTTTTTGTTAAACCGAAAAACTATTCTTAAATTAGATGTAGATACACCTTATTTTTACATTACAACACTATCAATCAAAAATTATGGAACGGAAAGACTTCATCAAAAGATCATTTGCACTCTGCGGACTCGCATTGATACCTGCCGGTGTTATGGAAAGTTGTAGTAAGAAAAGCAATACTTCCGGACCTTCAAATGTCAACTTCACGCTGGATCTCACAAACGCCGCAAACAACGCTTTAAACACTATTGGTGGCTCGCTGGTGGTAAATGGAGTAATAGTGATCAAAACTGCGGGTGGCTCGTTTAGCGCTTTATCTGCTGCATGTACTCACGAGGGTTGCGAGGTAAATTACAATACCGGCAGTTCAATGGTAGTATGCCCCTGCCATGGTGGCACCTTCAATGCCACTACCGGTTCCGTTTTAGGGGGGCCTCCTCCTTCAGCACTCACAAAGTACACCGTTACACAATCTGGCAATATCCTCACCGTTAAATCATAACCTTCATTTGACATACCGATATGGGCTTAAAACCCCGTTTAATATTAAATTCCTTAAATTTGAATCCACAAACCATCACCTGATATGATAAGGAACATCCTCATAGCCCTCTTATTACTGATTCTGATCGGTGTAGGTACAGGAATTTACATGTGGAATAAACCACACAATAAGGTAGAAAATGCAAAAGGCATAGCCATCACGGCCGATGCGCTTTCTAAAGAATATACTTCCGACGAAAAAGCCGCCGATACCAAATACCTAAATAAAGCGATTGAAGTATCTGGCACCATCAGCGAAATAGACAAAAATCAGGACGGTGGCACAATGGCAATTTTACAGACGTCAGATCCCGCAGCAGGCATTCAATGCACCATGCGCGAAAAAAATGTAACCCTCACAAAAGGACAAAACATAACCATTAAAGGGTTCTGCTCCGGCAACGGACTAACTGGCGTTTCGTTAACCGATTGTGTAATAAAACAATAAAGGTCATTCTCAAAATAATTACGGAAAACAATAAAATAAATTATGAAAAAAATACTGATCGCCGCTCTATCCATTCTGGCACTCAATAGCTGCTACAACGACAAATACGACAAGCTCTACCCCACTCCGGTTACAACCACCTGCGATACTTCTACTATCAGTTACGCTCGTGATATTGTTCCGATACTTACGGCAAACTGTACCATCAACAGCTCATGCCATCTGGGTGGCGCATCTACCAGCGGCTACGACATGTCCACTTACGATGGCATAATGGCTAATGCCGCATACCCCACACAAGAAGTTTTGATCAACGATATAAACGGCACTCCGGTATCCAGAAGGCATGCAATGCCCAAAGGGCTTCCAAAGATTGCCTCTTGCGATATCAACAAACTAACCAAATGGGTAAACGCCGGCACCCCAAACAATTGATACCAACTACTAATTACCAATTCCAAATCCCAAATTCCAAATCCCAAATTCCAAATTCCAAATTCCAAACAATGAAAAAGATACTTCTTTCCGCAGCACTTCTATCCTGCATCTCCGCAGCATCATTTGCTCAGAATTACGTTGGTCGCACGTGCAAGGTTTACTTCAACGCTACAACCAAGTCTTCGCCCGAAAAAATAGAAGCAAAAAATAACGAAACAGGCGGTGTACTTAATGCCAACAAAGGCGATCTCAGGTTTCAGGTACCTGTAAAGAGCTTTAAATTCGAGAGGCAGTTAATGCAGGACCACTTCAACGAAAACTACATGGAAAGCGATAAGTTTCCTAAAGCCGAATTCGCAGGCACAATCACCAATCTCGGCGATGTGAACTTTTCGAAAGACGGCAACTACAACGCTAAGGTTACCGGCAAACTCACTATCCATGGCGTTACTAAAGAAGTAACGGTTGTCGGCAGTGTAACTATGCAGGGCAACGTCGCAAAAATATCTGCAAAATTCAATGTACTGCTGGCAGATTATAACATCAATATCCCCAAAGTAGTAACAGATAAAGTTGACAAGACCGCAGTGATTTCTTTCGACGGCGAACTAACCAAAAAATAAACTTCAGTAACAACATCAAACACTACTATGCGTCAATTTTTAGCATCGCTTTGCCTCTTAACACTCTGCTCCGGTAGCACATTTGCTCAAGCCGACAGCCTCATGGATATGCTCAGTGGCAATATCGCAGAACAGAAAAAAGAACCCGTCACAAACACATTCAAAGCCACACGCATCATTAATGGCAGCAGCGTCGAGAATCTCGGTGCAGGTGTCCTTGATTTTCGTGTCTCTCATAGGTTCGGCGGTCTCGATCAGGGATTGGAGAATTTTTATGGCCTCGATAACGCAACCACGCGCCTCGGCCTTGATTACGGCATCACACGCTGGCTCATGATCGGCATCGCGCACAACACCTTCAATAAAGAAAACGATGGTTTTGCAAAAGTGAAAATACTGCGCCAGCGTAAACACGGCATGCCCATCACACTAAGCTATTCAGGCTCTATCTCTGTGCAAACAACTCCGGCACCTAACTTACCTGCTGCCGATAGCACAGAGTGGTTTTTCAGCAACCGTCTGTACTATGCAAATCAGTTGCTCATTGCCCGCAAATTCAGCGATCGTATCTCTTTGCAGATCATGCCTACATTAGTGCATTATAATATTGTCGACAGCACTAAATTCTCAAACAATACTGTCGCCATAGGCATTGGTGGCCGCATAAAACTTACAAAGCGCATAGCACTTACCGGCGAGTATTATTACAGAGTTACCAATGCAGATCTGTTGGTTAGCGGACAGAAAACTTACAATTCTCTTTCAATCGGTGTTGATATCGAAACCGGCGGACACGTTTTTCAACTCATGCTCACCAACTCTCAAGGCCTCACCGACCGCACCTCTATTGGCCAGACAACCGATAGCTGGGAAAAAGGAGCACTGCACATAGGCTTCAATATCTCAAGGGTGTTTACGATAGTTAAACCTAAAGAATTCAGAAAGTCAGGAGGAGGTGCCGCTTGGTAAATTTCCAATTGGCAGATAATATTCAAAACATATTTTCTTAACCGGGATAGCCATCCGCTATCCCGGTTTTATTATGATTGCACGCCCACATTCCAGCGTCAAGATAGCTTTTCCCAACTCGCAACATACCATTAGTGTTGGGAATCAAACCCCACCACACTCAAACTCAAATTTCTTTTTGCCGGGGAGTACTCTCTATGGATAAGCCCCTTTAGGGGTTTGGGGTTTCACCTACTCCTCAGTCCTTCTTAGGATAATAATAGCTATACGCCTTCTCTACAAATCCGTCACCCAGCCTCGGCAGGTCCCACGAGGTGTACAGCAGTACTACGCAATCCATATTCTTTGTCCCTGCTATCCAATCGTATGTTTTCATGCCTTTCGGGCTCTTGTCATTCGGGTCCGCAATATTTGAGATATACTGCGAGTTCCACCATATCACCCACGATGAATTACAACTATCCATCATCTTGTTTGTAAGCAGCTCCAGCAGGTAGCTGTCACCTATATACATAATAGACGGCTTCACCAACGAGCTGTCACGCGGATAATGCACATCCGCATAAGTGTAGACTTCGTCTCCTTGTTGCGCCATTACGTTCATTAGCTTTCTGGCATCATCATCCGAACCTCTTGGTATCCTTGTACGTATTAAGTTAGATAAAACAGGTTTGGGCATAACTATCTGCTTTTGCAACTCTATGTATTTGATGATACTATCTTCCGCAAGCAGTGATCCATACATACTCCAATGAAATCCCTGTTTAGGAAACAGCAATTCCTTCCTCGTGTTTTTCATAGCATAAAACCACGCACCAATGTCCACTTGGTTAATGCCCATCAACTTGCCCAACCGTTTGTAACGATCAACATTAGTTCTACCCGTTATTGCCGGCAGGCTATCTTCACGAATAAACTCAGGATAAAAGACAGGCTTCACCGGCGCATACACAATGAACATTAATTTACCCATCTTCGCAAACGTATCCTGTATTGCTTTCACCATCATCATTTTCTTCCGCAACGAATCTTCACCCGGAAATAATAATCCTGCCCGGTCAGCCAGTTCATTCTGAAAAAACAGGCAATTGCCCTTACTGAGTAGCAACCAGTCCGAATTCACCCTGTTAAAGATCGAGTAGTCAATTTGGTTATTGAATCTCAGCAATGCCGGCCTGAAACCAAAGTGCTCGTTCAGGTAACTCGTCTTCTCAGGTTGATATTGCTCGTTCCACCAATTTTCAATGTTAAATGTAGCATCTGGTGATGGGGGCAAAAAACCATTGATGGGCTTTACCTTCACAATTTCAAGACTTTGCTGCATAAACGGAACACACAGAAAAAGCAGACCAAAATAGAATAAATATTTTCTTGTTTTTTGTCCCATTTACTTAAAATCTGAAGTAGATAAAAGGATTAAAATTTGTTGCAGTGATCCGCCCCACCGACAATACGCATATCGCCAATGCCGCCGCCATCAACACATAGTGCGACCGCATCGAGTGTTCTTTGAAAAATAATTTTTGTTGTAGATCAGTCCCCTTCGGAAACAATACAAAAAACGAGAAGAAAACAGACAAACAAAGAGTAGTGAAAAACAGCGGGTCCGGCTCCCACACCGTGTTTTGCGGATGCCATGCAAACATTCTGCCAAGAAAACTGATCGACGACCTCAGGTATTCTATCCTGAAAAACACCCACCCAACTACTACTACCGGAAAGGTATAAATCACTGATAGTTTACCTATACGCGATAGCCATTTTCCCAGAAACATCCGCTCTAAGATCAGGAAGAATCCATGGTAAGCGCCCCAGAAAATAAACCCCCAGGCGGCTCCGTGCCACAGGCCCGATAACAGGAAAACCAACCACAGATTGAAGAAAAGCCTTGCTTTGCTGTTCACCTTATTCCCCCCTAACGGAATATATAAGTAGTTGCGCATCCACGATCCTAAAGTAATATGCCACTTCCGCCAGAAATCGGTGATCGACTCTGCCGTATAGGGGTTGTTGAAATTCTCGGGAAAACGGAACCCCATCATCAGCCCCAGCCCAATAGCCATATCAGAGTAGCCCGAAAAGTCGAAATAGATCTGGAAAGTATAACTGATTGCCCCATACCAGGCTGTAGTAGTACTTAACTGATCGTAGGGGATAGCAAATATTTTGTCGGCTGCGGCACCCATCACGTTAGCAATCAGCACCTTCTTTCCTAGTCCAATAAAAAACCGGTAAAATCCTCGCAGCCGGTTTTCAAACGTCTCCATGCTGGTATGGTCATATACCTGCACTGCAAAATCATGAAACTGAATGATAGGCCCCGCTATAAGTTTGGGAAACAGCATAATGTACACCTGATAGTCCCAGAAATTGCGAAAGGGTTGATGTTTGCCTTTATAGACATCAACCACATACGTCAGTGTCTCAAACGTATAGAACGATATGCCTATGGGCATAATTACCTGCGTCCAGCTTACCGCTCGCATCCCTGTACTAGCCAGTAGCCTGTTCACATTTTCCACAAAGAAATTGCAGTACTTAAAATAAAACAACAAACCCAGGTTAATGAATAGCGACAATATCAGCAGCAACAACTTCTTTCGTTTCTCCGCAACCGACGACATATACCTGACAATAAAAAAATCAATCATTGTCGTCAGGAAAACAATTATTACAAACCTTGGTGCACCCCACGCATAAAAGAAAATACTGCCGGTGAGTATCACAATGTTCTTAAACCTTGCCGGTACATTGTAGTATACCAAAAAGAAGATGGGTAAAAAATAAAAGATGAACGCAACACTGCTGAATACCATATCAAAAGGAATAACCCGAAAACGATTTGAAATATACAAAAGCTTTTCCAAACGGTATTTAATGGTCAGCCGGCCATGCATTCCTCCACCTTTGCTAGTGTCCGTTTTTTAAACCTGTACACTTAGGCTGTTACTAAACTATATCTACATACTTATCAGGCGGTTATGGCAAAACAAATTTCCGTCATAGGCCGCGTACGTCCTGTCATAGGCCCGCTCCGTCCCGTCATGGAAATCCGATTTCACCATTTCATTTTTACCCACCAACTTCGCACCCGTTTTTAAGAAGATCAATATCTTCTGGTAACTGCATCAAACGAACAAAAAAACGAATTAGGTCTGCAATGCCCTGTAAGGGCTGTCTGTTTGTAGCAATTACCCGATCAAGTTGAATAGTGCCCGCATGGCGGGCTATCCAATTTGCGACAATCAACACATTATATAAGGCAATAACAAAATCAACCACTATCATATGACCGACAAAAAACAACTCGCACGCCACCTCTATCTTGCACTAGGCAAAACACAAAAAGAAATTGCACTCGAAGTAGGCGTATCCGAACGCACCATCTACACATGGGTGCATCACTACGCATGGCACAAACTAAAAGTAGCTGCATTGCAGGCTCCTGCCACCATCACAGATAATCTGTGCAGTCAACTCGTCGAAATGCAGAACATGATCGCCGCGCGTGAACCCGGCAAGCGTTTCCCATCCCAGCAGGAAATGGACGTTATGCGCAAACTGGTGCTCAGCATCGATACTATGAAAAAATCGCCATCTCTTGCACACAACATGCAGATGATCGAATCCTTCAAGGAATTTGTTCGTCCCCTAAATAAAGAATTTAGTATACAACTGGCGCATTATGCCAATCGCTTTCTCACAGCAAAAAGCAAGAACGGATATGCACCCTATCAAATGGAATATGGTATAGACCTCCAGGCTGTATCGCCTCTCTACGACGAACTCAACGGAACAGAACCACTCGATTCCGAAAACCCTCCTGCAACTACTGCTCCATGCGAGAGTACATTGAACTGTGCCCATAAAAGCACTGGCCAATGCCAATGGCCCAAATGCAGTGATCTCAAACTCACTACCGACGACCCCAAATCATCCCGCCCCGACAACACACCCTGGCAGCCATTGCCACCAACTATTACCCCGTTCCAAAACGACGAACCGGAAATTACCGCAAAACCGGAAGTTGCACTACAAACCACTGGCAATCAAAAAATTATACCACTTCCCGCTCCCGCACAACCAGCAGTGACCGGAAGTAATCCCGCAATTTCATCTGCTCATAAAACCGCCAATACTTCCTCACAACAACACTCCATTTCCACACCACAGACTCAAAACACTTTGTCAAAAAACGACATCGCAAACATCTCATTAACGGCATTTTTAAACAAGCTCCGCAGCGAAGTTGAAAACCCCACTGACTAACATCATCAACCGTTCAAAGAAACCAAAGGCAATCCCATAGGGTTCGATGTCAAATACCACCATTAAAATCCTCAGACGACAATATCATGAGTAAGCCCTGCAAGGGCGCAATCTCTTAGGATAGGGCATCGCCCTATAACCTCGGAAATCAAGCAACACAAGCCCTGCAAGGGCGCAATCTCTTAGGATAGGGCATCGCCTTGTGATCTCGCACTCTATGAACACGCACTTATGAACTCGCAACATTACCTCACTATATGACAACACAAAATAACCTCACCATATGGCAACATAGCCTATCAAACAACACAAGCCCTGCAAGGGCGTAATATCTCAGCATAGGGCATCGCCCTATGATATTGCAAAACATAAACACAACACAAGCCCTGCAAGGGCGTAATCTCCCAGCATAGGGCATCGCCCTATGAGCCCTGCAAATACTATGATATCTTATTTTGCTTTTATAGCCTTACGATTCGATTTACAAGATCAGGATCATCTGCATTAAACCAAATGATCTCCTTATCTTTCTTAAACCACGTCATCTGGCGCTTGGCGTAGTTGCGTGTGTGCTGCTTTATTTTATCAACAGCTTCATCAAGTGTGCATTCGCCTAGCAGGTAATCAAATAGTTCAGTGTATCCTACGGTTTGCAGATTCTTGTTGTCACGGTATGGCAATAGGCCTTCAACCTCAGCCACAAGTCCCTGCGCCATCATCGCATCTACACGTTTGTTAATGCGGCTGTATAATTCCTCGCGCGGCATTTCAAGACCCACCTTTACAATTTCAAAAGGTCGCGATTTCTTTTGCGCGGTTCTATAGTGTACTATGCTTTCACCGCTGGTTCGTATAAAAGATAACGCCCTTAGCATTCGAGCCGGGTTTTGAATCTCGCCGGTCTTATAAAATTCAGGGTCTTCCGCTTGTATGCTTTGTTGCAGCCACTCAAGGCCATGTTCTTTATAGGCTGCTTCGGTTTGGTTGGCTATCAATGTATCCGTTTCCGGCATAGCATCAAGCCCTTCGCACAGTGCTTTTATATAGAGGCCCGTGCCACCGCAAACGACAGCGTTACTGTTTGCTGCAAATATCTCATCAAGATATTGCAACGCAAGTGCCTCATAATCGGCAGCCGATAGTATGCGGCTAATCGGGAATGCGTCTATGAAATAATGTCGCACAAGCTGCAGTTCATCCTTTGTTGGCTTGGCTGTGCCTACCGACATTTCTTTATAGCACTGCCTGCTGTCAGCAGATACAATTGATGTACCCAGCCGCTGTGCCAGTTCTATGGCAACAGACGTTTTGCCAACCGCTGTTGGCCCCACTATTATATATACTCTTGGGATCAAATTATTCAAAGCCACCACCGGTATCCTCCTCTGCCATGCTTTCTGTACTTTCCGTTCCTTCTTCGCCTTCATCACTAAAGCCCTCAGCCATCTCTTCTGCACCCAGATCGTACTTCTCCTCTATCTCCATGATCTTGTCGTGGCTCACACCCTTAATGCCGTACTGTGCCGGTGCAATGCCCTCTTTGCGCAGCAGGAAAGGATATACACGCCTCGAGGTCTCCTCCTTGCTTACACCGATAAGCTCTACAAGGAATGTCCATTTTTTTGCGGGATCATATACATATATAAACTTCTGGTCGGGCTTGGCAACCAATGCCGAAACAGGTGTCTTGACCATTGATAGCGCAGGAGCGTCTTTCTTGTTTACAAGCACTTCAGAATTCAGTTCTCTGCCATATGCCCATTTGTCATTGCTCTCATAAAACGAAGCAGTATGCTTTCCATCAAATTCATAAGAGCTTAAAATCGCTTTATGAAAGTCTAAAAATGTCATATGCCCCTGAATCTCTATATCTCTATAGGTCTGATCGTCATCTTCCCAGTATACTCTGAATCTTAAAATCGCCATATTTCGGTTATCTGCGGTAAAAATAATAAATGATATCCAATAGTCTCATATTGCATTATTTTTTTGTTTTATATTATTATTTTATCGCCTTAAAAGAAAAATATTTGCAATTTTCAATCTGTAACAGAAATTTTATTACCTTTGC
>CAIKOJ010000073.1 GCA_903829015.1 uncultured Bacteroidota bacterium
AATTAAACTACCGAATTATTGGCTTTTCTTTTCCTTCGGAAAATAGCCACAGAAGTTGCAAACTGGAAATTGCATCGGGCCATTTCAACTCAGAAGACTCATTTAAAAAGAACATATTCAGTACTGTTTTTTCTAACGACAAAAAGGTGATTGCAGAAGTGCCTTTCTTTAACAAAGAATACACCTGGCGCTACACATATGTTGGTAAAACGCCCGTCAAAAGTACATTACATCACTTCTCAACCGGGATACTGCCTTGCTCTGACTCAAGTAACCTTACGCATTTGCGGATTTTAAAGAAGGCTGAAAAACATAAAGATGGTTTTGTCTTTTGTGATGCCGACCGGACTTTGTATGATATGGCTGGCAAACCTGTATGGTATTTACCGAATGTACCCGATAATCGCAGTATTAGAGACCTTAAAATTACTCTTGCTGGTACAATTACATTTGAGATTGACGACTATGGCGCATTCGAAACCGACTATAACGGTACCGTTATCTGGAAAGCGCCCCACAACGGCACAATCAGCGGAGACAGCACTGAAAACATCCACCACGAATTCACAAGGCTAAGTAACGGACACTATATAGTATTGGCGCAGGAGTTTCGATACTGGCAACAACCTACCCTGACAAACAATAATCTGGCGATAGTAACCAAGCATGAAGTTTCACCATCAGAACTTAACACCGTATACCAACGAACTCCTATGGGCACTCTTATTGAATATGACCAAAGTGGAGCTATTGTATGGTCGTGGAAATCTGCTGACTACTTGAATCCATCTAACTTTTTCAATGTCAGAACAAAGGATGGATATACAGTTATGCATGCGCACGAAAACTCTTTTTATTTCGACGAGAAAAAACGATTCGTATATCTGAGTTGCAGAAATCAGAACCGCATTATTAAGATAAAATACCCGGAAGGAAACATAGAACGTATATACGATGGCAGCAACAACGATGCTGCGCAAAAAAAATCAAATGCCGGGCTTTTCTGTGGCCAACATAGCTGCCGTATATCTCAGGCTGGAATTCTTTACCTGTTCAATAACAACATGTGTAATTTAGGAGAACCTCCTTCTGTAATAATGCTTGAAGAACCCAAACACGAAAACGAGAATTTGAAGAGATTATGGGAATATAAATGTTCCACACAGAACAGGGGAAATTCATTGTTTGCGAGTGGAGGAAACGTAATTGAACTGCCTGATCAATCGTTGTTTGTGTCTCTGGGTTTACCTGAGAGCAAAATACTAATAGTGAACAGAGAGAAAAAGCTATTGTGGGATGCAATATTTGAAAAGTGGAATCCATTTCAAAAAGCCTGGGAACCCACTACTTTATACCGCGCAAGCATTATCCCCAATCGCAAAGCTTTTGAAAAAATGGTTTGGGGTCAGCAGCATCAGTAAGCCAATTGCATAATTAACCAACAGAATTACTTTCATCAAAGCAACCTACTGCGAAGCAGGCGCAAACAAATTCACCTTGAAACGCCTTTGGCGATTGTACGTAAAACGCAGCCTTTAAAACGAAATAGAAACACCTTCCTTTTGAAATTGGCCATGTCTTTTCACAACTGAACGTTACATCATACAACACACATAAAACGTATCGTTACGGTTGGTTGCGGTGGTATAAACATATCACTTACTGAATGTCCAAAACAAATCATCTACACTTTTTGTTGGCTGAAAATCATCAAATATTTTCCGCTGGAACTAATGGACTCCGCCGTGTGAAATCATAAGCATTTAAGCACAAAAAAAGCGGGGCCATCTTTCGATAGCCCCGCTGTATCTGATCTTAATTTAAGAATACTATTGCTCGATAACAATGTGGAACACTTTGTTATCAGCATCCGAACGCATGTTCAGCATATACATGCCGTTTGCAAGGTTGCTGCTCAACTTTATTGTTGCATTGATCTCGCCATTGTGTGCCATCATCTTGTTAGTGTAGATCACCTGGCCAAGCATGTTAGTTACCTCGAAAGAAACTTCCTGATCAACTGAAGTACCTAATGAACCCTTAACATTGAAAATACCTTTATTAGGGTTTGGTACCAGCTGAACATCGCTGTTGCCAGAAGTGATCTGCTGAACGCCAACACCTCTCACTGTGAATACTTTATGATCTGCACCGGTAAGTCCGATACAGCCAGAAGTAGTTGTAACCTCACAAGAAACCGAATCGCCGTTTGCAAAATTGCTGCTTGCGAACGTTGGCAAATTAGCACCTGTAACTGCGCTACCGTTTACATACCACTGCATTGATGGAGATACACCTGCACCACTCGCAGTAGCTGTAAGAACAACTGTTTCGCCCGGAGCAATGTTAGTACCCGGATTTGCTGTAATAGTAACTGTTGGAGCTATTGGCAATGCAACTTCCATATTCATATGGGTGCTGGTTGCAGTGTTGGCCAGACGGCAATGATAGTTACTTGTTACTACACAGTATATCTCGTCGCCGTTAGCTGGAGTGTAGCTGAATGTAGAAGCAGAACCTGAATTAACACCATTCAGTATCCATGCATATGTAGGAGCAGAACCACCAAATGTTGCTGTTGCAGTATAATTAACTATTGTACCCTGACAAATGCTTGTACCAGGATTTGCAGTTACTGTTATACCAGGCATTTCAGAATTGTTAACAGTCATAGCAATTGAATTGCTTGCAGTAGATGGTGTAGCACAAGCCGCACTGCTGGTCATTGTTACAGCCACTACATCACCGTTTGCAGGAGCATAAGTATAAGTGCTTCCAATACCTGTTGGCGATCCGTTAACAGTCCACTGATAAGATGGTCCGCCGCCGCCATTCACTGCCATAGCAGTAAAGGTGATCACTTCGCCTGAGCAAATGTTAGTGCCTACCCCTGTAGAGATGGTAACAGCAGGAGAAACCAATGGATTTATACCTACTGATACGCTGCCGATCATATTGCTGCTGCACGATGTAGAACCATCAGTTGCAATTGCAGTGTATGTACCTGCTGCTGTCTGCAATCCGAAATCGATTGGGCTGCCAGTACCGATTACAGGGCTTCCTGCAGGAGTAGCTCCGTTGTACAACTGATAGCTTACACCAGATGCTGAATTGTTGAGACCGATATGAACACCGCTGCCACCAGCACAGTAATTACCACCGCCTATTACAGCGTATGCATTTGGCAAACTGTTGATCACAACATTCACGCTGCCAGACATTGTGTTGTTGCAACCAGTAGTTGTGTTAGTAGCCATTACAGTGTAAGAACCTGATGCTGTCTGCATACCGAAGCTGATGCTTGAGCCTGTACCTGGTACTGCACCACCTACCATTGTTGTTCCGTTGAACAATTGATAGCTAACACCTGTGTTAGAACCGCTCAGGCCAACTGCTACACCTGTTCCGCCGATGCAGTAATTACCTCCACCAGTAACAGTAAACACTGTAGGTAATGGATTAGTACCAACTGTTGCAGAACCAGACATTGTACGTACACAACTTGTAGCTGTGTTAGTACCTGTTACTGTGTAGTTACCTGTAGCAGTAAACGTGCCGAAAGAAATTGGTAAGCCTGTACCCGGCATTGACGCCATAACAACACCAGCTTTCCACAACTGATAGTTGATGCCTAAAGCAGAACCACTTAAGCCGACAGCAACACCGCTACCACCTGCGCAATAATTACCACCACCGGTAACAGTATACAAAGATGGAAGAGGATTAACTACCACTGAAACAGAACCCGTCATTGTGTTGCTGCAACCTGTTGTTGTATTCGTTCCTATAATTGTATAAGTACCTGCTGTTGTTTGTAATCCAAAATTCAACGGACCACCTGTGCCGGTCAAAGAACCGCCAACAGCGATACCGCCAAGATATAACTGATATTGAACTCCAACGTTAGATCCACCCAATCCTACATTAACACCTGTACCGCCGTTGCAGTAGCTGCCACCGCCTATTACAGCGAATGCTACTGGCAATGGATTGATCACAATTGTTGCAGAACCGGTCATGTTGGTTGAACAACCAGTAACAGCATCTACTGCTTTCACAGTGTAAGTTCCTGTAGCTGTAATGTATCCGTAGCTTAATGAAAGTCCGGTACCTGCCATTGGGCCGCCTACTGCGATACCACCGTTGTATAACTGATAGTTGACTCCGAGGTCAGAACCGCTCAAAGAAACAAGTATACCTGAACCACCTGCGCAATAGCTGCTACCTGCACCTGACAATGTATAAACAAATGGAAGTGGGTTAACACCAACTGTTACACTGCCGCTCATATTTCCTGTGCAACCAGTGTAAGTATTATTTGCAGCTACAGTGTAAACACCAGTAGCAGTCTGTAAACCGAAGTCAAGACCAAAACCAGTACCGGCAATTGGAGCACCTGTATTAACACCACCAATCATTAATTGATACTGGGTACCTACGTCTGAACCACTGGTAGTTACGTGAACGCCTGAACCACCTGTGCAATAATTACCGCCGCCAGTTACATTAAATGCAGTAGGCAATGGATTGATCACCACAGATGCGCCACCAGTCATGTTGCTGGTGCAGCCTGTTATTGAATTTGTAGCTACAACATTGTATGAACCTGCACCTGTCTGCAAACCAAAGCTAAAACCTGCTCCAGTTCCTGGCATTGCTGGTCCAACCATTGTTGTGCCATTGTATAATTGATAATTGATACCGAGATCAGAATTGCTGATAGATACATCAACACCTGTACCACCCAGGCAGTAGTTACCACCACCTGTTACAGCGTATGCATTTGGTAATGGATCAAGATTGATCATTACGCTACCTGTCATTGTGTTGTTGCATGTTGAAGCACTACCGGTTCCTACGATTGTGTAAGTACCAGTTGCTGTCTGCAAACCAAAGTCAAGAGAAGCACCTGTTCCAACCATTGGAGTACCTACTGGCGTAATACCGTTCATCAGCTGATAATAATTACCAACATCAGAACCATCCAGACCAATGTGGCGACCTGTACCACCTACGCAATAATTACCGCCACCAGTAACGTTATGAACTACTGGTAATGGATACAGTCCTACGATTGCATTACCATTCATCGCAATTGTACAACCAGTTGTTGTATTTGTTGCAACGATAGTATATGTACCGAGAAGAGTACGTAATCCGAAACTAAGAGCAGAACCGGTTCCTGCAAGAGGAGTACCTGTTGCTATACCGTTACGGTACAACTGGTAGTTAACACCGAGGCTAGAACCGCTCACACCTACGTTAACACCATTTCCACCAGGGCAATAGTTACCGCCGCCGGTTACGTTAAAGATAATAGGAAGTGTATAAGTACCTATGTTTACAGAACCTGTCATGTTAGCAGTACATGTTGTAGCAGGATTAGTTGCAACAACGGTATAATTACCTAATGAAGTCTGCAAACCGAAACTGATCGCAGCGCCTGTGCCTGTAACCGGCGCACCCACTGGCGA
This sequence comes from uncultured Bacteroidota bacterium, assembly GCA_903829015.1. GTDB lineage: Bacteria > Bacteroidota > Bacteroidia > Chitinophagales > Chitinophagaceae > Nemorincola. The sequence continues at coordinate 5,475 of CAIKOJ010000073.1, forward strand.
ACCAGCCCTGTACAGCTGATAAGTAACAGCAGCATCTGAACCGCTAAGACCTACAGCGATGCCTGAAGTGCCAGGGCAGTAGTTACCACCGCCATTAACAGTATATGCTGTTGGCAACGGACTAACCACTACGTTAGCAGATCCAGTCATTGATACCGAACAACCTGTTGTTGTGTTCGTAGCCATTACTGTATAAGAGCCACCTGTTGTTACCGTTCCAAAATCTAATGTACCACCGGTACCTGGCATTGGAGCACCAACTGGAGAAGCACCTAACATTAACTGGTAGCTGATACCTGTAGAAGAACTAGAGAGGCCAACGTGTACGCCTGTACCGCCGCTGCAATAATTACCACCGCCTGTAACAGCATATAATGTTGGTAATGCATTAACGATAACAGTAACACTGCCCGCCATATTATTGCTGCATGATGTAGCAGTGGTTGTTCCAATAACTGTATAAACACCTGCACCACTCTGTGGACCAAAGCTCAATGCTGTGCCTGTTCCTGCAACCGGCGTACCGGTAGCAACACCGCCAAGATATAACTGGTAATCAGTTCCTGAAACAGAACCGGTAAGTCCAACCATTGCACCTGCACTGCCTGCGCAATAGCCGCCACCACCTGTTACTGTAAATACAGAAGGCAATGGATTAATACCTACAACTGCGCTGCCGCTCATTGCATTGCTACAACCTGTAACAGCATCTGTACCTAATATTGTATAAGTACCCGCAGTAGTCATTGAACCAAGAGTTATTGCTGAGCCTGTAGAACCTGCAACAGCAGCACCAACTGGTGTAATACCCAAATAAGCCTGATAATTAACACCGGTAGTTGAGTTAGAAACACCTACAGGCATTCCGCTTCCACCGGCACAATAGTTACCGGTACCTGTTACAGAATATGCAACCGGTAATGGGTTAATAGATACTGGTAAAGTACCTGTCATTGTATTAGTACAACCTGTAGTTGTGTTAGTTGCAACTACTGTATAGGAAGCACCAGCTGTTGTAATTAATCCGAAATCAATTGCGGCACCGATACCAGCAAGTGGTGAACCTACTGATGCGCCTCCGTTCTTAAGTTGATAATTAACACCAACATCAGAACCGCTAAGTCCGATACGTACGCCAGATGAACCTGCGCAATAACCGCCGCCGCCTGTCATTGTATAAGCAACTGGCAATGGGTTAACAATTACAGCCGCGCTGCCGGTCATGTTATTTGTACAAAGTGTTGTTGTATTTGTAGCAACTACAGTATAAGCACCAGGTACTGTTCTCGCTCCGAAGCTGATAGCAGCTCCTGTACCTGCAACGATTACTGCTGGAGTTACCGGAACACCTGCCAGGTAAAGCTGATAGCTAACACCAGTTTGAGAAAGGCTAAGACCTACAGTAGGTCCGGTACCCGAAGCACAATAAGTACCTCCACCGGTTACTGTAACATTATATGCTGTAGGTAAAGGATTAACTACAACGGTAACCGAGCCAGCCATTGTGCCCACACATCCTGTTGCGGTATAAGTTGCCCGGGCAGTGTAGTTGCCTGCGCCAGTTATTAAACCAAAATCAATTGGAGCACCTGTGCCGGCGAAAATTGGACCAACAGGAGTTGAGCCATTTATCAGCTGGTAAGTTGCACCTGTTTCTGAGCTGCTTAATATCAGACGAACACCGGTTCCGCCTACGCAATAGCTGTTACCAAATGGAGCAGTAAGTGTGAAGGCGATCGGCAATGGATTGGTAGAAACGTTGGCACTGCCAAACATGCTGCTGATACATCCTGTAGTAGGATTGGTAGCAACAACTGTATAAGCACCAACAGTAGTTTGGTTAGGGAATGCGATTGCAGAACCAGTGCCTGCAACTACAGTACCAACTAATGTAGAACCTCTGTATAACTGGTAGTTTACACCAGACTGAGAGTTAGAAACGCCGATCGGAACGCCGATTGTAGTACCGAAGCAATATGGTCCACCACCTGTTACAGTAAATACTGATGGCAATGAATTAATTGTAATTGTTGAAGCACCGGTCATAGTTGCCTGACAGCCGGTAGAAGTATTAGTACCTACTATAGTATATACACCCGCAACTGTTTGAGGAGGGAATGTAATAGCACTGCCGGTAACTCCGTTTACAGGAGTACCTACAGGTGATCCTGCCAGGAATAACTGGTAGCTAACACCTGTGGTAGAGTTAGAAAGGCCAACTGCCAAACCTGTTCCACCAGTGCAATATCCACCACCGCCGGTAACAGTAAACGTGCTCGTTGGCAATGCATTGATGCTTACCGAAACGCTGTTGGCCATATTACCCGCACAACCGGTAACAGTATTCAATGCACCAACTGTATAAGTACCAACGGTAGTTACAAAGCCAAAATCAAGAGATGCGCTGGTACCAGGCACCACCGAACCAACTGGCGTTGGTCCGCCACCAGTATTAACAAACAACTGGTAGTTTACACCAATTTGAGAAGAATTAAGGAAGATATGAACCCCGCTTGAACCTGTGCAATATGCGCCGCCACCTGAAACAGTGAACGGAGTAGGTAACGGATTAACTACTATGGTTGCAGAACCAGTACCTGAAAGTGCACATGCCGTACCAGGGTTGGCAACTACAAAATATGTACCTGCTGCAGTTTGCGCAGGGAAACTAAATGGAAAACCTGCTGCTGTAATTGGTGAGCCAACTGGCGTAGCACCATTAAATAACTGGTAGCTGATACCACTGTTTGAGCTACCAACACCAACTGTTACACCACTTCCACCAAAACAGAAGGAACCACCACCTGTAACTGTAAATGCCGATGGGGCATTGGTTACAAATGCCGGTAAAGTAGCTGTGCAACCTAAGGATGCAACAGTATAAGAAATTGTAGTTGAGCCAACAGACAGACCTGATACTACACCAGACGAGTTGACAGTTGCAACAGATGTGTTACTGCTGCTCCATACCCCTGAAGGCGTGGCATCAAACAAGTTAGTAGTAAAGCCATTACACATACTGTTGATACCTGTTATAGGTGCCAATGCCTGTACTGTAACTGTAGCTACCGAGCTGCAGCCAGTTGGAGCTGTATAAGATATAACAGGATTACCGCCTGCTATTGCAGTTACAAAACCGCTGGCAGAACCGACAGTAGCCAAAGAAGTATTACTACTGCTCCATGTACCCCCCGAAGTTGCATCGGTAAAAGTTGCTGTTGCCGCCGGGCACAGAACAAAAGTTCCAAAGATCGGTGCAGGCTGCACATTTACAGTTACTGTTGTCGTAACGAAACAGCCACCGGCAGTTGTATAAGTTATATTAGCAGTTGTACCACCATTTACACCAGTTACAACTCCTGTGGTCGAATTCACGGTTGCATTCGCGCTACCGCTGCTCCATGTACCACCCGAAGGAGTACTACTTAAAGTAGTTGTAGTACCTGAGCAAACTGTCAATGTACCTGTTATTGCAGTTGGCTGTGTATATAAAGTATCAGACGTTACTATAGATGTAGCCGTTGATGCGCCACATGTAACTGTTTGCCTGTAATACACCGGACCAACTGCAGAAATTGTAGGTACAAAGCCCTGTCCGGTGGCTCCAGAAATATTTGAGAATCCCGATGTTGGGCTTGTTGTAGAAGACTGCCATTGATAGGTAATGCCTGTTGCTGCAATCGTTTCTCCTGTGTTATATAAGAACGGACTGAATGTAGAACAACTTGAACTTGGTGCTGAAGATGTTATACCTGCACTTGGAGTTCCTGAGCAAGACGGTACACCAATTATAACTTTATAGTCACGAACCTCAAAATAATAAGGCTGAGTAGTACCGCTGCTTGAAGGACAAGGAGGCAGACTAGGATACGAAGGATAATAAGGTGCACCGCAGCAGTTGTAGTCCACCATTACACGCATTCTGTATGCGCCTTGTGGAACGCCTGCGGGTATAGTGATCACCGGATGTTGAACACCTGAACCGCTGTTCCAGCTTGTTCCTCCAACAGTCTCACTTGTTTCAAAAGTTCCGTTGCCACTGAAGTCAATCCACATTTGCTGACTCATCTGATTAGATGATCCGCCTGCTATATTGGTAGTATAAGAAGCACCTGGGCGAAATACAACACTCAGCGTTCCCGACTTATCAACATAGTTTGCTCCGCTAAGATTGCTGTTGTCATTAAGTGTACTTCCACCTTCCCCGGTAACCGAAAAAGGATAAGTTGCATTTGCTACATAAAATCCACAACAAACTCCACCCGAAGCATTTGGTACTGTACAAGATGAAGATGCGATAGAAGGCGTGTTTGTAGCGTTAACTACTGTAGATGTAGCCGAAGCTCCTGTTCCGCAGGTTACCACACAACGATAAAAAGTAGAAGCTGATATACCTACAAAAGAATAGGTGGGTGTAATAGCGCCGTTAATGTTCGTAAATGGTCCGCCGCTCGAAGTACCTGACTGCCATTGATAGAACAGATTGCCTGCAGCACTTACACCTGATAAACTAAGTGTAAACATTGTAGCTACAGAACCAGCGGCAGGGCTTACGCTCGCCGTACCCGCAGTAGGAGTACCTGAACACGCTGCAGATCCCGTTCCGGTTACTGCCACATTCACAGCCGACGCCAATCCTCCACCGGTAATTGCAATATTTCCGCTGTAAGAAGTTGTAGCTGTCGGATTAAAACGAACATAAACATTGACATTATTAAAAGAGGTACCTGAATAAGTGTATGTAATAGCGGTACCATTTGCACCCCAGGTTACACCGTCCATAGAAAGAGCAAAGTTTGTAGGAGGAGTCAAAGTGATTGAACTGCCACTAGTAAGAATGGAGCCACTTATACTGAAAAATTGCGGAGGAACTGATGTAGTAACTGCTGTTACATTACCAAAGGCTATGGTAGTAGGCGCTGCAACAACTGTTGGTAACAAAGGTGTGATCCTAACAAAACCATTTCCGGATTGAACTCCCTTTGTATGTGTAATTGCAGTACAATAAGTGCTATTGGTATAAGAAGATCCACCACCACCACTGCCGGCATAACCGCCGCCACCACCATAGTAGCCGCCGCCACCTGCGCCACCATAGTAGCAGCAATAAGCGTTACCTCCAAATCCAAATCCACCGGGGTTTCCACCTCCTGAAGCACCACTGCCGCCGGTAGATGTGGTAGTACTTCCACCGGCACCATTATTATATGAGTCATAAGAGCCACAGGTACCTGTACAGCCCCACAGGCCGTTACCGCCCACCAGGCCACCACCTGCTCCGCCACCGTCGCCGTAGTAGCAATCTCCGCCACCACCAGCACCAGCCACTACCAGCGCATTACTGCCGCTCATAGCTGCCGATGTGTTTTTAATGGCAGTATAACCACCACCACCACCACCGTAGCTGCTTCCATTTCCACCACCTGGTGAACCACCTGCATTATAGCCACCAACGCCTCCTACGGTTATGTACAATATTTGACCCGGAGTTACCGCCATCTGACATTGAACACGACCTCCAAGGCCACCGGGATAACCAGAGTAGTCACAACCGTTTCCACCCTGTGCGCCGTTGGCATCAACTGCTACAAAAAAACAACCTGAAGGAATCGTATAGGTAAACGATCCAGCACCGGAAGAAACAAACTGTGCCTGAATTGCGATAGGCAATAAACTCAAACAAAGCAGTAATAAGCTTAGATATACTTTTTTCATGCGCTAAAATATAAATAACGGATTTAAACTAATTATTTGGTTGTTGGTAAAAGTATTTTCAATGAACCTGGCAGTGTGTTACCATGCAAGTACATCTGAACTTATTTTACCTAAATTGCAATATTATCTTAAAAATAATTGCCAAGATAATAAAAATACTTGAACTGGGGAGTATTTTCTAAAAAAAGGTAAAAATTGGAAAAACTACACAAATTTACATTGAATAATATCACATGTAAGTGTTAATCGTCACCCTGCCAAACCAGCTTTCCCAGCTCTTGTTTGTTGAAGATAATACTGGTTCTGTAAATAGCCATAAGTTGCCATTTATTCAATTCGTTCTTCCAAATCTCTGAGAACGCACTCCATATTTCTTCTTTCTTCTGGTTCACTATAAACACTTTGGCACATGGCGTACCCATACAAACCAGCATCGAACTATCAGGCAGTTCTTCTACACTCCCTCCTGCCAGCGACCTGATATTCCTATTCTCATCGGGACCTATCCCGGCGTTATTGCAGGTATACTCCCACACCAGTTTTAGCTGTTCACCATTTTTTTCCGGTTCCTTCATCACAGCCACCTTTGGAAATTCATCATGATTACAAATATTATTGTTGAATACATATATATTCCCGTTTACAGATTTCTTTATGCAATGCTGTCCGCAGAACATCCCATTGTACTCGGGAGTAAAATCAGGTCTGTATTTTTCCCCGTACACAGCAAGTACGGTGCCCTCCGGATATTTAATTTTAAGTATGCGGTTCAGATTTTTGTAGCTTATGTAAATGCACTTGCCGGCCTCATCAAAGAAAAAACTATTGTCATGAACGTCTGTATTTATAGAACCATCAGGAAGTTTATTGTAGGCAAAGTCCGATCCTTGTTCCGAAAAATATTGTGATGAGAGCCACGACCATACCTCTTTACCGTTCGCATCAAATTCAATCAATTTGCCACTCTGAAACTTCAGGGGCATACCAGCAGGAGGCACATGCCCCTCTACCATCTGCTTATCTGCTCCGACGGGTATTTTGGAGTTGCCAATGTTTTTCACAACCATACTCACTGGCTCCATACCCATCGCCATGTAGTGTCCATTTTTCAGCATTGTAAACTCATGATGAAATCGATCCTTCTGATCAAGTGCCTTTAGCTTATTGGCTTTGGTTGTCCATACTACTTTGCCATCATAGGTAATCTCATACAATTTACCGAAGGCAATAAATGTAATTGTGCCATGCGGAGTTACTTTCATATCTCTCGGCAGGCATCTTTCATTTACCACACTATCTATCGTTGGCAGGTACCATACCGGCGCGCCATTCATATCATACAATACTTTCCCCTGGTCCAGAAACACATAGGCTCCTTTATATTTCCCTTTGTTAGTAACTACACGCAGCCGCATACAGGTTGTGTCCACCATTTCGCTATAACCTGTACTGAAATGGTAAAATCTGCTGTTCTTTATTTCCCCCTTACTATTGGTCTCCCCTACCCTCCAGGTATAGGCCTTGCCAAATTCCGGCACCTCAATCACATTCTTTTTTACAAAAGTTTTTTCAGATACGCAGATATGTTTCTTAAACTCAACCTCACTACTAAAATCTCCTTTTGCTATTTCTATTATATACTTCCTGCCTTTTTCAAAATTATCAATTGCAAATCCAACCAATCTGTAATTAAGCGTGGAGTTTTCTGCGGGATGTACCTGTGACCATGTATTATGTGTAGTTGCAAACAAAAAAACAAAAAAGATGAGTCTAAAAAAATTCGTCATGAGTACTCGATTACTTGGTGCAGACAAATATAGCTTAAAAAGACCTAAAAATTTCCCCTAACACAGAGCCATTGGCCAATGCATAGACAGCATTATTACCAGCCATCAACAAATGAATTAAGCGCTATATTGTTAGGTTCCAAAATAACCGCCCCATTCACCTGATTTAAAGTTTAACTAATTCCCGTTCAGAAATTGTTTTAAAATATCACCGGAATATTATGTGCCTTATGGTATTCAATAATAGGCTTGTACGGACCGAATTTATGTTGCAGTGCTGAGAAAGTATCTACATAAGGCCCGCTTTCATAGTCTATCGCCTTCATTCTTGTGTCGGCGTAATCGGGTATTTGTTTGTCCTTCTTTTGTGGTCGTGCATGAATGCGTCCATCATTTATAAATGCAGCAACATCAATAGCCTGCTCGTCGGTAAGGTATGGCTTCTTCCAGGTGGCTTTTTTATCAGGCATATTTGCTTTAATGAATCTCGCCAGTTTTATTACCCTTGAAGGGCTGGATCCATTTTGATAAGACTGAGGTCCCCATAAAGGCGGGTAAGTATAGGTTGTTGAATCGGGATTCCACTTCCCTTCACCATTGGCACCGTGGCAACTGGCACACTCTGCGGCAAATACTGCAGCTCCTTTCGTTACATCGGCAGCACGATCTGGAAATTCTATCTCAAGGCTTTCATCTCCTTTAATATGCTTACCCACCGGTACGTTTGTTGATAGCCATTTAATGTAACACTCTATTGCATTGATCTCCTTACTATCTAACGGCAACGGCGTTCCGTTGTGGGGCCTTTCCACGCAGTTGTTGATCCGTTCTCCAAGGTTCAGCACCAGATTTTCCCTGCCTCTATACTGTGGGTATCTTGCATGAGTGCTAAGGAAATTAAAACCATAAGGGCGGGTGCCTCCATCCAAATGACAGTTGCCGCAGTTCATTTTATTTCCAAGGTATTTACCTACTGTGCCATTAGGCCCTATATAATGCGCGGTATTTACAACAAGCTCCCTGCCATATCTCACCATATCTCCAAACTGGTCGTGTGGTATAGTACTTGTATCAGGTAGTGCAAATGTTGTAGTGTCTTTTTTCACTTCCTCTGATCCTCCGGCAACCGGCTGAGCATTGTTGCAAGATACAATACCGGCCACAATAACCAATACAACGATGACCAACAATTTAACCCCGAATGTTTTTGTATTGCTGTGTTTGTTGCTCATAAAAAATCCTGCAGTAGTTCAATTCCTATCTCAAAATTAGCACTTATCACCTAATCCCTATTCAATTTGATTTTGGTTTAACAAAATAAAAAGAGGGCTTTCATTTGCAGAAAGCCCTCTCAGATAATTTCAAATCAATGGATTATTCACCTAAAGTCAGGTGCATTACCGCACGTCTGTTTTTACGTTTGCCTTCTTCAGTGTCATTTTCAGCAGCCGGATTGCTTGCTCCATGGCCTACAATTTTCACTCTCTTCGGATTAATACCCATGCTCTTCAGCTTATTTTTCACAGCCTGAGCACGCCTTAACGAAAGACCTCTGTTATACTTCACGGTTCCTGTATTATCAGTATAGCCGTCTACTATTACATAAGAATCTTTGTCTTCGTTCAGCTTCTTAACAGCCAGTTCTATCACAGGCATTGATATTTCCTGAATAACTGTTCTGTCAACTTCGAAAAGGATTGGATTAGTAACCTTCAGTTCCTCAACAGGTGCTGGTGGTGGTGGTGGAGGAGGGCAGCCATGGTTGTCGGCAGGGCCGGCAACTTCTGGACATTTGTCTTCATTATCCGGAATACCATCGCCGTCTGTATCAGGGCAACCTTTATACTTCGCAACACCTGGCTTATCAGGACACAGGTCATCTTTATCAGCAATACCATCGCCATCACGATCAGGACAGCCTTTCAGACTCTCAGGGCCAGCCTGGAACGGACAAGCGTCATTTTTATCAGGAATACCATCTCCGTCACTATCCGGACAGCCGTTAAATTTAGCCAATCCTGGTATGCGTGGGCATTCATCATCAATGTCTGCGATGCCATCACCATCCGTATCAGGGCAGCCACGATGAGCAGCTACGCCAAATACCTCAGGACACCTGTCATCTTTATCAGCAATACCATCATGGTCTATATCTCTGCCTTTACCTACGAATATCCTCACACCCAGATTCAAACCGTAAGACTGGCTGTTTGCTGATTTAACTGTGTTGAGTACAGAACTGTATTCACCCAGTTTATCGGTAAGCATATACCCTTTTTTCTCGTCGTTTGTAAATGGCTGATAGATATAGTAACCACCAATGTTCAATGCTACATTATCGCTCAGGAAATAGTTTAGAGAAGGCTGGAACAACAAACCTACAGATCCGGTTGTGTACGACACAGATCCTGAGTTACTACCTGGCTTCACACCAAGACCCACATTCATGCCAGCGATATTGTGATTGCGGTCGAAATATGCCTGCAATGATTCGTTTGGATTCTTTGCAGTATGCTCAGCCTTGGTATACAACATGTCAGAAGTTGTATTAGGAACGGGTGAGTTATCATAAAGAGCAGTGATATTCGAACCGCTGCCTGTAAGCTGATAGATAGCTTCGTAATCAAATGAAGCATCTGAAGTGTACGAATTTTTCAACTGAATGTTGAACAGTGCACCAAGGTCTGCGGTAAAGCCAAGCCGCTTAGAGAACCTGTGCTTGTACTTGATCACCAATGGAATATTCATGTTGGTGATCTTCAGGTTTTCTGTGATCTCGTTATTCGCTGTCAGCAACTGCCTGAATGTATTATTGTGTACATCAGTTGACTGATATTCCACATGAAATTTGTCCAGCTTTGCTTCTCCTTCCTGAGCAAGGTACATAAACCCAAGACCCAGACCGAAAGCACGCTTTCTGCCAAAGAATACACCCAACTGCGCATCGAAACCGTAGGACATGCCGTTCTTGAACGATAGTTTACCTACATTACTGATGCTGCCGATGTTATTATTATAATTGCCCAAAGTATTAGCAATAGTATAATCATTAGTCAGAACACCTCCCAACAGGTTGATATCAACCACAACCCTTGACAAAAGACTGTCTGCCGCAAATTTACGCTTGTGGTTGTCTGATGGTTTAGATGAAGGTCCCTGAGCATAAGTTGATAATACTCCTCCGGATACTAACAACAATAAAAACAATTTTTTCATTACGCGGTATTTAATAAACTTGAACTAATTAATTTTTGATAAACCTTTGAGCATCTACTTTTACACCATTCAGATAACAATCAACCAGGTAAACTCCCGCTGGGTATGCACCAACATTAATCTTTGCTTTGCGGTCGCTTGCTGTTACATGGTCCAACTTCTGGCCAAGCAGGTTAATTACATCGATCTCATAATTTCCTTCAAAGGTTGAATTGATCGAAACATTCACAACATCGCTAGCCGGGTTAGGATACAACTTCAAACTTGCACTTGCGGTGTTGATCTCTGAAATACCCAATGGTGGATTGTAGTATGATTTCTGCATACAATCTCCGTGCTTAGTGATTACCCAATAATGCCTGTGAGCAAGATCTGGTGCACTAATGAAATAATTCGGATTGTTTTCACCGGCAATAATTGTAGAGTCAAGAGAAATTCCATCATCAAATCCCCACTGGTAGCTATCCTCATTATTTTGGAGACAAATAAACTGTCCTTCAAAATAAACCACTTTAGGGTCATCTGAAACAGCTGCACCAACGTTAACAACATAGCTGCTGTTAGTTACGCATGATATACCCGAAACATTCGACTTAAGTGTTACCACTGCAACACCAGGAGTGCTGAAATTCACCAAACAGTATTGCTTGTCTGCACCAGTAGCCCAAACTATTGCATTAGTTGCTTCCCAATGATAATTCTGTCCTGCTGGTGGCACCATTGATGCGCCAAAGTTCTGGTACATAGTTTTTGAACACAGTGAAGACGGTGGGAAAGTAGTTATAGGCACAACCGGCGGAGCTGGATTTACCGTTACTTTCACATACTGTGTATTCGGACAGTTATTAGCCTTCAGATTGATTTTGTAGTAAGTGATCAACTGAGTTAAACCACCGTTAGTCAACACTTCATCAATAGTGTTGCCTGAGCCAGTTCCTGTAGCCGGAGTAATTCCTGCAACATTCGCTCTTGTCCAGGTGTAAGTTGTACCATATACATAACCGATATTCTGGTAATGGAAATTTTCACCGCTGCACACGTTAGCTACCAAAGGCGAAGACAATGTAGGTAGTGGATGTACCGTATCGGTAACTATCTGAGTGTGGGTACAACCATTTGCTGCCAACGTATAGAAGTATGATACAACCAGATTATCGTTTGTATTGTTGACCATGAATTCATTCGGATTGCCTACACCCGAAGCTGCTGGAGAACCGATGCCAAGTACAAACGGACGAACCCAATTAAACGTACTACCTGAGGTATTTGATAATGGTGTATAGTTAAACGTAGTGCTATCGCATATTGAAGGTGCAATTAACGCAATAGACAGTTTTGGCGTTGGATTAACCGATACAGTAATTGTCTGAACATTGATACAGCCATTAGCTTTTAACGTATCATAGTAAGTCACCAGAACTGTGTTGGCAACATTGTTATAGAGCGTTTCACTAATCGTATCTACACCATTAGCACTTGCGTTTGCTATCCCTGCAACTGCCGGACGGCTCCATGTAAATGTAGTTCCGGTTGTTGCAGAAGCAGGAACATAGAATACACTACTGCTGTCGCAAATTGATGGCATAAAAGATGGTGTTGTCAATATCGGCTTCGGATTTACAGTTACAGTAATCGCCTGTATGTTTGTGCAACCGTTTGCCTTCAATGTATCCATGTACACAACAGGAATTGGATTAGGGGTACTGTTAGTTAATGTCTCCCTGATCGTATCTACGCCGGTTGAAGCCGGATTGGTAATACCGCTTACAATGTCTCTGCTCCAGTTAAAAGTAGTTCCGGTTGTAAGGCTTGTATGTACATAAGTAAATCCGGCATCGCTGCAGACAGCAGCAGGTGATAACGTGCTGCTCAGCATTGGTGTAGGATTCACAACAACTGTTATTGCCTGTGTATTCATACATCCGTTTGCCAACAACGTGTCAACGTAAACAACTGCAATTGGATTAGGAGTTGTATTCACCAGAATTTCATTTGGATTACCTGTACCTGTTGCAGCTGGATTACTTATACCTGTAACAGTATCACGGAACCATGTGAACGATGTTCCTATAGTCAAACTGGTTGGGGTATAACTAAATATAGTATTGTCACAAATAGCCGCCGGGTTCAGTGCGCTCGACAATACCGGAGTAGGATTTACCACGATCGTAAAGCTGTTGGAACCGCCAGTACAACTATTTGCCAAAGTGTTTACGGTAATTACTGCTGTTACAGGATCCGGAGTACTGTTTGTTGCAGTAAATGATGCAATATTACCAGAGCCTGATGCACCCAGTCCTATTGACGGATCTGTATTAGTCCAACTGAATACGGTACCTGCAACCGAACCTGTAAAATTGATCGCCGTAGTAGCCACGCCATTACAAACGATTTGATTTGATGAAGGCACTACGTCCGGTGTTGGATTTACAGTAATAGTAAATGTTTGTGTTGCACCCACGCATCCAAGACGAACAGGGGTTACAGTTACCACAGCATTAACCGGAACACTAGAAGTGTTAGTAACTGTGAACGAAGGAATGCCGGTAACACCTGTTGCACTTGCTGCCAGTCCAATACTTGGATCAGAATTAGTCCAGTTAAAAGTTGTACCTGGAACTGTTGTACCAAAAGTAATAGAAGTTGTTGTAGCACCGTTACAAACTGCCTGATTGCTTACAGGTAACACATCCGGTATTGGATTAATATTCAGACTGATTGGATAAGCTGCACTAGTACAAGCAGTATTGCTGTTTGTAATTGTAAATGTACCGGAATAAGTATTTGCACTTGCGGTGCCCGGTACAGCAATGTTTATTGGAGAAGAAGTTACAGAAGCGTTAGTTACGTCAACGAAGCCTGCTGTACCTGCTGCGCCACTCCAAACGATATTATAAGTAGATGGTATAGAATAGGTAATGGTAACCTGTCCATCACCTGTATTGATACCTCTTGTCATTACAACTGAAGATGCGAGTGTCGCGTCTGTGTAAGACGAACCGCCGCCGCCGCCGTCCCACTGACCGCCGCCACCACCGTACCATCCTGCACCTGCACCGCTACCAGCGCTACCGCTACCTGCATCACCTCCAAATCCGAAAGCACCTAAAATACCAGTTGCGCCAGGACAACCTCCGCATACCCCACCTGCACCGCCGGCTACCTGGGTACCGCCAAATCCGTTTCCACCGGTACAAACTGCATTGCCGTCTTCACCATTAAGATTACCACCGTCTCCACCTCTTGAAAAATCAGGAGTAGTGCAATTTAATCCTGCACCTGCACCGCCTCCCGCGGCCACAATGCGGTCAGCAAAAGTGAATGGACTTAATGAAATGTCAGTGGCTCCACCGCCACCACCGCCAGCTAATCCGAAGCCGAGAGCACCATTTCCACCACCATTAAATCCGCCGGCCCCACCTGAACCAGATGTACCGTCTCCGCCCTTACCTCCTACAAACATGCCTAATACCTGGCCTGGAACAACTGTAAGTGTTGCCTGTACACGACCACCATATCCCGCCCTTGCCGGATATGAACTTTCATCGGAATTCAAACCGCCACCTGCACCGGTTACATCAACCTGTATGCTGGTTACACCAGCTGGCACTGTCCAACTCTGAAATCCTCCGTTAAAACCAAAAGTTACTGTTTTAGAAACAACATAGTTTTGATTACTGAAAGGAAGTATTGTTGCTGTTCCTCCAGCACAAACGTCTGGTATCGAACCTAAAGTTACCGTTGGAATCGGATTGACAGTAACATCGGTAGTTACATAACAACTATTAGTGCCTGTATATGTTATTGTAGAATTACCTACAGTAACACCGGTAACAATACCCGAGCTAGCACCTATAGTAACATTACCATTACTGCTGCTCCATGTGCCTCCTGAAGTTAAATCCGACAAAGCCGTTGTAAGGCCCTCACACACATTCGTATTACCTGTTATTGCAACTGGTGGTAGAAGGTAAGAAACTGTGATCCCTGTAGGCGTACTATCTGAAATACCATTCGGGTCTTCATAAATACAATTGTAAGTACCTGCTAAAGATGCAACGTAACTAATATTCGTGGCGCCACTGATAGCTGACCCATTTAAATACCATTGGTAATTACTTGTACCGCTTGAAACGGTCAAAGTAACGCTCCCTGTTCCACAAATACTTGTAGGACCACTTGGTGTAATAGTAGAAGTAACAGTTTCAAGAATTAAACCTCTGATATCATCCGGATTGTTAGAAAGCGATGTGCCGACTGCACCTGAAGTATCCCAAAGAAAGAAATGACTGCTAATATTGCTCACCAGAAATTTTCCCCCACCAATATATAACGCACCAAATATCTCTCCGCTTGGATAGCCCGAATAAGTAAGGGTTTCGATCACGTCTGTACCCGTAGTATCCATACGCTCCCAAAAAACGGTACTGTTCCCTGACCAATGGTAGAATTTATTATTATCGGGGCAGAAAGCAATAATTTCACCATCTGCACCAGTGCCAAGCGGACGGAAGAGTGTTTTTGTTCCGGTTGCTTTATTTATACGGAACATGGTTTCAGGGGTAATTGCACCATTGCCGGTAACACCAAACAGTGTTCCGTTAGCGTTGAATGCAATCGTTGAAAATCTATCCCCCATGGTGCCAATGTCTGAACAAACGCCTGTTTGGGCATTGATCGTACTCAACACACGGTTTGGTACTGCACTCTGTTTGACAATTGCGTAGTTCGTACCCGTTGTAGGATCTTTAGACAATCCATTGATACCCGTAATAGTATGGCCGGGTGTAGTAGGACCCAACCTTTTAATCACATTATAATTTGTGGTGTTAAATGTCCACATTGAATCCTGAAAAGGAGAAGTGCCTGCGTATACAGACGATGTTCTTGATGCTGTTTGCGCATAACCTCCTACACTCAGAATGCAAAGTAATAGTACTAAATAAACTTTTTTCATACTGGCAATTTTTAACTATTGATTATTTTCTTTTCCTTCCATTCCTAACAATTTGCAAAAGTATAAATTTTTAACCATAAAAGCACATAAAACCGTTAAAAACAGATTAATTTAAAAACAGGGCAATATCATTTGAATATCAACGATCTATATTCAAACATTTGTCTGTTGAGCAGCATCTCCAGAGCTAATTGATCACAACAATTTCTTTTCCCTTCAACACAGGTACCACGGGGTGCAGATCGGCAGTAGCACAATAAGCCAGGTCATCTTGCAATCCGTAAGCCGACAACCGCAAATAATGCGAACTGTCTTTCAGATATTCCCTGAAATTACCTTCGCTGCACATGTATAAATGCCTGGCAGCTCGTGCACTATCACAGTTTATACTAAATTCCGCCCCAATTCTATCTACTACCGCTCCCGCGAATAATGTATCTTCAAGGTTAAATCTATCTTTCCACGAAGCACAGGCCAATAATACATTTTTCCCTGATGACATCAGGTAACTGCACACTGCAGTGAGATTTAAGAAAGATCCTATCACTATTTCAGATGCTCCGCTGATCATATGCAGCAGCCTTGTGCCATTGGTAGTAGTAAGCACCAATGTTTTATCCGCAATAAATCCCGGGGAATATTCCAACGGAGAATTGCCATACTGAAGACCCTCAGCAATCTTCCCGTCACGCTCTCCAGCAGTAATGCTATTAGGTATTATCTTACCCAATTCAATACATTCTGCCACCGATGCAACCGGAATAACGCATTTTGCGCCATTATGCAACACGGCTGTAATGGTTGATGTAGCTCTAAAAATATCAATTATTACTACCACTACATCTTTTGTGTTGTAAAGATGCACTAAGGCTGGCGACAGGCACACTTCTAATGTGGGTTTTGTCATTTGTGTCATTGAAAATTCGAAAATTTGCTTAAAAATTTATTTTAAAAAAAAGCCCCGAAAATTCGGGGCTATGTTTTAGAAGGAATAATAAAATTTCAACCAATCAGCTGGAAATCTTAGTACACCCACATATCGTGTTCCTTATTGAAAATCTCGTTTACTGCGTTTTGGCTCTCGTACAAAGACTCCATTGCAGACATATTGTCTTTATAGAATGCACCTCCCGAACCTGCCTGAGCGCCAAACGGATTGCTAACTTTAGTGATTTTGCTTGAAAACTGACGGCTCTCAAAGAACTCATCCCATGTATACCTTGCAATGTCATTCATTGGATTAAACACCTCGTAATTAGCTAATAATCCACGAATATCCGGGTAGTATAACCAAAACAAAGGCTTAGATCCACGATAGTCGCCAGCGTCACCGATCACATCCATAACTGGTGCGATACCAACTATTCTTACAACCATCTGACCCTGATTACGATCAAATATCCAGTCTTCTTTCAACCTGTATTTAGTGATACGATCTGGTTCGAAGTCCTTTTTAATGATCTTTATAACCTCCTGACCAGTAACCGGATCAACAAGCGTATTAGTATCTGGTTTCGGAGTGAGCTGTTCCATAAGTTGCTCCTTGCTCAAAGCCAGTGTAAAGCGGTCATCAAAGTTTGAATATGCCTTGATCTTACCCCTCTTGATAGCATCTATCAGGATTTCTATGAACATACCACCACCGCTGTTTTCATCACCGGTATAACGGAAACCAACGTTTGCTTTTTCGCGGGTATCAATTTCGCGCCAAACACGCTTTTTCCAAAGAATGTCATCTTCCCTGATGTACTGCCACGGAATTGGGGCACTATAATGTGGGTTACGATCATAAGCGCCATCTGGAGTCTTGGAAGGTAGCCACTGGTCGTTGACACCGGAACCGGCTCCACCTGATATCGATGGGTCTACCGATGAACCCGGCTGGGCGAATGTAGTATTTCCGGCAAGTAATATTACCGCAACTGCTGTTAATTTATATTTGCTCAGGATGTTCATATCCTTTTGATTTTAAACTACGTTAATTAATTCAATGTAAATAGCAACGGGCTTAGATTCCTCACTGTCTTATCAGGACCAATTGCTTTAATGCTTTCAATAAATATCCTGTCACCAGACCTGGCAGTGCTCATTGCTTTTGCAATATCTTTATTCATGTCAAACTTGCAACCAGCACGGTTCTCCACATTATAAGGACCAACATAATCCTTACCTTTTGGCAACATACTGTAACTAAAACCTATGATCTGGAACTTAGCGTCAAAATCGAAACCTTCCAACACAGCCGCAGGTGCAATCTGAGCACGGAATAGCGCAGCACTCATACCACCTCCCACTGAACCATTAAGCTTAGCAACAGGATTTGGAATACGCTTAACACGTACAGGGAACACACCCACTTTCTTCTTGCCGTTGCCGTCCTTAGGTTTTGCCATAATTGCTACTTCAACATTACCTGGCTTATCAGACCAAATATTGAAGTGACCTTTTCTGCCGAAAGAATCAGCACGAACCTCTGCATTAGGTATCTCCAGTGAAACGTCTTCAACTGAATAACCAGCAGCGGCTACGGTTACCGGATTAGCTACACCAATGTAGAACACGTTCATTTTGTCTAACTGCATAGATGCACCGGTTGTACCTACCATGTACTCAAATTTCCAATCTCTAATTACCGGACCTGTTTCTGTCTGTAATTCTATTTTACCTCTTACAGTCTGTAAGCCGGTTCCTTTTGCGATAGTTTCCCAAGGAATTACACCATTTACAGAAGGTTTTGTAGAACCACCACCAGACATACCGGCAATTGTTGGTTTCTGTGCTTTATTAAACGCTGCCAGCATAATTGATGCCTCGATCTTATCACCCTCCAAAGCATAGCTTTGATTGGGTATTGCAATCGCACCGATGGTATCAAACTTAATATCCTTTAAGTGAGCTTCTTCAAATAGTTCTTTTACAACCAATGCCTCACTGCTACGTACGTCATTTTCATACTTAGAGAAAAGCGCCATCGCAGCAACTGCAGGCATATGCTCGAAATTACCGATTGCCCAGTCGCCCGTGGGGTTATGATCGTTCTTTTTCACAGGATCAATTTTCAGAGGCATTACCGGCTCCAGCATCTTTGGATTCTTTACTGAGCTCAAAAGGTAATTCCTCATGTCTTCGATCTTCTTCTTTAACTCATCACCTCCTTTCTTTTCAACTAACAAAAGAGTAGTAGCATCGATATTATCCATTCTGTCCGGAAACTTAGGATCTTCTTTGCTATAGCCTCCTGCTTCCATCACGATCTTTTTCTTCCAGTCCTCAAGGTAGGCTACCATTTCGTTCGCACGCTTCACCACCTCATCAGCTTTCTCCCTGTATGGCCTTACCTTTTCAGCCTGACCTGGTGCTTTTTCATTCTCTTTGATCGCCTCGTAGACTTCTTTGTTTTTTGACTCAATGGATTCATTAGACTTATCAATGCTCGAACTTAACGTTCTGAACGCATTGAGGATCTCATTAGACACATTAAGCGCCAGCAGGGCGGTCAACACCAGGTACATCAGGTTGATCATTATCTGCCGCGGCTCCTTAGGTATAGACATTATTTAGCTTTTACTTTGAATATTATTGTTTCGTTCCTACCGATATTATTAACGACCCTGCATTGCAGAAAGCATGTTGCCATACACCTGATTCAGTGTAGTAAGATTCTTAGCTAACAATCCTATCTGCTCTTTAGCACTTGTCGCATCAGTTGCACTAGAAGCCATCGCATCAGATGCATTAACCAAGCTACTGTAAAATTTGTTCATTGCCTTCAGATGATTGTTGGCATCAGACAATTCAACTTCATAGATTTGGTTAAGAGTACCCAGATTCTTAGATAATACAACTACCTGATCATGGAATTTAGCTGTATCATCAGCCGCTTCATTGAAAGCACTCATTGTTTTTGCAGCACCAACGAAAGTTGTTTTCATCTGGCCCAAAGCATCTGCTGCTTCACGTGCACTCTTAGTATACGCACCAGTTGCAGATGTCACTTCCGACATATCCTTGATCTGGTCTACCGACTTATTGAAATTCTGGAAATTGTCATTCAGTCGTTTCAGATTCGGAACATTCATCTGCGCATCTTCCAGCATTTTATCCAATGATTTGGTTGGAGACTCACCTGGTTTAGCAATTGTTTCCATTTTGATTCCTTTACGGAAAGCTTCAGCATGTGGGCTCTCAGTAATGTTTGGGTAAAAACGCTCCCAATAGTAGTCAGCATGTGGTGGGATCAAACCGAGCATTGCAAAGATGAATGCTTCTGTGATCATACCCGCTGTAAGCATCACACTCGCACCTGGCCAGTGCTGGATTTTAAAAAGCGCGCCTAACAACACCACCGATGCACCAACACCGATCAACAGATTCTTAAGGTATTTACCTTTGTCAGTTTCAAAAAACAGAACTATTGGACTCATTTTCGCTATTTTTTCTTTGATTATAAAAGATTATGATAATTATTATTTTCTTAAAACACGCCTATTTGTCAATGCCGGATTCACTTCAGTGTATACACAACGGAACCCGATATATGCTTTCGCAGTGTCTTCATATTCGTAATCGCGGGTGCTAACCTGAAGATAATAAGCAACGTCGCGCCAGCTACCACCACGCACTACTTTACGCCTCATCCATTTAGCATCACCCGGCTGAACATTGTAAGTTACACTTGGGTTGATATCAGCCTGCTGCTGATAAGATCCGCCGTAAAATTCAGATACTGTCCACTCAGAAACATTACCCGACATGTTTTTCAAACCGTAATCATTTGCTGCATACCAATCAACCGGTACAGTATATAAACCACCATCTGCTGAATAATTACCGCGCTGTGGTTTGAAGTTTGCCAAATAACAACCTTTCTTGTTGATTATATAAGGACCGCCCCATGGGTATGGAGATTCGTTACGACCACCACGTGCTGCATATTCCCACTCTTGCTCTGTTGGAAGACGGAAACGGCTTTCGAAATATTGCTTTTCTTTTTCGCGCTCAGAACGCCACATACGTGTACGCCAGTCACAAAATGCATTTGCCTGCTTCCAGGTAATTCCTACTACAGGATATTTATTAAAGCCCTGGAACCAGAAATACTGTTGTGCAATTGGCTCATTGAATGAATAGTTAAACTGCCTCAGCCACACATTGGTATCAGGATATGCAGGAACGTCAAACTTATTAACGTACTTCATTTGAGATTCACTCGGATGCTGGATCGAACTTGCATAATCAAACGCTGTGTAGTTATATACCAGTTTTGTCGGCCCGTTGTCGAAAACTTTTCTTCCCCAGCCTGATTGCTCTGCAGGAACAAAAAGCGCAGAAAGCTGATCCTGCAACTCAGGGTCTTTCCAGTTGATTCGTTTAGTCATATCAAGACGCTGAGTACCATCGGGCATGTCCTTGAAATTTCCAAGGATTGTGTTAGCGATTGAATCTCTTACGTAATTAGTGAACTGGCGATACTCCTGATTGGAAATCTCAGTTGCATCCATATAAAAACCAACCATTTGCACGGTATGGATAGTCGCGTCATTCCTGCCTCGGATATCCTCATCGCTCGCTCCCAACTTAAATGATCCTGATGGAACGTACACCATTCCAATTGGAAATGGAGCCTTATAATTCAACCTTGTCTGATCACCTACCAGCTGTCCATTGGAACCCGATTTCCCGCAGCTGGCAGCAAGTGCTAGCAATGCTAAAGCTGAGACCTTTAGGGAAGTTTTTTTCATACTACTGTTATTGTTTTTGCAATTTGGCAACTAAATATTTTTACGCTATTCACCCACTCAACACAAAACCGATGCACAATATTCAAAGTTTTTTCGAAAAATGCAACTATCGGCGAAAAAATGTTCCATATTTTTATTCGAAAATAAAAATAAATATATCTTATATTATAAACTCATGTTTGTTTTTTGATGAGGCTTAATGCCTCCCCAACGCTACTTACAGGTGATAGGCAAGCCTGTTCTGAACAGACAAATATAGACAATTTACCACCAAAAAATTTATTTTTCAGAATGGGTAATTCAAATTTATTATTTCCTAACGTAACGGTAAAGGCCTGTGGATTATAGTTTTCATTCAAAATCACACTTTGCTCTTTCGACTCCTGCCCCGACAAAATCACGGTTTTCATTCCTGCCACCTGGCGTTGCAAAAGTGTAGACCAATAGCCAAAAGAATATGCATACCTCATTGCTTTATCACTCATCTGCCCTATCATATTCGATGACCTGGAAACCCAATCACTTTTTTCCATGCACATACCACAGATCCAAAGATTGTGAGCCATTACTGCATTCGCCGATGGAATAGCTCCGTCATAGACATCTACCTTCCGTACCGGAATTTCCTGTTGATACTTTGATGTGTAGTAGAACATGCATCCATCAAAATCAAAATCGGTGACCACAACTTCAAGTAACTCGTTTGCCTTTGCGATCCAATGATTGCTACCGGATGCGGATGCAAGTGTTACCATCGCCTGGATGAGGTATGCATGATCATCCAGCTTTGCTGTTATGCGGGCTGTTCCGTTTTTCCAAACATGATTCAATTGCCCTTGCACCATAAAGTTGTCTATCATCCATTGCATATGCTGTTCGGCAGCAGCACTATACTTCTCTTCACCAAATGCCACAGAAGCCTTGCTCAGCGCTATGTTCATCAAGGCATTCCACGACAACAGACTTTTGTCGTCAGTACCTGGCCTCACCCTTCCCGATTGTTTTTTTAACAATTTCTTTTTCGCCTCATAGATCCTGTCTTCCACAAGATGTAAATCCATACCCTTTTCAATAGAGATGGCATCAAGCGATTTAGCAACGTGCAGTATGTTTGTTCCTTCCCAATTCCCTTCTCTTTTTATACCAAAATACACCTCTGCTATCTCGTCATTTTCATAAAGTGCTTCTATCCATTCATCCCAGGTCCATGTATAAAACTTCCCCTCTTCACCTTCGCTATCTGCATCAAGTGCGCAATAATATCCACCGCTTTCACTCTTCAATTCTCTGTCTGCAAACGCTATAGTTTGTTCTGCAATTGCTTTGTATTTTTCATTGCGCGTTATCGTATATGCATCACAAAGTGTAGATACCAAAAGAGCATTGTCATACAGCATTTTTTCAAAATGAGGTGCCAGCCATTGCCTGTCTGTAGAATACCTTGAGAAGCCGCCGTTAAGCTGGTCATAGATACCTCCGGCTATCATTGCATCAAGGCTCTTCAATGCATGACTCAGTGCCTTTTCATCGCCTGTAAAATGATGGTGCTCGAGAAGGTAGGTTATCGCCATTGTGCCCGGGAACTTAGGTGCATTCCCAAAGCCACCTTGTTCAACATCCGCCATTTTCAGCAAATTCTCTGCAATCTTTTTACAGAAAGAGTCATCGGGTGCGTTCACATTTTCGGTAACCGACTGAACAGACGCCTGCTGCAGATGTTTGATCATTTGATCGGCCTGCTGCTGCACTTCATCATGTTGCTTTGTCCAAATTTCATCCATACGCTGCATCAGCTGCATCCACGATGGGCGATTATATGCTGGCCTTGGCGGGTAGTAGGTGCCTCCGTAAAATGGAGCGCGGTCTGGTGTTACAAAAACATTCAGTGGCCAGCCACCGCTTCCGCCGATCGCTTGCACTGCATCCATGTACATATGATCTACGTCCGGATGCTCCTCCCTGTCTACTTTGATACAAACGAAGTGTTCATTCATATAGGCGGCAGTTTCCTTATCTTCAAAGCTCTCATGTTCCATTACATGACACCAATGGCATGCCGAGTAACCAATGCTCACCAGCACCGGCATATTTTCTTCCTTTGCTCTGTTAAATGCTTCGTCTCCCCAGGGATACCAGTCTACAGGGTTATTTGCGTGTTGCAACAAATATGGGCTCTGCTCATTAATTAGTCTGTTAGGCATACTGTAAAGGTATGTGGAGACTTCTTTCTTTACACCGCTTTGAAAATTAATACCGCTCATACAACCCTGTTTTTTTGATGCCTGCGATACAATCAAAACGACAGTTGCAAAATATTATTGTGCGTTTTATTAACTTTTGATTAGTTTTTTTGAACCTCGCGATATCTGGACTAATTCCAAAAGAGCAGACCAATGCCGGAAGGCCTACCGGAACTGCTTTTCTATCAAACGCATACTGCAAGCGCACCGATCGTGGGCTAAACTTTGGTCTTCAGTATTTCTAGGGGGAAAATTTGATATGCTGGAACCAGCCTTTAGTTCTTTTTGTTCTTTGCCAGAAAGAGTTCTAAAGCTGACACCATAGAAGGCGTATTGGGTGCCGGCGCTTTAATATTGAGCGTCAGACCGCAATCCTCCACTGCTTTTGAAGTGGTTGGCCCAAAAGCGCCTATCATTGTACCATTCTGCTTAAACGCCGGGAAATGATCAAACAATGTCTGCACACTAAACGGACTGAAAAATACGATCATGTCGTATGCATGCTTCATAACGGTTGCTATGTCGTTAGACACCATTCGGTACAATGTGCCTTCAGCGTATTTTATCGCATGTTTGATCAGGTATTGGGCAATATCGTTCTTGGCGCTATCAGTAACCGGAAGTATGTACTTTTCGTTCTTGTGCTTTCCAATTACATCCATCAACCCCTGATTACTTCCGTCGGCCGAAAAGAAAACTTTACGCTTTCTGTACAATATAAATTTTTGCAGATAAAGTGCCACTGCTTCAGTGATACAGAAGTACTTCATGTCCTGCGATACCTTTATCTTCAGCTCTTCGCAGATCCTGAAAAAATGGTCTACCGCATACCGGCTTGTAAATATGATTGCAGTATACTCAGCGATATCAATTCTCTGTTTTCTGAATTCTTTACCGCTTAAGCCTTCTACTCTGATAAATGGATGGAAATCAAGCTTGATCTCATACTTTTTTGCAAGATCGAAATAAGGTGATTTTTCAGTCTCAGGGCGTGGTTGAGTAATTAAAATACTATTAACCTTCAGTTCCTTTTTTTCAACCGCCTTCTTTTTTGAACTAACAGCTTTGGCCATAATCAGGTTAATTGGAACGATTTTCGGAGCGCGCAAAATTGATTTTCAACTGCTAGTAAAAGAGTAATCCTTTCACCAATAATTTCATCAAAACTGCCAACGGTAATAATTCCGAGGCGCAAAGGTACATAAAAAAATGGAATTTGCTATATTGGAAAAATGAACCAAACACCTTCCACGACCTAATGTATCTATTAAGCAATAATATACCTGCTGCTGCAAATGAAATGTATACGGCCTGCTGTGCCCACTCCCTGTCGGCAAAGGCAAGTACTATAATAAATGGCACAAGCAGCACACCCAATATCTTATTGATCAAAAAAACATTAAATAAATAATGCTCGGTTATTCCTTCAACCCTGAACGCCCATCCGCTGAATCTGACCGCGGCATACTTTGCCAGATAAATAACAGCGGTACCTGATACCAGCATGATCATGAGCAATGAAGGCGGGATTACGCCTGAATTGTGTGGGGTAAAAAACCTTACTATATAGTATATATATGCGCCACCGGCAAACGTAAAGAAAATATTCATCAACAAATTCGGCAGACCGGAACTCTGTAGTTGCTCTTTCAATTGCCTGTTACTCAGTGTAGGATTCCAGAATGCCATCCAAAGATTCACAAAATATCGGGTATCCATAAACCTGATCAAACCCAGCATAAGGCATAAAAAAAGCAGCAAATAAAAATCTGCAGTCTGAGTTACCAATGAATGGGGCAACTCGATATCACTGATGATGTGAGTAGATGCCATCATTGGATGCGCCAGCACAAAATCCTCTGTCATCTTCAGTGTGCCGGCATGCAATGTGGCACTATCTGTGGCTATCTCTACCCCATACTTAGGAAAAGCCATCCTGGCTTCGGCGCAAGAATATGTCAAAACAGCAAAGACTATAAGTAATACCCGGCGCATTAGCATAACCAAATGCAAAATTAGCTTTTA
Organism: uncultured Bacteroidota bacterium; assembly: GCA_903829015.1. GTDB lineage: Bacteria > Bacteroidota > Bacteroidia > Chitinophagales > Chitinophagaceae > Nemorincola. The sequence goes on from CAIKOJ010000073.1 coordinate 31,156, forward strand.
ACAACAATGTTCTGTTTATTATCCTTGTTCATTTCGTTTTTTTTATCCACGAAGTGCTCGTTTGCTGTTAATATCAGACCGACGCCTATTTTAAATAATTTATTGTACCACTCCCTGATTCCAAATAAAGCGGCGCAGCACTTAGAATCGCAGGAAACAACTGTACAATGAAAAACTATTAATTTCTTCATTACTTTTACTCTTTTACCGGAGGAAAACTGCATGCTGACTTATTTATCAAATAAATTTCGCCGGATAACATCTAACCAGCTTTACCTTGCGGAGTTAGATGGAATGAGGTTTCTTTCGGTTGTACTGGTGACACTTTTCCATATCCGGGGCTATTTTCTTGATTCCTTAAAAAATAGCAATTTCAAGATGGTCGATGACCCTGCCGATTATTTTTGGTTCAATCGGTTTTTCGATAATGCAGACAGAAGCGTTCCTTTGTTTTTCGCTATCAGCGGCTTTATATTATCTATCCCGTTTGCAAACTATTACATCAACCAGGGCAAAAAGATCAATCTCAAGCAATACTATATAAGACGTGTCACCAGATTAGAGCCGCCTTATTTCATTGTTATGATCTGCATTTTCTTCGCGCAGATAGCCATAGGTAACTATGATTTTCAAACGCTCCTGCCTAGTCTGGGGGCTTCGCTGATCTATTCTCACGACCTGATCTACCATCAAACCCCCTGGGTTACTGTAGTAGCGTGGACCCTTGAGATAGAAATACAATTTTACTCAATTGCTCCATTCATATTCCGGATATTCGCTTTGCCTCATGTTGCCAGAAGGGCTCTTTTGGTACTGTCGATTATCGCCTTTCCTGTATTGCAGTATTTTTACCCACCTACCTTTTTAAGTATCTACGGCCATGCCCAGCATTTTTTGATAGGTATTCTGGTAGCCGACCTTTACGTGTGTGGTGTTGCTGTCAATTTCTTTAGGCAAAAATGGATATCGCTTTTGGCCCCCATTGTTTTTCTGATCATGTTCCTGATGCCCAAATGGGAACAAACTTTTCCACCCTACGCCAGAGAGTTCGACCCTGTCGAGTTAGGCATGTCCGTAGCGTTTCCTTTTATGATTGGATTGTTTTATTGCATAATTCTCAGAAACGAGATCGTAAAGAAAGTATTCAGCTATAAGTTCGTTCCCATTATAGGCGGTATGTGCTATACCTTATACCTCATCCATTATTCTGTAATTTCTATGGTGGGCAGAATCACAGTAAAAGTTCATTTTACTCACTATTACCTGCCCAACTTATTCGTCCAGTTCATTCTGCTTATCATTCCTATACTTCTCATCTCATCCGTTTTCTTCCTTTATGTAGAACGACCCTTTATGTCGAAGAAATGGATTGACAAATTTGTGAAAAGTGATAAGAAGTAAAATGAATGCAGTAATCTTTTAACTGATATTAAAGAAAAATAAGCGCCGGATACCCAAATCCGGCAAATGTCGGCGACGTTTTTCATTACCATGTTATTTTGCTTTTCAGTTTCAAATAACAAACGTACCTTTGTTTGACCGCAAGAGCTAAATTTCCCAAATTTTTTTGATAACATAGCTGCGCACCGGTCGTCAAAAATCAGGAGCGTTATGACAAAGTACATTTTTGTAACCGGTGGTGTTACTTCATCTTTAGGAAAAGGAATTATCGCAGCTTCGCTTGCAAAATTAGTTCAGGCCCGCGGCTATACCACCACCATTCAGAAATTCGATCCGTACATCAATGTTGATCCCGGCACACTCAATCCATACGAGCATGGCGAATGCTATGTAACAGAAGACGGAGCCGAAACCGATCTGGATCTGGGTCACTACGAGCGCTACCTCAATACGCATACTTCTCAGGCCAATAACGTTACTACAGGCCGCATATACCAGCATGTGATCAATAAAGAGCGCGAAGGTGCCTACCTGGGTAAAACCGTTCAGGTGATACCACACATTACTGATGAGATCAAGCGCCGCATGTTATTGCTGGGCGAAGACGGCAAGTTCGATATAGTTATAACAGAACTTGGAGGCACCGTTGGTGATATAGAATCACTTCCTTACATAGAGGCGGTTCGCCAGCTTAAGTGGGAAATGGGCGATGAGAATTGCCTGGTGGTACACCTCACACTGATACCCTACCTTAAAGCAGCAAAAGAACTGAAAACCAAGCCTACCCAGCACTCAGTGAAGATGATGAGTGAGCACGGACTGAACCCCGATGTGCTGGTTTGCCGTACCGAAGAACCACTTTATAAAGACCTCAAAAGAAAAATAGCCCTCTTCTGCAACGTAACACTCGATGCAGTTATCGAGGCACTGGATGCCGATACTATCTATGGCGTTCCGCTGGAGATGATGCGCGAAAGACTGGATGTGATCTGCCTCGAAAAAATGAAACTGCCGCTGGGCAAAGAGCCGGAACTGGTGAAATGGAAAGAATTCCTGAACAAACTCCGCTACCCCAAGAGCAAAGTAACCATAGGTCTTATAGGCAAATATGTGGAGCTGCAAGACGCTTACAAATCAATACTGGAAGCACTCATACATGCTGGTGCAATGAACGAGTGTAAAGTGGAAGTAAAGAACATTCACTCTGAGTACCTGACAAAAGAAAACGCCCGCGAAAAACTCAACAACCTCGATGCTGTGCTGGTGGCCCCGGGCTTCGGCAGCCGCGGCATAGAAGGCAAGATCGATGCAATCCGTTATGCACGGGTAAACAAAATACCTTTCTTTGGTATTTGCCTGGGTATGCAGATGGCCTGTGTGGAATTTGCACGCAATGTGCTGAATATGCCCAAAGCCCACTCAACAGAAATGGACCCCGATACAGATCAGGGTGTTATCTGTATGATGGAGGAACAAAAAGCCATTACGCAGAAAGGCGGCACAATGCGCCTGGGCAGTTATGAGTGTGTACTGAACAGCGATTGTGTTACCGCTTCGATCTACGGCTCAACCAATATTACCGAACGTCATCGCCACCGCTACGAATTCAACAATACTTACCAGGAAGCATACGAACAGGCCGGACTGATACCAGTGGGCAAAAACCCAAATACCAACCTGATAGAGATAGTGGAATTGAAAGACCATCCTTTCTACATCGGTGTACAGTTTCACCCCGAATATAAGAGCACAGTAGAGAATCCGCACCCACTCTTTGTAGCATTTGTAAAAGCCGCAAAAGATGCGCAGGAGCTGCGCAACGGAGTTTCTAAAAGGCCTTTTGAAACGAGTGCGGCGTAGTTGTCGAATCAGGTGTCTCTAATTGGGATTATTACAAGCAACCAAATTCTCGATTGCAAATTGGATTATCATGCGTAGATAAGTCCTTCATCTTTCTATACCTTCAGTACAATCAACGTACTGATGTCATTACCCCATAATGGTAAAACGTTATTACCACCGGTGAAACCAGTGGTAATAACGCACCGAACACTTTTAAAGTCTGGAATTAGGAAAGATTCACCCTCTTAATATCCGCCCCCAGCGCATTCAGGCGCTCGTCTATGCGTTCATACCCCCTGTCTATCTGGTGTATGTTTTGAATGATGCTTTTACCTGTGGCAGAGAGTGCGGCAATCAGCAGTGCCACACCCGCACGTATATCGGGTGATACCATGTTGATACCTCTTAAAGGCATCTGCTTGTCCAGTCCTATAACCACTGCACGGTGCGGATCGCACAGCACTATCTGGGCACCCATTTCTATCAGCTTGTCTACAAAGAAGAGCCTGCTCTCAAACATCTTCTGGTGCACCAGCACAGTTCCCTTGGCCTGTGTTGCCAGCACCAGTACTATACTCAGCAGGTCAGGCGTTAGTCCCGGCCACGGATGGTCATACACTGTAAGTATAGAACCGTCTATGAACTTCTGTATCCGGTAGTGCTCCTGTGCAGGTATATAAATGTCGTCTCCCTGAATCTTCAGATCTATACCCAGGTGCTGAAATGTTTCGGGTATTATACCCAGATGCTCTGCATCCACATTTTTAATCGTGATCTCACTCGCAGTCATCGCCGCCAGCCCAATGAACGATCCTACCTCGATCATATCTGCCAGCAGCCTGTGCGAGCAGCCGCCCAGTTTTTTTACGCCTTCAATGATAAGCAGGTTGGTACCTATACCACTGATCTTTGCACCCATGCTGATCAGCATCCGGCATAGTTGCTGAATATATGGTTCACATGCCGCATTGTAAATAGTGGTTGTCCCCTCGGCCATGGTCGCGGCCATTACCAGATTGGCTGTGCCTGTGATAGACGGCTCCTCCAGCAGCATTTTCACACCCTTTAGTCCGTTTACCGCATCCAGACTGAACATCTGATTGTCTGCATCATACACAAAATCCACCCCCAACTTCTCGAACCCTCTGATGTGTGTATCCAGCCTCCTTCTGCCTATTTTATCTCCACCGGGCTGCGGTATATATGCCTTCCCAAACCGCGCCAGTAAAGGACCCGCCAGCATTACTGTACCTCTCAGCTTGCCCGATTTCTTTTTAAATGCATGAGTAGTAAAATAGTCCGGGTCTATTTTATCTGCCTTGAGTATAATGGTGTTGTTATTGGGTCGCACAGCGCTCACGCCCATGTCCACGAGCAACTCAATGAGCGTGTTCACGTCTACAATATCAGGTACATTGCTAAGTGTTACGGCTTCATCGGTGAGCAGTGCAGCACACAATACCTGCAGTGCCTCATTTTTGGCCCCCTGCGGAACGATTGTGCCATTTAAAGATTTACCTCCCCTTATCTCAAATGCATTCATAACCGGCTACTGTTGTTTATTCTTATTCTTAAATTTCCTGTTCTTGTTAAATCCACCGCCATATCCGGCACCGCCACCTCCGTTATTGTCCCTGAAGTTATTATTGCGCTGGCCACCTTGTCCGCCCTGATTGTTGCCTTTAAAATTCCTGTTGTTATTATTGTTGTTGTTATTATTTCTCGACTTGAAAGTCCTGGTGGGTTCAAAATGCACCTTGTACCCTCCTGTCTCATACGCAAGTTTGCCACCCGTTATTTCTGCCAGTTCATTCTTGATCATGTCGTCATGCACAGGTTCTTTGTGCCAGTTGGCATAGGCAAGTTTCATATAGTAGCCAATAGCCTGGGTAAGTCCCTGCTTTGTTTCCTCATTCTCCTCATCCATTGCCCTCGACAATAAGCCCTGTATATTCTTACCCAAATGCCTGTGCGGAAACTTCTGTTGCGGATAAGGCAGCGCTTCCGGTTTCTTATAGATCATCTCCGGTGTAGGGCACGGGTATGGTGCATCCACATCGAGATTGAAATCCGTCATCTGGAACAGATGGTCCCAGAGTTTATGCTTGTAATCTTCAATCGTTTTAAGGTGCGGGTTCAGGGTGCCCATTAATTCTATGATCACCTCTGCCTGCTTCAGTCTTTTTTCCCTGTCATCAACCGTAACCAGGTACTCAATCATTTTTTGCACATTACGCCCATATTCAGGCATCAGCAATTTGCTGCGCGTTGTATTATATTCCATCAAAATTTTGTTATGCTAAAGAAAAGATGTTATTGAGACCACTTCAGGGCAGTTCCCGAACGGGTTGTCTGCTGAGGTGTAGAGCAAATATAATGCAATTCTCTCGTAAAATACCCCACGTATGTTCTCTTCATCAACCCAAATCAAAAAAAACGCCCTTTGTGGGGGCGTTTTTTTATTCTAACAACTAATTGCTACTTCTATTTTACTTGCTATTGTTCGTATACAATAGACTTCACTAAACATTCTTAGTTATTATCTTAGTTATAATTTACTGTTACTGGTACACCAGTAGCATTTGTGTAAGATCCTGAAGCCTGACCAGCCAGTACGTTAAGTGTAGCACCTACAGTAAGTGTCTGAGAACCACCACCGCTTAATACACCTGTAGAAGATGGGTTGCTGGTGAAAGAGTTAACAGTCATTGTATGTGAGCTCGCATCAGTGATGGTAGCAGAGCTTGGCAGAGTAATAGCATAAGTGAAAGTAGGCTCACCTGATACTGTGAAAGTTGCAGCAGTAACAGTACCTGTGTTAGCTGGTAAAGTAACACCACCAGCACCACCGGCAGTACGTGTACCTGCAGGAGCCAATACAGCAGTACCTGCGATTGTAGCAGAAACCGCTACGTTACCGAAATTCATATCAACTGTCTTAACGATAGTAATTGGAGTAATGATGTTTGCTGTTACAGAAGCTGTAGCAGAAGCCTGTGCGAATGTGCTGTTAGCGAAACCTAATACAGCGGCAGTGATTGCGAGTGATTTTACGATGTTTTTCATTTTGTTTAGTTTTTGTTTGTTTGAGTTAATTG
>CAIKOJ010000074.1 GCA_903829015.1 uncultured Bacteroidota bacterium
ATTTATAAAACTTTTTTTCAAAAGGGACATTTTCCTTGGTATTTATTTATTGTTGCACATTGTCAATATTTCTTTTGGTTTACTGAAAACCCATATTAATACTCAATCGAAATAGGGGCAGTACTACACCATTCCCACTTGCAATTCTAAAAATGCCCCACTCTTGTACAAAAAACAAAATTGCACAGATATTGTTTGATAATCAATGATTTGCGTACGTAAAATTCCCCATTAATGCCGCAGGTGGGGTATTTTCGTCTGAATCACGGATTTTTCGGATTACACAGATTGCACGGATTTACAATGCTTGTCGTCCTGAAATTGGCAGATTTTCTCCAACTTCGGATTGCGAGAAAAATGGGCTGAAAAAATTAATTGATTGATTATCAGTAGTTTGTATTTCCGGTTACTTCTGGTTTTCTTCCGGTTGCTTCTGGTGCCAGAAATGGCGCCTAAGGATGCAGGATTGCACATGAACATGCACTATCTCTGCGACTGCAAACATAGGTTAATTATTTGAATATTCCAAATAAAATGGTGTATTTATTTTGGGTTAATGGGTTGGCTTACTTCATTAAGGAATTTTATTATTTTCGGTTAAAATAAACCGTTGAGCTGTGGATTTTATATTTCAACTTCGGTACCCTGATTCCCCCGAGTGCCTGAAAAAGGACACTCGGCGGAGATGAAAAAAATCTTTAAACCAAAGAAATGATGGCAATATTACGTCTTATATGCGGGAGTAATTACAAACAGCATAAATACAACAGCATGAAAAACTCGTTTTACTTTTTTTTCTTCATATTCTTAGCAGGGTATGCAACTGGCAGCGCTCAGATCATAAGCACCATAGCCGGCAATGATACTATGGGCTATAACGGCGATAATATACCTGCTACAAATGCGCGGCTTAGCAGACCAACTTTTCTTGCTGTTGATACGATTGGTAATGTGTACATCGCAGACTATGAAAACTACAGAGTAAGAAAAGTAAATACACTGGGAATTATTACCACCGTAGCCGGAACGGGCGTGCCGGGATACAGTGGCGAAGGGCTGCTGGCTACTGATGCGCAAATTGGGAACATAGGTGGGGTAGCACTTGATAAATACGGTAATTTATTTCTGGCAGATGATGGTGGGAACCGAATTTGGAAAGTAAATACTGCCGGGGTTATGAACACTATAGCAGGTACCGGCACCTATGCTTTTAGCGGAGATAACGGACCCGGTACAACCGCTGAGATAGCCGGACCACATGGGATAGCAGTAGATACAATGGGCAATGTATTCTTTGCCGACTTTGGGAATAACAGGGTACGTAAAATCAGCACCACCGGAATAATTACTACTGTAGCTGGATCCGGAACCTCTGTTGGTGACGGAGGATCTGCAACAGCGGCCATGGTAAAAGAGCCCTATGGAGTGGCGGTGGACAAGGTGGGTAATTTATATATAGCCGAGTGGACAGGTAACAGAATAAGAAAAGTAGATGCAGCGGGAATCATTACAACATTGGCTGGCAATGGAATGCCGGGATATACCGGCGACAATGGGCCAGCAACAGCAGCCCAGGTAAAAGGCCCAGCTGGCCTTGCAATTAACAATTACGGAGAATTATATATCTGTGATCCTAATGACCATGTAGTTAGAAGAATAGATAGGGGGGTATATAAGTACTATAGCAGGAACCGGAATACCGGGATACAGCGGAGATGGTGGCACAGCTATAAATGCCAAATTGAAAAACCCACTTGGCGTAGCTACCGACAGATCAGGTAGTATTTTTATTGCTGAGTTTGCCAACCATACTATAAGAAAAATACAGACAACCGTATTTGTAGATGACCAGTACATTTCTGAAACTGTGATGGAAGAATACCCCAACCCCTCAGGTGGTCAATTTTTTGTGGAAATAAAGGGCGCGGAAACAATGCCTTTGGTTTTGAACTTAATGAGTATGACAGGAGAAAAAGTGCATGAGTTTACTGCCAATACCAACAAAATAATTGAAATACATGCTGATGTGCCTACAGGCTGCTACAATCTTTTATCCAGAACACCTACCGGGCTGTTGAGCAAAAAAATAGAGATAATTCATTAATTTCTTCACCTTTCCGTCCTCCGCGAGTGTCCACGCCGATGTCTCTCTGAACTGTAGGCACAGTGCGTTAGCTGAGGAGTTGGCGGAATCAGGGAGATTTAGATGAAGTATATGCCCGAACTTATGTACCTTGATGTCGCCGAGTGCCTGAAAAAGGACACTCGGCGGAGACGGAGACAACTCCATTCTTTGTATTATTCGATACAGAAAAAAAGATGCGTTGGTTGTATGTTTGCCCACAACAAATAGTAACTTACCGATAGCTAACAGTATTCCGAACCTCCATGCCGCTGCAGATTCACGAAATGCACAACGAACATCATTTTTCCTCAGAAATAACAATTATTTTGTTGATGGTAACTTCAGATAACCTTGTCAAAATGACCAAGATAAGTGGCGCTATGTGTTTCAGGGTATTTCTGAAAACATCAAGAACTATGACCAGACAAGGCAGCTTAGCCGGATTCTGCTGGTAAGGCAGATTCTTATCTACAACTATCCAGCAATCAAACCCATGCTCTTCAAGTAACTTCAATAAAGCACCGTTTTTCACTCCGGTCCAGCCCATATCTCTTATAGTATAGACCTCGTGGATGTCGGCGGGAAACAGCCTTTTGAACCGAACATCAATATTTTCGTCGAGCAGTATCTTCATGCAACAAACTCTGAAATAAGGGAGGATGCCGCATACTCAATCACAGCCTCGGCCTGCACCCTTGACACAGAAGGAAACCCTTGCAGAAACTCTTCCAATGAACTGTCTTCCAGGTGATCGAAAAGCGTTTGAACAGCAACCCTTGTGCCCTTGAAAACCGGAACACCACCTGCCGTTTCCTTATCAACCGTTACAAACTCATCGAGCGCAATTAAGTTTTTCATTTGTGTAAATTTACTATTTTTTTCAAAACTGATATTTGGCTCTACGTTCCCAACGCTTTTCGAAGTTGTTCATGCGGTCAGCACCGCTTTTTTGCGCTGACCGTATGAACGTACCCTATATGCCTTTATTGAGATTTTCTCAACAGTAACCCATGGAGATTACGAAAATAATAATTTACATAGATTGTTACACATATTCCAGCGTTATAATTGTACATTCACAAGTATTAAAAACCAAAAAACATTTTATGGAAACCTCAAAGAAATTTTTCAACATCGCATTAGGCATCAGCCTTATTGTTTGCTCGTTTAGCCTGCTTATCTATTCTACTAAGAGCAATAAAGCTACAGCGCAGACACCTGCTACTTTGCCAAACGGTATGATCGTAGCCGGTCCGGTATTTGTTGTTTCGGGCATGAGTGGTAACTGCTTTATTATGGGCTACAATCCCAAAGATGGTCAGGTAAGTGTATTGGGAAAGATCGCTTACAAAGACATGAAGGAGTAGTCATCTCTTTATTGCAGATTTTAGTTATATGCAGCCGTCCAGGCTGTTGGAATTTGTATGCACCTACCCAAAGGCTGTTCGGGTGGTATTTGTACATCTATACTATACCCTTGCCGGCGATGAGTAGAGGTTTACTTCCGCCGGCGGGTTTCCTATTTTCAGCTTCAGACTATCTACTATCTACTATCAACTATCTCCCCCTTCAAAACTACAGCTCCACCCCAAACCCATAAACTATTCTGCCATTCTTGTCGTTAAAATCACCCGGCTCCACATGGTAGAAATAACCCACGCTGCAGGTGACATAATACAGATTCAGGAAACGTAACCTGATGAGATTGTTCAGAATCAGGCCTACCTCGTGGTAGGCTTTGTCTGGCACTGAGAATGCAACATCCCTATGTGCCCCCTTGTGATCAAGCGTACCATAGAGCATATTGTACTGTACCGCCAGATTAGGAGCCAGGCTCTCCACACTCTTTTTATTCTGCAACACAAACAACTTCCAGTCAAAATCGTGTCGCCATATTGCATGTACAAACTGATCTGAATAATATTCATACGGATACATAGCCATCAGTCCGCCAAAAGTGTAGAAGCCGATATTACTCTTACTTTCGTACTTAAACCCATTACCTGCAAAGAGTTTGCTAAGCGGCAGCGGTCCGTCGCTCCACGATTTTCCAGCCTCTACCAGTACGCGCTCCTGCCCTATTCTATTAATGTGCTGCTGCAAGTAAACAGCCGCAAGCAATTGATTATAAGTAAGTTCTGTTTTATTACCATTTATCACCCCACTTGTGAATTTACAATATAACACCGGATAGTTATTACGGCCGCTGCGGGTGTACATCCCAAAGAATGGCGCAGTACGCTCGGCAAATGCATAGCGCAAACTCAGCGATGCCTCGTTGGCTGAGAAGGTGTAGATATCGCTGCCGTTTACCGACAGGTGATATTTGTACATGGGCACATAGTCTTGCATTTTACCTGCAAGCTCTACATCTAGGTAGCCCAGCTTTTTCTTTACAGATGCCGCATACTCAGTCACCTCGTCTACCCTGCTCAGCAATAGCGACTTTAGATAGTTTTTATCCAAATCACGATTCAGGTGCACCCTGCCGGGCTCGCTCAGGTCTTTGCTATAACCTGCCCTTATCACAAATTCTTTGTATTTATCTATATACGCTTCTGCAAAAGCACCGTATTTCCATTGGTAGTCGCGAAGGCCATAGCCGGCCCAGCCACCAACAGAAAGCCATTTAATTAATTGCTCATTTGTTTGCGCTCCCAATCCAAGCCTCATGTTCTCATATGCATTTGTGCTGAATAACCGGTTGATTGCTAAATCAATTCGTCCTATAGGCACCTTGCCATCAGGTAGTTTAGATACATATGTTATTAGCTGGTCAGCCTTTGCGTCTTTGCCTATACTATCTATTACACGGTAGGTGGTTTGCTCCTTAGTGCTGAGTGACTCAGGTCGGTACCCAGCCCAAGCCTGATCGGTCAGTGCATCTGCTTTATCTGCCAGCCGCACGGTATGCGCCTTGTCAAATCTGAAATTTTGATCTTCTACCCAGTTCAGCGAATCAATTTTCGAATTCCCCCTCATGTGGTAGCATATGTCTCTTTTAAGGGTTTTGATCTTAAACTCCAGTACATAATTAAGGTGTGCCGGAAACCACCTCCTACCATTTTCGCCCCAGGCCACCCTTTCGTACTGTTGCTCTATTTTCACATTCATGGTCAGGGCGGTATCGCTTGTTCTAGCTGTGATCTGCGAAATTGCATATCCGTCCGAATTCACATATACTTTCCCAACTATCCCATTGGATCGGTTACCCCTCGGTATAAAACTCAGCACCCAAACAGTGTCGTTATCCTGCATGAATTCATCGCTCAGATTGAAAATGTAGTTCTGCTCAAACCCCTTGCTAACCGGACTATGATAGTCTTTGCCATTTAATTTCAGGTAGTCGTCGTAGGCGTGAAATGGTTGAAAATCTGTGATGAGACTGGTAAATGACGACTTTGTGAGGCCAGAAAATCTTGTAGCAAGTACATCTTCCTGCAGCTGCTTTGGCTTTCTCCAGGTGCGTATGCTGTAAGACTCAGACATCAGCAAGTGCTGGTCTGTAAAAAACGCCACCAGGCTGTTGATCTTCTTCGAAGTTTCATTGGCCATTGAATCAGGCAATGAAGCATCTACCAGCATCTTATAATATACATGGCACCTGTACCAGTCATAATTATCCGGGTTGTTTTGTGGTTTATTGGCAATGGCTTTATTAATGATCCTGCGCATCTTCTCGTAAGGCGGAGTAAAAGAGAATTCGCCGAGGGTATTATCATCCTGCACAAGAAAAATGTTCAGTACTTCGGCCGGGTGATCAATATGTTGTTTTTTGTAACCCGTTCCTGAGACTTCTATAAAAGGCAACTCAGCGACATACTTCTCCGGAATCTCAAATTTGCCATACAGATCTGCTACCATACCCTGACCCGTGTTGCCAAATCTGATCGTAGCAAAAGGCACAGACTCTTTAGATTTTGCATCATAAACTATACCCTTGATAGTGGTTCCCGCATATGTTTGGAAAGAAATGAAGAGGAAAAACGTAGCAGTAAGGATACGGTATAGACTCATGTAGTTTGTAATAGATGAAACAACCAAAAATAATATTTTTGTATTATACTGAAGCCTTAGTATCTTTATCGGGCAAAAAATAACTCATGATAAGAAACGCCATCTCAGCCTTATTCATTTTGTCATTTAGCTTCTTACTGGTAGCCTGCAACAATGGCGATTACAAAGCTAATCCCAACAACCCTACCAACGGTGCTATTAATCCGCTCAACCCGCTTACTGCATCACAGTTTAACTGGTCTGGTGTTACACCCGTTAGCTTAAACATAAACGGTGCGCTTTGGGTGGCAGATTCAGCATTTTACTTTATGGATACTTCGGGCAACAATACCGTTTATGCTTTCAAAGACAAACAGGCTCTTTTTCTGTATTTTAAAGACACATGGCAGGGCAATGTTTATAGCATGGGATTTCACCAGTATAGTTGTATAGGCCAGTGGCTTCAGTTGGATAGCTTTTACTCTGCAAATAGCTATTACCAGAGTGCGCTTGGCAATTCAGGAGGTGTGTATATTTCAAGGAATGATACAGTTCGTTTTGCCGGTGAGTTTTACTTCCATGGTGTGAATGGGAACGGACAATCAGTAAGTATTACCAACGGCTTCTTTGACCTGAAAAAATAACACTACTCTATCCTTACAGGATAATCGATACTAATAAGAAAGGCTGCAAATTGCAGCCTTTCTTATTTTGCCTTGCAGATATACTGCTTATGTAGTAGTTCTCTGATACTTTGACTGATTGACCGGTACAAGCCGGATTTTGCAATGGTATTCAGCGGGTTGACTATGCCAAAGCGTCGGGCCGAATGATTCACCTGGCCTAAAACCTTTCAACTCTTACTCCTTAATAAACTTAATCACTTTGCTGCCTGCAGCAGTTGAAAAGTTCAGCAGGTACATTCCGTTCGGAAGACTACCAATGTCAATGCGTTCGTTCACCGCACCGTTTCTGATAGCTACATTACGGCTGGTTACTATCTGGCCTACCATATTAGTGATCTGCACAGTCGCTGCAATTTCAGACATATCTGCAAACGATCCGTTTAATGCAAACGATCCATTATTTGGATTAGGAGACAACGAAACATCACCCAGCAATTCAATTTCATTGACACCTACGTTGAACGCAACTGTAATATAATGTGTGCTGTAACAGCCTGTTGGCAGTGTATAAGTAAGATTACCTGCACCCAATGCAATACCTGTAACCACGCCCAGCGATGGGCTGATCTGCAGAACTGTTGGATTCTGACTGCTCCATGTACCACCCGATGGCGTTGCATTCAAAGTAGTGGTTACATTGTGCAATATCATTGATGTACCGGTAATAACTGGTGTTGGATTGATGGTAACTGTTGCACTTCCGCTCATATCGTTTTTACAATGAGTAATCGAGTTGACAGCCTCTACTGTGTAAACACCAGGAGAAGTAAACAAACCAAAATCCAAAGCAGTAGCAAGCCCGATCCTTGATGTGCCAACTGCACCGCCGCCCAGATATACCTGGTAATACGCACCTATCTGAGACCCTATAAGTCCGATATGCACGCCTGTGCCACTCTGGCAATATGCACCGCCACCTGTAACCGCAAATGGGGTGGGCAAAGGCAATGTACCTACAGTAGCACTGCCAGCCGAGTTATTGGTACAACCTGTAAGCGGATTGGTTGCAACTGCAGTATAGTTGCCTGCAGTTGTTTGCAGTCCAAAATCAATTGGTACACCGCTGCCGGTTACAGGCGAGCCTATCGCAGTTGTATCTCTGTACAACTGGTAGTCAACACCACTCACCGTTCCTATCATGCCAACATGCACACCTGTTCCACCAACACAGTAATTACCACCACCGGTTACTGACCCAGCAGCAGGTATTGGATTGATGAGGATGGTTGCTCCACCTGTCATGGTATCCCAGCATCCGGTAGCGATGTTGGTACATTTCACGGTATAGTAACCGCTGGATGACGGATGACCGAAATCGAGCGATGAACCGCTGCCTGTTCTGCTGATGCCTGTATAGATTCCGCCGTTCAATAATTTATAGTCTAAACCACCCTGTGAACCAGAAAGGCCTACAGGAACACCAATGCCACCTGCACAAAAAGTACCACCACCTGTTACGCTATATACCGTTGGCAACGGACTAACAGTGATGCCAACTGAGGCTGTGCTTGTGCAACCAAATGGGCTGGTACCGGTAACGGTATAAATAGTTGTTGTACTGGCACGTGAAACCACGGTACTACCAACTGTTGTAGACAAGCCTGCTGCAGGTGCCCATGAATAAGTATATGCACCCGAAGCAGTAATGGTAGCAGACCCACCATCACAATAGGTTGCACCCGGACTAGTTGCCATAACAGGCAGCAAATTCACATTAAAAGGTGCAGTTGCTCTCGATACACAACCATAAGCATCCGTACCCGTAACCGTATAAATAATATTGCTGGTAGGATTTGCAGTAACACTGCTGCCTACCGTAGACGACAACCCTATTGCAGGTGCCCAGGTATAAGTTGACGCACCAGTAGCACCGATGGCAGCAGAATTACCCATACATACTGTAGCACCAGTACCCACCACCGTAGGCAATGGATTTACAAACACAGTCACTGTTGCTCTGTTGTAACAAATGTCCAGACCGGTAAGCGTGTAAGTTGTTGTAGTTGCCGGATGTGCATTAACAACGGCTCCGGTAGTACCGGAAAGCCCATAGCCCGGAGTCCAGATGTAAGAACGGGCACCACTGCCTGTTAATGTGGTTGAAGATCCGTTGCAGATAGATACGTTCGAACCTGCACTAACCGGAGGTAAAGGATAAACCGTGAGGGTAAGTGTAGCAGCATTCATACAGCCATGCGAATCAGTTCCTGTAATCGTATAAGTAGTAGTAGAAGTAGGACTAGCCGTAACTACCGCACCGCTGGTGCTTGCCAGACCCGTTGATGGTGACCATACCATAGACGCACTGCCTGATACAGACAATGTGGTAGATGAACCCACGCAAATACCGGGTGCTGATACCGGGAAAATGTAAGGCAACGCATGAACAGTTACTGGAACAACATTCCAGTTCACACAACCATTACCGTCGGTACCTGTAACGGTATAAATGGTGCTGGAAGTTGGCGAAGCTGTAACGCTCGAACCCACTGTGGTAGACAATGTAGCACCAGGACTCCACTCATAAGATATTGCTCCGCTAGCCGACAATGCAACTGAAGAACCTGAACACACCTCTGCACCAACCGTACCTGAGATGGTAGGCAACGGAAGTACTGTTACAGTAACAGGTGCGGTGCTGGTACAGCCATTGGGGCCTCTGCCGGTTACGATGTAAGTTGTTGTGATAGCCGGATTCGCGACCACTGAACTACCTACAATTGCTGACAACCCACCTGCAGGCGACCAACTGTAAGTAACCGCACCACCTGCAAATAAAGCAGTAGAACTACCGGGGCATATGGAGACATCGGGGCTAACAAATACCGGTGGCAGTGGATCTACAGATACTGTATTGACAATAGAATTGGTGCATCCAAAACTATTAGTACCTGTAATTGTGTAAGATGTAGTAGAAGTAGGGGTGGCAACAACACTGCTGCCCACAGTAGAAGACAGATCGGTTGACGGAGCCCATGAATAACTGATGCCACCGCTTGCAGCCAATACTGTAGAAGACCCTGCGCAAATGGTTACAGCAGTACCCGTGCTTATTGTAGGTAGTGGATTAACAGTTACCCTTATAGTGCTCGACATTGATGTGCCGTTTGTAGCAGTGATGGTATAAGTGGTAGTTGTTAAAGGACTCGCAGTTACAGACGCAGCGGTTGTTGTAGACAAACCTGTTGATGGTGCCCACGAATAAGTAAATGGCCCGGTGCCTGTAACAGTTGCAGTTAACACCGTACTACTCCCAACGCAAATTGGATTCACCGATGCTCCTACACTCACTGAAGTTGGTTGTGCAAAGACGACTCCGCCATTAACACATATCAGAAAAGCACATAAAACAAATGATAATAAATATCGAACCATAATTTCTGTTTGATTTGTTAACACCGCTAATGTAAGGGATTTTTTGCTATGTTTTAGCCTTTCTCACAAATATTTTTTCATAACTCCAAGTATGGATTTCCACTTTGAACCGTGTGCTATTTCTTTTTAAGCCCCGAATAGACTTTCAACAAGAATGGCGCAGAAAGAAAAACCAGTACCAGCAAACGCAACCACGACACACCGGATGCCGCATTTGAAACCAACTTCAGGAATGAAAACGTGACCAGCATGATCACAACACCCAAAGACAATGCCCTTGCCCACCAGGTTTCATAAATAGATTTTGTAGAGATCACCTTTTTCTCGCCCGCTTCCAACTGATTGTTTTTATCAACCTTTTCCTGAAACACTTCCATTAAGGCTTCGAACGAAGCCATTTCTTCCGTTGATTTTCCGGCAGGTGTGAAATTAAACTGTGGAGGCTTAACAGATGTCTTGAAGGAAAGCGAAGTGTTACCGCTTAGTTCGTACGCATAATAATTGACCAATTCACTCATCTTAATGTAAAAGGAATCAGGTGTGTAAAAATTCTGCTCATCAAACCGAACATGAAATCCTTCGCCATCTAATTCTACTGTTGCTTTTGGCGACGTCTTTTTCAATAGATACAACGTTACGGCAATGGTAATAGACAATGATACCGCCACTATAGGTAATATGGTCCATTCGGGGAGTTTTGGACCATATAATGTTCCGAAAATCAAAACGGCACTTAGCAGCAACGGCAGCACAAAAATCGCCAGTAAAGTTCGCTGGTTGTAAACTACCCTGACCCTATAATTATCCATCTGCTTGAATTTTGTACTGATGATACTCACTAAATTCCCTAAGCGCACAATCTTCGCTTAAATATACCCGTTACAATGGTACTGAAAATTGCTGATAAAAGAGCCTTACAACTGCACCCCAACCCATGCTCACTTATAATACTCGATCTTTCGACGCACATAAAAATGCTCAGTAAGATTACCCTCTGTGCTTTGTTGCAGCCAGTTGCCATAATGATCAAATTCAGAGTTTGATTCGGTAGCGTACTTCGAGTAGCCTCCGGCATAAGTTGTCTTCTCGGTAATCTTACCCAGACTATCTATGGCTCTGAAAACATGCGCACGAACGCTATCACACTGCTTCTCGCATTGCACCCATTCATTGCTTCTGAAGTAATAATAATCGCATTGTTCCACCAACTGCTTCCTGACATTATATGTCCTGCTGGCATTTATTTTCCCTTCGGTATCGTAGGTATAAACCACCTTGTGGCTTGGCACCTTGTTGCAGTATCTCTGATCTTCAATTTTATTGCCTTTCTTATCGTAGGTGTACTCATTTCTATACACGGTTTCTTTGCCATCGTAATACCTGTGATCCTCTTCAACCGCTACCCTGCCCTGAGAATCGTGTGTGTAGGTCACGGTGCGCATCAGCATTCCAGTATCGTCATATTCCCTTCGCTGCGCTATCTGTCCGGTTGCTGCTGTATCGTATTTCATCACTTTCCTGAAATGAAGATTCAGCGTATAGTCGTGATGCACCGAAGATGTCAGATACCCCCTTTTATCATATTCATCAATGTTCTTCATGAAAGGCTTTTTCAGGGCGGCATCACCATATTCCATTTCCGTTACCATTCTTACCTTGCCTTTCAGTCCATCGGCCGCAAGATCGTTACTCACCTGAGCACTCGCCTGCCGAAGACTGCAAAACAACACAAAAAGTAAAAGCAGGTTTTTCATATTTTCAGTGGGCAAAGTAACGGAAATAATACGTGTTGTTCCTGAACACTCATTGATTTTGGGTGGTTAAATTACAGCTATTTGATTCCCATTGCGTAGGGTTTTGAACCCTATAATTGCTTTAGTTTTTCCTGCAGGTTACTCCCAGCACACGGGCAACAATCTTTCTGGCAATCCCTATTCTATCAACCCCGCTTATTCCCCTATATATCTAATTTATTTGGCGGCTTCATAAAAGCTCGTAAATTTACTAACGCTGTTAGGAAAAATCTACCCCGGCAATTAAATGGGCATCACCGAACGAAAAGAAAGACAAAGAAAAGAAGTACGCGATAGCATACTTACAGCTGCCTGGGACCTTGTGAACCAGGACGGATGGCAAAACCTGTCTATTCGTAAGATAGCAGATGCCATAGAATATAGTGTGCCGGTGGTGTACGACCATTTCGAAAACAAGGAGGCGATCTTATCTGAATTTAACCGCAAAGGCTTTCAGCTACTGGCCGACAGTCTGGCAGTGGCAAAGTCGAAACACACCAACGCCGAGCAGCAGCTCGAAGGTATTGCCATTGCATATTGGGATTTCGCTTTTCAGAATAAGGAGTATTACCAGCTGATGTTTGGCTTGGGAATGCCTACCTGCGAGAGTCTGGCTAAGGTACCGGAGCTGAGTGCTTTTATAAACATTATCTCCACCACCATCAATCAGATTGCCGGGCTCAAACCCGACAGCATGGAGATATGGCTGAAGATACACTCCTTCTGGTCTATGATACACGGACTGGTTTCTATCAATCTGGTGGCACCACCCATATCGCACTTAAACATGAATCAGGACGAATTCAATAAGGCTATTTTAAAAGACTTCATTAAG
>CAIKOJ010000075.1 GCA_903829015.1 uncultured Bacteroidota bacterium
CTGAATAGTTGATTATAGCCAGCAACGAAGAGTGGGCTAATCCGGATATCAGCGTCATCAATAAAACCTGCTTCGGGATTTCATTTCCCGCCTCACGTCTTATAAAACTAACCATTACTTTAATATCCATAAACTAATTACATATTAAGATATTGTCGTTTTTTATTTAGAGAGTGCAATATAGAAAAATTAATTTAAAATTATGGTAAATCACTATTATCGAATCATAAAATTGAAAGGGGGAGTAATCCAGGTGTGTTTAGGTTTGCGGAAAAACAGTTGTAGAATAAAATCTTATTGAAAATACCAAAAATGTTACTATTTTTATGGCAAATAAAAGAGCACATGCAATTTATCGTAGCATATTTCTTACTGTCTGTAATAGCTGCATACTATGGTAGTAAGACGAGGCTTGGCTTGTGGGGGGTATTAATATTAAGTCTTATATTTACGCCAATTGTTACTTTGATCATCCTATTTTTATTTAATAGCCCTGCCGAAAAGAAAACTATCTAAGCTTCCTGGCACGGGTGGTTTCTAATTTTTGTGATGCTGATGGGGGTATTTCTTAAACCATACCGCTACGTATAGTATAATAAATAAAGCCAGTTAATTCTTGCTGAAACTACATGCTTACAATAGTTTTGTATTAATAAAAACATTCAAGATGGAAAACCAAGAACACGTACCTGATTATACAAAACTCAATAGGGCGAATGATGTAGTAAAAAACTACATGATGTGGACAGGTGCGGCCGGAATTATACCTGTGCCGATAGTAGATTTTGCGGCGATCTCAGCTATTCAATTGAACATGCTGAATAAGATCGGTGAAATTTATGGATACAAATTTTCTGCCAACTGGGGAAAAGAAGTGATAGGATCGATGGTAGGTGGTTATTTGAGTACTACAATTGGTAATGGTATAGGTCTTAGAATAGTAAAAGCTATTCCGATAATAGGTGGAATAGCCAGCAGCTTGGTTGTTCCGGGATTGGCGGCAGGATCTACATGGGCACTAGGGCAGATATTTATTACTCACTTTGAGTCGGGTGGTACCGTACTTGATTTTGATCCGAAGAAGTACAAAGACCATTTTACAGAAATGATCAAGAAGTATACGGCTAAGCTACACTCAGCCACTGAGCC
Source organism: uncultured Bacteroidota bacterium (assembly GCA_903829015.1). GTDB lineage: Bacteria > Bacteroidota > Bacteroidia > Chitinophagales > Chitinophagaceae > Nemorincola. The sequence continues at coordinate 1,150 of CAIKOJ010000075.1, forward strand.
GGCACCAGCACCTGCGGCTGAAACTACTACAAAGAAGAAGTAATTTATTTACGATAAACACTTGAACAGGCTTTCGAAAGAAGCCTGTTTTTTTATGTCAAATTTAATTGGGATTGGTGCTGTTACACGAAATAGGAGCGAAGGCTTTAGCACCCCAAATGTATATCAGACGAGGATTTATTTTTTCAGTGCCTGAACTTTTATTATTTCTTCTGATTTTTCGTCGGTTCGGGAGATCAAAACAGGCATCTGTTTTTTTTCAGATTCTTTCAGGAGCTGCAGATATGCAGGCTTAGATTTTTTGGAAAGTTTGTAGAACCGGGCTGACTCAAGGAAGCATACAGTTATGAAATTATCAGAAGGGTTTTCAGTTCTGATATTGGCTACGATCATATGTTTCTCCACCATTTTTTTTGAACGACTACCCTTGTGGGCAGAACAAGACTGCAAAGAAATGAGCAGAAAAAATAAACTCAACATGCTTTTGAAACATGCTGAGTTTATTTTTCTATTTACAGAAGAAGCGATTAATAACATGTATGTCGCGTAGAGTAACTGATCAAAGTACTGTTGGTAGACGAATAAGTTGGGTCGGTATTGAATGTTAAACCTGAATAACCTGAAGGCGAATAAGATGCAGTTGGCTGGATGTTGATCATTGATACGCGCGCCGTACCAGAGCAAGCAGGATTTTCCTGTGCATGGAGCCAGGTAGCCAGTAGCACAGGCTGATCGAACATTGCAGCATCAAACACAAATGCTTTTACGCCGGTTGGTGTTTTAATATTCACTAATGGTGCAACATGGTACCACCATGTAACGCAGCATCCACCCCACTTAAGACATTTAACGCTTAACCTGTCGGACCCTGCATTGGCAAAGCTGAATATTTTGTGAGTAGCATAGTGGTATCTGTTGTTCAGGATCCAGCACATTTTGTGGGCCCGTGCATAGCAACCATCCTGGCAATACTGGAAAGAAATACAATGATCGATGCCGTAGGGTGAAGGCAAAGCGCAGCATTGTTTTACAATGTAATCGAACATGAGCTGTGCTGTAGCCATATCCGGAATTACATTAGTAAGGCCGGGAGTAGAGGTATTTAAGATAGACATTGCGGCAGTTGCGCTGTTGATCACATCAGGGTTCATTGTTGCCAGATTAACTGGTATAGCAGAACCAGGTGCAGAGATAATTTCTCTGCTCAAATGAGCCTGCTCTTCGGTAGCAGTAACAACATTTGCATATAAAACAACGCCATTCCATGGGTCGGTTTTAACGCTAACTACGTGGTTGTTTTCCAGTGCGTTTTGAAGCGTATTTAAAACAGCGGCATCATAGACAGTAAACAACTCAGCCAACTCATTAAACATGACTTCGTTTCCCGTTCCATCCGACGACTTGCGAATGGCAGCGATGGTAACGGTATTGGTTTCTGGTGCGTTCTGCTGTAAAGGCTGTGCAGCAGCAACTTTATTTACCTGAAGTGAAGACTCTGAAGCCGCAATTTTGGTTGCAGACGGAGTGCTCTTACTGCACGAGTTAACGAGTAGTACCATACCCGCCATTGCTACCATGTAGCTTAATGCCGTTAACTTAATTGTGTTGCCTATAGTTGATTTTTTCATTATCCTCATTATTTAAAAAATGTGTGCCTGATGTATTTTAAAAAAAGCGCTAATACACACAAAATACATACTTTTTTATTATTAATCAAAAAACAGCCGACATATTTTTATTTTCTATTTTCAATGTGGAATACTTAAATATAAATACTAACTTTCCATGGTTTTTATCCAATTCAAATGAGGTATATGATGAAGTATATTTTTTACTTTTTATTTTCGATCATTGTTTCTAATAGCCTTTTGGCGCAATCAGTTGCAAGACATTCTGCATTGAGAAACAATCATGACCGAGTGTTACATGGGCTTCTGATGCAGAATAATGCTCAGCATTCGGGTATGAAAGGTACTGCGGGTGTTGCAATGCAAAGAGTAATAGCTCAAAGCACACGTGATAGTAATATTGTGCCGCTGATAGACTCGGTGAATCTGAGATATAATTTATTCAGGGGGTCGACATACGACTATAATACGATGATCTACCCGTACAACTATCCGTATAGCTCAACGCCCATGTTTGATTTTGCCGGGACATTTACAAAGCCACAGGTTTTATACGATACCATGATGCATTGGACAGTGGACCCTAATACGCTTGTTTATGGATACTATGAAACCAATTTTGTGACGTACGACGGTTCGTACAACTTAACGGCGCTTTTATCCACCAACATTGATTCTACCATTAACCCCAACATGAAGTTTGCCAACAACTTTACCGCAGCCAACAAAATTGCGCTGGGATATTCATCAAATTACATAGCGGGTGCAGTTGACAGTGTATTCAAGCAGTATTTCTCCTATAACACTGCCAATAAACTTATTGCAGACAGTACCTATGAACGGCACCTGGGCGTATGGAGGCTTGCAGGTAAAGATTACTATACTTACGATGGCAGTAACAATCTGATCCAGATAGATAATTACGCCAACATGACTGATACATCATTTTTGTTACCTCTGGTGATACAGCACAAGTATGTGAATACTTATGACGGTAGCAACCGCCTGCTTACTGTGCTGGACAGTACGTTTAACGGCACAAGTCTGATGCAGAACGAAAAAGATACCATGGCGTATACCGGCGCCTTGCCGTTTCATACTTCGTGGAAACAATACCAGTGGGATGCTATCAACAGCTACTGGGCTCCGATGTTTTACATGAGCAAGCACCTTAATGGGCTTAACCTGCCTGATACTGTGACCATACAAGGTTTTGACAGTTTGCTTAATTCGTGGGTGCCACAGACAATGAATGTGATCCACTACAATGCTTCCAACAATCCGGATTCGCTGAAGGATTTTGAATACAGGTTTACTTACTTCCCGACCTTACCACGATACACGACAACTTATTACTACCAGACATACACTAATGCATTGGAAGCCGGAAGCCAGGTGGCTACCGTGAATACGGTAAAGGTATATCCTAATCCTGCGAATGATATGATCAAAGTATCGGGGTTGAGCCTGGTCGTTAATACACCCGTTACTTATAGCGTGATCAACATGAGCGGACAGTTGATGAGCAGAGAGCGGGCTCCATGGATGGGCGAACAGCAGATATCTTTGGAAAGGCTGGTGCCTGGTACATACCTGCTTGTGGTACAAGATAAGGATGGTCATACATTGCACGAGCAGTCGATATTGAAAAACTAGGCGATATACGCTTCTGTTAGTAACGATACCGAGTTAGATGAGGTGCAGTAAATAATTAACCTGTTATTCCGGGTTGCCGGTTGCTTTATGTCGCAAACAGCAAGGTCTACGATAAAAAAGATCAATGGTCAGCAGTGTGTTGATGCGGATGATCTTTTGGCTGTTGAGGAGCCCCTTGAGATCAGGCTTACTTATTATTCGGGGAAAGTGTTGCAGCAAAAAAGTGTTTCGGTAACTATGCGCACCCCCGGAAACGATGAGGAATTGGCTATAGGGTTTTTGTATACAGAGGGCATTATCAGTTCTATATCTGATGTTACAAATGTAGCTTACTGCAAGCCCGACAATAAGAATATTATTTGCGTAACTCTTGTAGATATACCCGGAAAAGAATTTGTAATACCTGAGCGCAATTTTTACACTACATCCAGTTGCGGGGTTTGTGGCAAAGCTTCTATTGAGGCTGTAAAGACTGTGTGCAGTATTGAGGAGACATTTGATTGGATAAGGATACCTGCATCGATGATCTATGAATTGCCGGGCAAGCTGCGTAGCACTCAGGATGTGTTTGAACATACGGGGGGATTACATGCCTGCGCGCTCTTTGATACAAAAGGTAATTTGCTGCTGAGCAGGGAGGATGTGGGCAGGCACAATGCGGTGGACAAACTTATAGGAACAGCACTACGTGCAGGGATGGTGCCGTTGCGAGACCACATACTATTGCTTAGCGGCAGAATTAGTTTTGAGCTGGTGCAGAAAGCAGTGATGGCAGGGATAAAGATTGTGGCTGCCGTGGGTGCGCCATCGAGCCTGGCGGCCGAGATGGCTGAAGAACAAGGCATGACATTGATCGGTTTTCTGAGAGGAGAACGGTTCAATATCTATTCGGGGGCAGAACGGATTTTGATGTAGTGAAGCGTCACTTAGCTTAACTTTGCTGTTGGCAGCATAAAGGATAGTTGAAATGAAGTTGAGAATAAGAAATAACTCAGTGAGAATTAGGCTTTCGCGCACAGAGGTAGATACTCTGGGCGGTATAGGGCATATTGAAGATGCTACCGAATTCGGTACCGGCACCTTCCGCTATTCGTTGTGGGCAAAGGAAGGGATCGGCGGTCTGCAGGCATCGTTTGAAGATGGCAAGATCACCATGTTTGTGCCCATTGAGTTTGCAAAAGTATGGCCAGAAAATACGGTAGTTGGTACCGCCAACGAAGTGCCACTGCCAGGCGGTGGTAGCCTATCCCTGCTGCTTGAGAAAGATTTCAAGTGCATAGACAATGTTTCTGAAGACCAATCGGATAATTACGAGAACCCGAATGCGGTTTGCTAGACTGCCGTTGAATTCATAAGCATTTCATTTTCAAGGGTGAGATTTTCCAATCATAACTTCACCTGCTCAGAGCGGACATCCGAACCAAAGAAAGCCGAGGCGTGATTATCAAAATCGGTGGTGTCGTCGGTGGTGAAAAAATGGCGGGTGCCTCCTACGGAGATTCGTTCCCGCATCTCAGGGTGGCGCAGCAGATAATCGTGCAGACTGTCGGCTACTATGGGGCCCTGAGGTATTACTTGTATGTTGCCGGGCAGAAATTTCTGAATACTGCTCATGAGCAGAGGGTAGTGGGTGCAGGCCAGAAGTATGGTGTCTATATCCGGTGCGATCGCCAGCAATTCGTTCAGGTTTTTCTGCACAAAATAATCAGCTCCGGCAGTGTTTGATTCGCCATTTTCTATGAGTGGTACCCACATGGGGCATGCCAGTTGATTGACCCGTACATCGGGGAAAAAGTGATGGATCTCTATGTCGTATGACCCAGAAGTGACGGTGCCTTTTGTACCCAGTACGCCAATTGATTTGGATTGAGTGTAGTTGCCTATTTTTTCGGCAGTGGGTCTGATCACCCCGAGCACACGGTTATCCGGTGCTAACCGGGGCAAATCTTTTTGCTGAATTGTGCGTAACGCTTTTGCGGATGCGGTATTACAAGCCAGTATCACTAAGGGGCATCCCTGACTGAACAACCATTCTACACACTCCAGGGTATATTGGTGCACTGTTTCAAAAGAGCGGTTGCCATAAGGGGCTCTTGCATTGTCGCCCAGATAGATGTAGTCATACTCAGGCAGCAAGGCAGCAATAGACCTGAAAACCGTTAGTCCGCCATATCCCGAATCGAATATACCTATTGGGGTGTTACCGTGCATAATGATAAAGGTAAGTGAAGTGTGGAAACAAAAAAAGAGCGCCTTTTAGGACGCTCTTTTTTTGTTTTACTTAAGTACTGTATTAGTGAGCTATAACTATTTGCTTAACTATTTTGCCTTGAGCACCAGTGATGCTGAGGAAGTACAGGCCATCAGCCATGTTGTCCACAGAAACTGAGCTAGTGTAATGAGTAGCGGCAGGAGTTGCCCAATGCCTTACTACTTTACCCTGAGCATCATAGATAACCAGATCAGCAGATTGAACTGCATCCCATTTCAGGTCTACGTTGATGATGTTTTGAGCTGGTACAGGATAAACATTTGCACTGCCTCCGTTATCAGATACATTCTTTACAGAAACTTCACCAGGGTTGTAAGTACCGTAATAGTAATTGTGCCTTGGATCGCCTGCTGCAAACTCAAATATAGCACTTGGTTCGTTCCATGAAATGCCAGTAGCAGTAGTGAGCTGATTGTAAGAATTATAAGAGAAAGTGTACTGCATCACGTTAAGCCATGTGCCTGTATCGTTGCGCTGTACCACATCCATTGAAGGGTTGTGAGCTACGAAGCCAGAGTAGATGTGCATAGAATCATCTTTCCAGGTGCTGTCTGTAGCATTGTAAGACTGAAGATTTTTGTAGGTCATATCACCTGCAACATCGTAAGTGTTGATGTACTTAGTATGCGGATCCCAACCTGAACCATTCCATGTTTTGTATGTAGTAGTCTGAATCTGGTTTGCGCTGGTGTATGTATAATCCCACAGGTTAGAATAGATCCAAGTGCTGGAAATATAATCCTGATCAGTTTCGTTGATCAGATTGTTTGTGATTGCGTCGTAATAGTAAGTTTTCTGGCTTGTATTGAAATAAGAACCGAGTGTGTACACCTGAAACAGGTCGTTCACCAGTTTGCCAGTACCATTATAGGTATACAGATTACGAGACAGCGGATACCATACTGAGCCGCTCCATGCCTGAGTAACCATGCTGGTAAGCTTATTGCTAGAGTTGTAGAAATAAAGGGTGTTGCTAAATGGAACCCAAACACCTGCAGTGTTATCCCAATATTGAGTGATAGTGCTGGTATCGTTGTTGTTGGCATCGTACCTCTTGATATAATTCCAGGTATTTGTATAAGTACCTGTATCATAGCTCATCGTGGTTGAATTATCATACATCATTGGATGAGTAAGGTCGCCACCACGGCTATGAGAATAATTATAAGTGCTGCTATCAGAATACTGAAATGATACACCATCGTTACGCCAATTAGCTTCAGCAACTAACCTTGAAGCTGTTTGAGCAATTGCGTTCTGGCATAAAATCACAGGAATTGCAAGTGTAAAGAGTAAAATCTTTCTTTTCATAAATGGCAATTTAATTTAAAATAGTTATGGTACAAACAGAAAAACCATACAATGATAGTAATTATTTTCTGTAAAATGCAAATTTAAGATAAAAAAATAGTTCGATCGGGTGGTAGTTGTAACGACGAAAAGTAGAAATCAATGAGCCGGGAAACGTTGCTATTTGCGGAACCGTGACTAGTATGATTTACATTTAAAAGTACCTTTTACGAAAAACGAGCTTTTTTTAATCGGCCCATTATTTTTTGCCCGCCGTTTTACATAAGCCGGGTAGTTGTTTTTTTATTTTTTCAAAAAAAGGGCTGATATCTTTGTTTTTCGCATTTGGTTCATTACCTTGTGCCTCCCTGTCTTTCGTTTTGTCCTTTTGTATTAGTATTTAATATTATTGGATTGGGACTGGCTTTATAAAAAATACAGCAACACTGCCTATGTTTTTAAGCATAAAGATTTATCTTGCGTGCTGATTATTGGGTATTGTTAATTATAAGGTCTATCAAGGAATAATGAAAGATCATTAATTACTAGGGATACCAGAGTTAAATTATAAACAAAAACTAAACAGTCGGTTATGAAGAAAATTATTCTACTCTCATTGGCATCAATCAGTTTGTTCGTTTGCCTTTTCTGCAGTAGTTGCCATAGGAAAGCATTTGCTACGGGGCCGGATATGGATAAGGGCGATACAACCTGGATATCATTTACCAAGTCGTTGAAGCAAAGGCTGGAGCATGATAATATAGAAGTGTCTAAGATACAGTTTTATGTAGATCAGAAACTTACCCTCAGGCGCACAATGGGTTCTGAAAAAGGTAAGGTTCAATCTGGTGTGATCATTTTCGATAACGGTCAGTACATCAATGAGTTGGTGATACCAGCATATACTCCGGGTGTTTGCGAACACGTAAGCGGAGATGCTTTAAAGATCAGCTTTGACGTGGCAGGAAAGACCATTGAGTTTTCTGCAATGTACAATAACAATAATTTTATCCTGACCGGTACAAACTGGCACAATGGTACTACTGAGATCGAGTACGACAACCAGACTTATCAAGTATCTTGCGAGTGTGGAAACGCAGCAGAAGCTAAATTGGTGGTAAGAAGGAATCAAGTTTATAAGAAAGACAACAACGCAAAAGTTGTAGCTGGTAGAAAAGTAAATTAATCAACCAACATATTTTTATTGAAAGCCCCGCATTTGCGGGGCTTTTTTATTTTACGCAGCGGATCGAAAAGTTATTCAGGCGCGTTTTGTTTTTATGTTGATCAGATATACGGCACCTATGCCAAGAACCCCGCCAACAGCGGTGTGCAGGTGTATCTGCTCGCCGAGAAACAAAAAGGATGAAAGAGCAGCACATAACGGAACCAGGAAAATAAAACTGCTTGCACGCTCAGCTCCTATACGTGTAGTGCTATAGAAAAACATAGTTGTTGCAATAGCTGTTACTATCACTGAACCGAAAAACAGATTGAGCCAGAATATGGGATCTTTGATCTGAAAAACTGCTGCGAATTCGGGTACGTTTACTAGTGGGGTCAGGCAGGCGAGCGTAACAATATACTGCCACAAACTGAAGCCCATTGATGTGCCGTACTGTGCCCCTTTTGATGTGAATTTGCTCATGACTGCCCATGTGAAAGCAGCCAGCAGAAAGTAGAGATTGCCACTGTCGGCAATAGATGAGTTAGGGTCCCAAACTTTTAGTAACACACAGCAGGCTGCCAAGCCAAGCACCAGACCAAGAATATCTTTACTGCCGGGAATTTTACGGCTCAGTGCTGCACCAATGGCATATGCGATGATGGGGTTGAGCGTGGTAACCAGCACGCCGCCAGCACCGGGGGAACCTAGTTTAATGCCAACAAAGAAGAAATAGCTGTAAACTGAAAGGAGGATACCTGAAACAATGAACATTGGTATTCCGGCCTTGCGTACGCGCAGACTAACACCCATAAAAGGCAGAGCAATGAGCAGTGTAGCAATGACCAAAATATAACGGTAGACCGAGAAGTTGACGGCGGAGCAATACCGTGAAAGTACCTTACCGGATGGCCAGCTGAGGCCCCATAAGAACATGCTGAAAATGATGGCGATGAGAAGGGATTTTTCTTCCCTGGTTTTAAGTTGCATTAGAAATAATGGTTAAGACCGTTCGCTGTTTGTTTTGCCCTTTCCGGAACATAATTATTGCGGCAACGAAGGAAAAAGTAATGAGTAAATAATCGATGACCAATATTTTTAGATCACGTACAGGATTATCAAATTGCTGAAGAACAGAGAGCAGGCAAACCAGCAAAAGAACAATAAACAGTATGAATCTCAATATGAATTTCAGCTTGTCTGATTCCATGTTTCAAAGGTAATACTATTGGCAGGTATTTTTGGAGCAGCATGCATTGGCTGGTTGTGCGCTGTAACAATTGTAAAGAATCAAAGTTTGTATTGTGCGATTTTATTCTGTTATTTTTGAGGCATGTTATCACTTGATCTAACCGGAAAGACAGCCCTTGTAGGAGGGAGCACGCAGGGGATAGGACTTGCGTCGGCGCAGGCAATGGCATCTCTGGGTGCAACATGTATTTTGATATCCAGAAATGAGGAGAAGCTCAAAGAAGCAGTTAAGACACTGGATGTAAAAGCAGGACAGGTACATGGATACCTTGTTGCGGACTATGTCAATTCTGAACATGTGCGCGCTGTGGTTGAAGATTTTGTAAAGAACAATGCGGTGCACATTCTCGTGAACAACAGCGGTGGCCCTGCGGCTGGTTCGGTTGTGAACGCAAAGCCAGAGGAGTTTCTGCAGGCATTCAACCAGCACCTTATCTGCAACCATATAATAACAACGTTGGTTGCGCCCGGTATGAAAGCAGCCGGATATGGACGCATTATCAATATTATTTCCACTTCGGTAAAGATTCCGCTGAAAGACCTTGGTGTCTCAAATACCATAAGAGGAGCAGTAGCGTCGTGGGCAAAGACAATGGCGAATGAGTTGGGCCAGTTTGGAATCACGGTAAATAATGTACTTCCGGGCGCAACATCGACCGAAAGGCTGGAGACGATCATTAAGAACAAATCGGCGAAGACCGGAACGAGCCTTGAATTAGTTGAAAAAGCAATGATGGACGAGGTGCCGGCTCGCAGATTTGGGAAACCTGAAGAGATTGCCTCAGTTGTTGCTTTTCTGGCAGGCCCGGCTGCAGCATACGTAAATGGAACATCGATACCGGTGGACGGTGGACGGACTGGCAGTATATAATTTTATATTATAAGTGTGCGTTCTTTTGAAATACGGTCGTGAACCCATAACTTGTGGTATTGTTTTTGCTTATGGGCTAATAGTCTGTTAATGGGGGATAGAAAAAGGTGTGAATAGCCAAGGAAAAATATTAGTTGGAGAGTGGGATTGTACCCTACCGCATTTGCCTAAAGAGCTACAGGCAAATTTTATTGTGACAATTAAATGACATTAAAATATATTTTATATTAAAAGTTGGGCTGAAACCCGCACCAGTACTGAAAAACATTTTTCAAAAAATGTGTATAAATTTTCAGAATTGTTTGTAGTTTTGCGCACTCTTTTTCACATAAAGAAAAGTTAATTTTCAAAATTATTACTTGTGCCTGGATCAATAAAGCCACTGAATAGAATTTGCTGTAGCAGCATATTTGCGTTCGTCACACTTTTGCTTTTATGCAATTTTTCAGCTTTTGCCGCACCCGATGGGAAGGCTCTTTTTATGTCAAATTGTGCTTCCTGTCACAATCCGTTAAAGGATGCGACAGGGCCTGCGCTGCAGAACATTGATAAAACCTTTCCGGACAAGGAGTGGGGTTATAAGTGGGTACACAACTCTGCAGCACTTATCAGCGCAGGAGATCCTACCGCTGTAGCGATATACAACAAGTATAATAAAACGGCGATGACGGCTTTCCCATCATTGTCTAACGAGGATATCGATGCGATCCTAAAGTATGTGAATGAGTATAAAGCACCTGAGGCTGCAAAACCAGCTGCTGGTGCTGCCGGCAATCAGTCTGCTGAAAGTAACAGTTGGGTATATACGATCATTACGCTTGCATTAGTACTGTTGGTAATTATCCTTTGGCGTGCAAATGCAGGCCTGAAGCGTGTTGCTAACGAAAAACAAGGACTGCCAACTGAAAAAGAAATTCCTTTATACAGAAGCAAACTGGTGATAGCAATTACTGCAATTGTTATTTTCATTATGGCAGGTTACTGGCTGGTTAACGGAGCGATCAACGAAGGCCGTCAGCAAAATTATCAGCCTTTGCAGCCTATCTTCTATTCTCATAAAGTACATGCCGGAATCAATCAGGTGAACTGTTTGTATTGCCACGCAGGTGCAGAAAAGAGCCGTCAGGCTATGATACCTTCATCGAACGTTTGTATGAACTGTCACAAACAGATAGACCAGTACAGCGGTGCTGCTGATCATAAACTGGTGACTGCGGAAGGAAAAGAAGTTAATGGTAACGAGCAGATCCAACTTTTGTACAAATACGCAGGTTGGGATCCTACAACAAAATCATACAAGCGTGATGCTGCCGGTAACATTATGGCAACACCAATACAGTGGGTGAAAATACACAACCTGCCTGACCACGTTTACTTCAATCACTCACAGCACGTAAAAGTAGGTCAGGTACAGTGCCAGACCTGCCATGGTCCGATACAGGAGATGGACGAAGTATATCAGTTCTCTGCTCTGAGCATGGGCTGGTGTATCAACTGTCATCGCCAGACAGAAGTGCAGTTTGCCAACAATAACTATTACAGCATTTTCCAGAAATATCACGATGAGATCAAGTCGGGCAAACGTTCCAAAGTGACGGAAGCAGATATGGGTGGAACTGAGTGTCAGAAATGTCACTACTAGTGCAGAGCAATCAGTTAGGCACAAGTGGTATAACTGACGAAAATTAGTAGAAGCAGACGTAGTAAAAGCATAGAATTTAAACTACTTTTTGAATTTTTTTGAAATAGCAATATGAGTCAAAAACAATATTGGTCGGGCATTGAGGACCTCAATAACATCAACACTCCGCGTGAGGTGGTGGAAAATGAGTTTAAAGAAGAGTTGCCTTTCGAATTAAGCGATAGCTTATTTGGAGCTACTACTCCCCGTCGCGATTTTCTGAAATTTTTGGGATTCAGCACGCTGGCTGCCACATTGGTAGCGAGTTGCGAAATGCCTGTGCGTAAAGCAATACCTTATGCGATCAAGCCAGAGGATATTATGCCAGGTGTTCCCAATTACTACGCGTCTACTTTTGCAGATGGCGGAGACTATTGCGCTATCGTTATTAAAACACGTGACGGACGTCCGATAAAAATTGAAGGCAATGAAATGTCTTCTGTTACAAAGGGAGGTACATCAGCAAGGGTTCAGGCATCGGTATTGAATCTTTATGATAAAGCACGTATCCGTCATCCGTATGCAGATGGCAAAGAAGCGACTTTTGCAGCGATAGACGGAATGATCAAAGAGGGTATAGCTACTAAGCCAGGTTATCTGGTAACCAGCACTTTATTAAGCCCCTCTACTAAAGAAGTAATTACACAGTTTCTTGCTAAATATCCGAACGTTAAGCACATAACTTATGATGCTTATTCTTATTCGGGAATGTTGCTGGCAAACGAAGCCAGCTACGGCAAACGCACTTTGCCAACTTACCATTTTGATAAAGCACAAACGATAGTAAGTCTTGGTGCTGATTTCCTTGGTACATGGATATCACCAATCGAGTTTTCGAAAGGTTATTCAAAAGGTCGCAAAATAAGTGCTAAGAATAAGAATTTGTCGAAGCATTATCAGGTGGAAGCTACGCATACCATTACCGGTGGCGCAGCTGATCACAGAGCTACCTGCAAACCATCTGAAATGGGTAAAGTTGCAGTAGCACTGTACAATGCTATCGCAACCGGAGCAACTCCTTCATTGCCGAGCAAAGCATTGAATGAGCTTGTGAATAAAGCCGCAGCTGACCTGAAAAAAGGAAATGGTTTGGTAGTTGGCAGCAGTAATGATGTGAACATACAGACAGTAATTAACGCCATCAACGATAAGATTGGTGCTAACGGTGTAACTGTAAACTGGACTGTAACCAATAACTGCAAGCAGGGTATTGATAAGGATATGGTTGATCTGGTGGCCGCAATGGAAGCCGGACAGGTTGGTTCTATATTCATGCATGGTGTAAACCCTGTTTACGACTATTTCGACAATAAGAAATTCACAGCAGCATTATCTAAAGTTCCTGTTTCTGTTTCTTTTGCAGATCGTATGGACGAGACTGCACAGAAATGCAAATTTGTATTACCAGATCATAACTTCCTGGAAAATTGGGGAGATGCTGAGCCAAAGCCTAATTACATTAGCTTACAACAGCCAGGTATTGCGCCATTGTTTAAAACACGCGCTTTCCAGGATAGCTTACTGACTTGGGCAGGTGCAACGCAGACTTGGGCAGACTTCTGGAAAGACTACTGGATGAAGAAAACCGGCAGTCAGGATGCGTTTGACAAGGCACTGCAGGACGGCATTATTGAGCCAGCCGGTGATATGGCAAACGGTGGTGCGCCATACGCAGGTAAGACAGACGAAGCAATCAACAATATTCAAAATAAAAAACCACATGCCGGTGTAGAACTGGTTGTGTATCAGAAAATAGGAATTGGATCTGGTGGTGCGTGGAGCAATAACCCATGGCTGCTTGAAATGCCTGATCCTATTACCAGGGCTACATGGGACAACTACCTGTGTGTATCTCCGAAACGTGCAAAAGAACTGAAAGCTGAGCTGGATGGTTTCTCGGAAGTAGAATCTAAGAAACAGGTTGTAACAGTGAAGGCTGAAAACGGATATTCTGTGAACCTGCCAGTAGTGGTGGTTCCGGGTATGCATAACGATGTTGTAGCTGTTGCTGTAGGTTTCGGACGTGACAAACAAGTAGGTCGTGCGGCAGCAAGCGATGATACAAAAGGTGGCAAGAATGCATTCCCATTCATGGTGTTCAATGGTGTTACTACCGAACATCATTCTGATGTAACGATTGCCAAAACCGATCTTAAGTACGATATAGCTATTACGCAAACGCATAATAGCTATGAGGCTCGTCCGGTAGTTCATGAATTCACGCTTGCTGAATTCACAAAAGATCCGGATGCATTACTGAAAGAGCGTGGTGCAGAAATATCTGAATTCACGGCTCTGCCATGGATAGAAGAAGGTAAAGAAGGAAAAATAGATTCTAATAAAGAAGAAGGATATCGTGAGAATGGAACTTTGTACCCTAACTATCCTTACGAGGGTGTTAAATGGGGCATGTCAATTGACCTGAACACCTGTACCGGTTGCGGTGCGTGTGTAGTAGGTTGTATGGCAGAGAACAACGTTTCTGTAGTAGGTAAAGACCACGTGCTGAAGAATCATGAAATGCACTGGATACGTATCGATCGTTATTTCAGCGGTATGGCTGAAGATCCGGATACCATTCAGACTGTGTTCCAGCCAATGCTATGTCAGCATTGCGACAATGCACCTTGCGAAAATGTTTGTCCGGTATCAGCTACCAACCACAGTAGTGAAGGTCTGAACCAGATGGCTTATAACCGTTGTATTGGTACTAAGTACTGCGCGAACAACTGTCCGTACAAAGTGCGTCACTTCAACTGGATGGACTGGAACGGAGCGGATTGCTTTGATGATAACCAATATGAAGACGGCCGTCGTGACGATATTAACGATGATCTGACTCGTATGGTTCTGAATCCGGACGTTACAGTAAGAAGCCGTGGTGTAATGGAAAAATGTTCTTTCTGTGTTCAGCGTTTGCAGGAAGCAAAACTGATCGCGAAGAAAGAAGGTCATCCGATGAAAGATGGTGCTGCTAAAACAGCATGCCAGCAGGCTTGTCCTACAGATGCGATCGTTTTTGGTAACGTAAAAGATACCAACAGCGACATTTATAAGATACGCAGGCAGGAGCAGGCAGAACGTACATTCTATGTTCTGGAGCACGTTCATACACTGCCAAGCATTAACTATCTGTCGAAGATCAGAAATACGGAAGAGATCAATGCTTTGGATGAGAATAAGAATGACTTTTTGAAGTATCATATTTAAGTTGAATAGTTGATAGGTTGAATAGTTGATAGGTTAACAAAATTATTAAGTCCGCCCTGGCGGATTGGAGTAAAAAATTAATTACGTGCTATGCATTTAAAGTACGAGTCGTTTGTAAGGGAACCACTGGTAGATAATAGTAAGGATTATCATCAGGTATCCGAAGACATTGTGAGCCCGATTGAGCGTAAGCCGGGGCGCATGTGGTACGTTGGTTTTATCTTTTCTTTGATACTACTTGGCTTCGGGATATTCTCGGTATCCTGGTCGGTATACTGGGGTTTAGGTACCTGGGGTGTGAACCGTACCGTTGGTTGGGGTTGGGACATTACCAACTTCGTATGGTGGATCGGTATCGGTCATGCCGGAACCCTGATCTCTGCGATCCTTCTGCTGTTCCGTCAGGGATGGCGTACAGGTGTAAACCGTGCAGCGGAAGCGATGACGATCTTTGCGGTAATGTGTGCGGGACAGTTCCCGATATGGCACATGGGACGTGTATGGGACGGCTTCTGGGTATTACCATTACCTAACTCCCGCGGACCATTGTGGCCTAACTTTGATTCTCCACTGTTGTGGGACGTGTTTGCGATCTCTACTTACTTTACTGTATCGTTGTTGTTCTGGTATTCGGGTCTTGTTCCTGACTTCGCACTTATCCGCGACAGGGCTAAAACCAAGTTCCGTAAAATGGCGTATGGTGTAGCATCTTTCGGCTGGACTGGTACTGCTAAAAACTGGCAGCGTATGGAAGCACTGGCGTTAGTACTTGCGGGTCTTTCTACACCACTTGTACTTTCTGTACACACGATCGTATCTTTTGACTTTGCTACTTCAGTTATTCCGGGATGGCATACTACCATCTTCCCTCCATACTTCGTGGCAGGTGCGGTATTCTCAGGTTTTGCGATGGTGAATACACTTCTGGTAATTACACGTAGAATCCTGGGTCTGGAAGAATATATTACCATAGGTCATCTTGAAGCGATGAATAAAGTTATTGTACTTACGGGTTCAATTGTTGGTGTGGCTTACCTTACCGAGCTGTTCATCTCCTGGTACAGTCAGTCATGGGGCGAAATGGCAGCATTCCAATGGCGTATTATGGGACCATATTGGTGGAGTTACTGGGCTATGATGACCTGTAACGTGGTTTCTCCTCAGTTGTTCTGGGTTAAAAAATTACGCAGAAACATTCCGTTTACATTTGTAATGTCAATAGTGGTAAACATAGGTATGTGGTTTGAGCGTTTCGTAATCATTGTTACCTCTACTTACCGCGACTGGATACCAGGCAGCTGGTCATACTACAGCCCAACATGGCCTGAAGTTGGTTTCTATCTCGGAACTTTCGGTTTGTTCTTTACTTGCTACTTCCTGTTTGCAAAATATTGTCCGGTAATTGCGATTGCTGAGATCAAGTTTGTATTGAAAACATCAGGTGAGAATTACAAGAAGAAAATGGAAGCAATTGATGCTATGGATACACAGGAGTTTATTGACTCAGTGCATTCACATCACGACGAAGCGCACCATGAAGTGGCAGCACACTAAAATTATTTTTGAATTTTTGAACTTACAATAAAATGGCAATTAAAAAATTTGCAGTAGCGGCTTACGATGACGAGGATGTATTGTTCCCGGCAGTCAGCAAAGTGCGCCACAGCGGATACAAAATCCACGATATTTATACACCGTTTGCTGTACATGGTCTTGATGAGGCCATGGGGTTGAAGACAACAGATCTTCACATAGCAGGGTTTATTTATGGTTTGTGTGGAACGTCTACGGCTGTTGGATTTATTTCGTGGATTTATACTTCAGACTGGCCGATCAATTATGGTGGTAAGCCACACTTTGCGCTTCCGGCATGGGTGCCAATCACGTTTGAGCTGACGGTATTATTTGCGGCTGTAGGTATGACACTTACTATGTGTTATCTGAATCAGATCATGCCTGGCGTTAAAAAACACGTATTCCATCCAAGGCAGAGTGATGATATGTTTGTGATGGCTATTGAATTGAACAGTCATACATCTGAAGAAGCAGCTTTAGCTTTCTTAAGGTCTACTGGTGCTAAAGAGGTGAATGTGCAAGTAGCAGAGTCGGGATGGTGGTATGGCAGGTGGGATAAGAAAGAACCGTATGAAGCATTGAATCCGGGCTAGCAGAGCTTTGGAATCTTCATTGCCTGACAAATGATTTTGAATTTTTTGAATTTTTTACTTTGAATATGAACAACATTAAAAGCATAGTAGCAGCCAGCCTGGTTATCGTGATGGGTCTCATGTCATGCGACTCAGGTAGTATGCGCCGGACGCCAGGCCACATATATGCACCGGATATGACGTATTCGCGCGCCTATGATGCTTATACTACCAATCCGAACTTTGCTGATAGCATGACCAGCCGTTTGCCGGTTGAGGGTACTATTGCTCGCGGCCATCAGATGCCAGACCATCTAAAAGAAGGAGATACGAACGCTTATAAAACTTTTACAACCAACGCAAAGTTCAGCGAAGCTGAATTGAAAGAAGGTGGCAGGTTGTTCAACATTTATTGCGGTATCTGCCATGGACAGAATCTGGATGGTCAAGGGCCATTATTTGCAAGTGGCAAGTTTGCTTCTATGCCAGCGAATTTAAAGGATGCGAAATATCTGCACATGCCTGTAGGCCAGATGTACGCTGCAATTAAGTACGGTAAGAATATGATGGGATCATACGCGAGCCAGATCGACATTAAACAGCGCTGGATGATCATCGCTTATATTAAGAAAGTACAATCGACTAATGGAGGTGATGCTTTCACATTTGGTGAAGCGGCGGCAACTCCGGCAGCACCAGCGGCTGATACAACACATGGTAAGACTGTGGCTGCCGTGACAGGGAAATAATAATAAGAAAAAGTAAAGAGTATTTTATAAACATATTTTAATAAAAGTCGCATACAATGAATGATCGTTTTGAGATACCGTCACGATTAAGGAATACAAGCCTCATCCTCATTTGCTTAGGTGTAGCTGCGCTGATTGGGGGTATCGCAACCTTGCTGATGAGCCATGATGATGTGGCGAGGGCTCGTTTTTGGGCAGTACTGCTGCATGATAGTGTTTTCTTTACCTTGATCACGACTGTGAGCATATTTGTAATGGCAGCCACGTCGCTGGCACATGGTGCCTGGATTGTTGCATACCGCAGGGTTACCGAAGCCATCGGGGCCAACGTATGGATATTCGCATCGATCTTAGCTATTGTTTTGTTCATGATCGTTTTCACTTTCAGAGACGCTCATGGCGTAAATACTATTTACAAATGGGTAACTGAATCAGAGCCTGGTAAAGACAAGATATTGGCAGGTAAAAAAGCGTTTTTGAATCCGGGTATGTTTGTTGGATTTACACTTGCAGCACTGGGATTGTGGTCGTTTTTCGGAAGGAAGTTCAGGTCAATGTCCATTGCACAGGAAAGTGCGCCAAAGAACGATACTAAGATATTCTGGAAGGTGTTCCGTATGAGCGGTCTGTTTCTGCTGGTATATGCATTAACGCAAATGAGTACTTCTCCATGGTTATGGATCATGAGTGTTCAGCCACACTGGTATTCAACGTTGTTTAGCTGGTATACATTCGCAAGTGCTTTTGTTAGTGGTATGTCATTGATCCTGTTGTGGGTAGTATACCTTAAAAATCAGGGTAATCTGGAACTGGTTACAAAAGAGCATATGCATGATCTCGGTAAATTCATGTTTGCGTTCAGTGTATTCTGGACTTACCTGTGGTTTTCACAGTACATGCTGATTTGGTATGCGAACATTCCTGATGAAACTGTTTACTTTAAATTGCGTCAGCAAGGACCGTACAGCATCATATTCTACTCTAATTTCATTATCAACTTCGTGATGCCAATCATCATACTGATGGCGCGTCCAAGCAAGAGGAATTATTTCACGCTGACATTTATGGCAATGGTTATCATTTTCGGTCACTGGTTGGACTATTATCAAATGATCATGCCAGGTGTATTAGGTGAACATTGGCATATTAACTGGTATGAAATAGGCATATTTATGGGCTTCGTAGGTATTTTGATTTTTGCAGTTTCACGTACGCTCACACAATCATCGCTGGTACCAAATAACAACTTGTTCCTGAAAGAAACTGTAATACACATTAGCTAGTTGGAAGCGGGTAGTTACAAGCCTGTTATTGTATCGGAAGAGAAGTAAATAAAATAAATTTAACAAGAAAAATACAAGCTGAGTCCATGTCGGTATTTATAATAATAACATTGATAGTTCTGGTATTCATCATCATATACCAGATTGGTAAAGCGAGCGAATACGCTGTAGTGTTGCGCGGCGAAGAGAAAGTAAAGTCTCAGGCAAACGCAGTGATAGCTATTTTGCTGCTTCTGTTGTTTCCCCTTGGTGTTTGGGGAATATGGGAGTGCAATGAGATTTTTAAAGACAGGATGCTGCCTGTAGCTGCTTGTAAGACAGGCGAAAATTATGATTCAATGTTCATGATGACAACTGCAGTTACCGGTGTCGTGTTCTTTCTTACTCAGTTTCTGCTTTTCTGGTTTTGTTACAAATATCAGGCAAGCAACAAGCGTAGTGCTTTTTTCTTTGCACACAGCAATAAACTCGAATTGATCTGGACAACTATTCCTGCGATAGCAATGGCTATTCTGGTGGCAATTGGTTTGCGTAACTGGTATGATGTTACTTCGGTAGCACCAGCTGAAGCAACAGTTGTTGAAGTAGTGGGTAAGCAATTTAACTGGATAGTGAGATACCCTGGCAAAGACAATGAATTAGGCAAGAGGGATTTCCGTAAAATTGATGATGCAAACAATGTGCTGGGTCTTGATTGGACAGACCCACATAATTCTGATGACATTGTTTCGCAAAACGGTGAGCTGCATGTGGTTGTTGGTAAACCAGTTAAGCTACTTATCGGTTCTCGCGACGTGATACATGACGTGGGTCTACCACACTTCCGTATGAAAATGGATGCTGTGCCAGGTATTACTACAACATTATGGTTCATACCATCAATTACTACAGACTCAATGAAGCAGATCACAAAGAATCCTGATTTCGTTTACGAAATTGCATGTGACCAGTTGTGTGGTAAAGGACACTATTCAATGCGTGGAACTGTTATTGTGGAGACGCAGGCGCAGCATGACAAATGGCTGGCGAGTCAGCAAAGTTATTATAGCCAGAACAATCCGTCTGCAGCACCAGCAGCAGGCGAAAATGCAAAGCCCAAAACAGATAGCGTAAAAGCAGTAACGATGAAATAATCGGCTATAACAATATTTAGCCACAAAAAAGTGCAAAAAAAATGAATAACCAAGAGATCATAACTGAAGGGGCAAGTATAGCCCATGGCCATGAGGGAGCAGCAGAGCATCATGCACATGAGCATCATGAGCAGCATTTTATCTGGAAATACATTTTCAGCCAGGACCATAAAATGATCAGCAAGCAGTTTCTGGTAACAGGTATTGTTTGGGCGATTATAGGTGCCTTGATGTCAGTGTTTTTCCGCCTGCAGCTGGGTTTCCCTGATTCTACTTTCCCAATAATGGAGAAGGTTCTGGGTGAGTGGGCAAAAGGTGGCAAATTGTCGCCTGAGTTTTATTATGCCCTCGTAACCATGCACGGTACTATACTTGTATTCTTTGTACTTACTGCCGGATTGAGCGGAACCTTTGCGAACCTGCTTATACCTCTGCAGATAGGTGCAAGAGATATGGCTTCTCCTTTCATGAACATGTTATCTTATTGGTTCTTCTTCGTTGCTGGTGTCATCATGTTTGTATCTTTATTTATTCAAACAGGTCCTGCATCAGGTGGTTGGACAACTTACCCTCCATTAAGCGCATTAAAAGAAGCCTCATTAGGATCAGGAGTAGGTATGGATCTATGGTTGCTGAGTATGGCTACATTCGTTGTATCGTCGCTGCTGGGTGGTCTTAACTATATTTCTACAGTACTTAATATGCGTACAAAGGGTATGACTATGACCCGTATGCCGCTTACAATCTGGGCACTATTCTTTACAGCGGTATTGGGTGTACTTTCTTTCCCTGTATTGTTCTCTGGATTTGTGTTGTTGATATTTGACCGCAACTTCGGTACGAGCTTCTATCTTTCTGAAATATTCATAGGCGGTAAAGCATTACCACACATAGGTGGTTCTGCGATCCTTTACCAGCACTTGTTCTGGTTCCTGGGTCACCCTGAGGTGTATATCATTATGCTGCCAGGTATGGGTATGGCATCGGAGGTGCTTTCTACACACAGCCGCAAACCGATATTTGGTTATTTTGCGATGATCATTTCGTTGATAGGTATTACGGTGCTTGCGTTCGTTGTGTGGGCTCACCACATGTTCGTAACAGGTATGAGTCCGTTCTTGGGTTCTATCTTCGTATTGCTTACTTTGTTGATCGCAGTACCATCAGCGGTAAAAGTGTTTAACTGGCTTACTACCATTTGGCGCGGAAACATCCGCTTTACAACCCCAATGCTTTACGCACTTGGATTCGTATCGCTGTTCATTTCTGGTGGTCTTACAGGTATCTTCCTTGGTAACTCTGCTCTGGATATTCACCTGCATGATACGTACTTTGTTGTAGCGCACTTCCACATTGTAATGGGTGTGTCGGCGTTCTTCGGGATGTTTGCCGGTATCTACCACTGGTTCCCTAAGATGTTTGGCAGGTTTATGAACAATACGCTTGGCTATATTCACTTCTTTATTACGTTTATTGGTGCGTACCTGATCTTCTGGCCAATGCACTACGAAGGTATTGCTGGTATGCCACGCCGCTATTATGATTACTCTGCATGGGAATCATTCAAGCATTTCCAGGGTGTGAATGCATTCATCAGTATTGTTGCAACAGTTGTATTTGCTGCACAGTTGCTGTTTGTGTTCAACTTCTTTATGAGCATGTACCGCGGTCGCAGAGTAACAACTAAGAATCCATGGGATTCTACTACACTGGAGTGGACTACGCCTATCGATCCAGGACATGGTAACTGGGAAGGAGATATTCCGGAAGTATACCGTTGGCCATATGATTACAAAGATGATGGCAACGGTGGTGACTTCATACCTCAGACAGTTCCGTTGAAACCCGGAGAAGAAGCACATTGATCAGCTTAACATATTAATCGATAAAAAAACTCAACCTTGGTTGAGTTTTTTTAATTTTATACCATTCATGAACCGATACCTGAACATAGCTGTTCCGATCCTGCTGTTTTTATTTTTGATGACAATGTTGCCCTACCTGCCGGGTATGGAGTTTGACGTACGTACCGGGTTTCAGGCTTGGGCGGTTTACATTCATCAAAACGGCCTGAGAAATGCGTATGGTGCCACGGATTACATGCCGGTATACCAATACATAATGTGGTTGTTTGGCAAGATAATGGGTACGGACCAAGGGATTGTAGACCACATATCCATGCTGCGCTGTTTTACGTTGTTATTTGATTTTGCTGGTATCTGGTACGTGTACAAATGGATCGATAAAAAGGTGGCATATTTTGCCATACTGGCGGTGTCGATACTAAATGTGGGTTATGTGTATGATTCTATTATCTGGGGTCAGGTGGATGGTATATTATCTGCACTGGTGTTTATCAGTATGTACTATGGATATAAAAGGAATAATCTGCTCAGCACTATCTTTCTCGTTATCGCGTTTAATTTTAAGATACAATCAGTAGTGATAGTGCCGGTGTGGGGATTGTTGTTTTTGGGCAACATACAGCGTGAAAGGAAAACGGCAACGATACTCATGCCCATCTTGGCAGCGATAGCCGTGCAGTTACTATTGGTGTTTCCGTTTACACGAGGCAATTACGGACTGCACCAGATCTATGCCATAGCTACAGATTCATTCGGAAAGTTCCATTCAGTTTCTATCAAAGCCTCGAATATCTGGCACTGGTTTGTAAAGGGCTATCTGATATATGCAGACGATATGAAACCCTGGATACTTGGATTGTCTTATAAGACCGTTGGGTTGCTGTTGTTTTTCGGGACTTCGTTTTTTGCGCTACTGCCCATGATGTTGTTGCTGTACACGCAATGGAAGACCGGGAATGAGCGATATAAGCCGGGACGAGAAATGGTATGGCTTACTTGTGCAGTGTTGTACTTGCTGTTTTATTTTGTGAATACAGAGATACACGAGCGATACTGCCAGCCGGCTTTTATTTTTATCACTGCATATGCGTTTTATACCGGAAGATTTGCCTCATATGCCGTATTCAGTATCATGTATTTCCTGACGCTGGAGGTATCTATGCAACATTTTCACCTTCCGAATTATGAGACGCTGATCTTTGATTTTAAGTTTCTGGCGGTACTGACGGCTTTTGTACTAGCTGACTTAAGCTGGAAATTGCACAATCAATACAAAGCTGCATTGAATTCCAATGATTAGACTAACTGAATAACTTGTAAATAAGAAACGCGCATAAATAAGCAATTCCGGACATATAGATGAACTGTAAAAGTGGGTACTTCCAGCTATTGGTTTCTCGTTTTACAACTGCGAGTGTGCTCATGCACTGCATGGCAAATACGTAAAAAATGAGCAGTGACAAGCCGGCTGCCAGTGAGTAGATAGGGGTGCCGTCTTCGTGTTTTGCTTCCTTCATTTTTTCTGTGAGCGTAGATTTACCTGCCGAGGCATCGCCAACGCTGTAAAGGGTAGCCATGGTGCCCACGAAAACCTCGCGGGCTGCAAAAGAGGTAATAAGAGCAATGCCAATCTTCCAGTCGAAGCCCAGAGGTCGTATTGCTGGTTCAATAGCATGACCGAGCATTCCGGCAAACGAGTTTTCCAGTTTTTCAGTAGCGTGCAGCCGATCGAGCTGAGCTGCCTGTTCGGGATGTTGTTGTGTGAGCGATGTATATTTTGCTTCTACTGCACGCATTCTGTCTGGTGGACCAAAAGTAGCCAGCCCCCATAAAACCAAAGCGAGTACAATAATTACCTTACCTACATCCCTGATAAATATTTTGCCTTTCTCGATCATGGTAATACCTACGTTCTTCCACCTGGGTGTGCGGTACACAGGTAGTTCCATCAGGAAAAAAGTACGGTCTTTATTTTTTATAATAATGCTCATGACCTTGGCTACTGTAAGCGCCATGAAGAAACCGAGCAGGTACAGGCCCATTAGAACAAAGCCCTGTAGGTTGAATAGCCCAAGAATAAGCTTATCTGGAATAACCAGTGAAATGAGGATTGTGTACACTGGTAAACGTGCTGAACAACTCATTAAAGGTGTAACCAATATGGTTATCAGCCGTTCTTTTTTATTTTGTATAGTTCTTGCCGCCATTATTGCAGGCACGGCGCAGGCCATGCCACTTATGAGCGGCATAACAGAGCGGCCATTGAGCCCGGCGCTGCGCATGATGCGGTCGGTGAGGAAACTGATGCGTGCCATATAGCCGCTGTCCTCGAGTATAGTGATGAGTCCGAAAAGGATCATTATCTGTGGGACAAAAACGGCAACACCGCTCACGCCTGCAAGCAATCCGTTTACAAGCAGATCGCTTAGCATGCCACTGGGTAGTAAAGAATTGAGCGCATCGCCGAGCGATGCGAAGCCTTGCTGCATCCAGTCCATTGGGTAGCGTGCCAGCCAAAAGATACTTTGGAACAACAAGAACAGCACAACGAACAAAGTGAGATTGCCCCATACAGGGTGTAGCAGAAATTTGTCGATCTTTTCGCTGGCCACCATGCGTTTCATGGGGCTATCCTGCACTACGCACGTTTTCATTACAACTTCTATTCGCTTGTAACGTTGCATGATCTCCTCTGCCTGCACCTTTGATTTCAGAAAGCCACCCTCACCAAGTACAGCAGCTATCTGTATTCGCTGTGCGGCGTTGATATATTTCAGCTCCAGAAAATTGCAGGCAATATGTAGTGCTGCATAATTACTTTGCAGCTGACAGATTTCTTTTATCTCACCTAGCCATGAACCTGTAAACGAATGAATGTCGATAAAATCAGACGGCACCGGTTTTGCGAGATCATGCGAATCTGAGATCGCTTTCTTTAGTTGACTGATGCCCTTATTTTTCCTGGGATTAATCGGCACTACGGGTACACCCATACTGTTTTGGAGGCCGGTAGTATCGATGGTGATACCTTTCTGCTTTGCAATGTCCATCATCGTAAGTGCAATGATCACAGGGATATGCAGGTCAATGATCTGGGAACAAAACAGTAAGTTGCGCTTGAGGTTTGAAGCGTCGGCAATCACAACTATAAGGTCAGGACGGTCGGCACTTTTTTGATTCAACAGCACTTCGTAGGTTACCTGCTCATCTGCACTCTTAGGATAGAGACTGTAAGTGCCGGGCAGATCGATGATGTGCGTAGACAGGGAGTCTGAAATTCGGGAATCGCCTGTTTTTTTGTCAACCGTTACCCCCGGAAAATTACCTACCTTTTGGTTGAGCCCGGTCAGCACATTGAACAGCGAACTTTTACCGCTGTTAGGGTTGCCAACTAAAGCTATAGTGTACGGACGAGGCATGGAGTAATTGAAGACTTCTATTCTGGATTCTGAACAGCAGACAATGCTGCTCCTCAATATTTGTTCAGTCGAAATTTGTCTGCAAATTTACACTTAGTAATCGGGGTTGGAGTTAGATTCGCTGAATTTGCCAATAAATATTCCTGATTATGAAAACAAATAATATTCAAAGGTGTTCGGTGAAAGATCAGAACGCTGGTATGTGCAATGTTTTGTTAAACAGTGCCGGCAATTGGAGTATAACGATGCTAAAACGTAATTTCACACTGATATTATTGACACCTCTAACAGAACACATTGAAAAATATAAACAGGGTACTCATAGGCTTTTTGCTATTGATCATCTCGGCGGGGGTGATCGTTTATTCGGGCTGCAGTAAGACAAAGTGCGGAGGAAATACTTGCCAGAACGGAGCTACCTGTACCAGCGATAAGTGTGTTTGTACAACGGGGTACTCCGGCAACAGTTGTGAAACGGGCTGGACGGACAAATTAGTAGGAACCTACACGTGCAAAAGATCTGGTTGCAGCACAGCTGTTGCGGATACATCGGCCTGGCAAAGTGTTATCACGAAATCGGGTACAAACAGCGGTTATACCGTGAATATTTCCAATTTCGACCACGCAAATATTGCCGAGATCGCTACCATTGATTCGATTGGGAATATGAGGATAACGTCCCCAACGGTGGGCTCGGGGATAAGTGCCAATGGTAAATTCGTAAACGGTGTTATTACCATGCAGTTTGCCGTTTATTCAGCGGGTGGGCCGATAAGCAGTCGCACGTTGACAATGACAAAGCTATAAAGTTACAACCGTTAGCCAGAAAGATTTACAATAGCCTTTAGCGTCCCTTAAACTCTGGTTTTCTTTTTTCGAGGAACGCCTGAACGCCCTCTCTGAAATCGTGTGTACTGCCGGCTTCCATCTGCACAGCTTTTTCGGCAGCCAATTGCTGATTTAGATCGTTACTGTAAGATTGATTGAGCAGACGCTTGGTGAGGCCTATACCTTTGGTAGGCATTTGCGCCAGATTCTCAGCCATCTTTCTGCTTTCCTCTCTGAATGTCTCATCGGGGAAACATTTATAGATCATTCCCATTGCAACAGCATCAGCAGCCATCACTTTTTCGCCGGTCATTGTAAGTGCTGCCGCCCGCTGTATGCCCAACAACCTTGGCAAAAAATAAGTGCCGCCGCTATCCGGTATCAAACCTATTTTACTAAAAGCCTGTATGAACGAAGCGCTTTGTGTGGCTACCACAATATCACACGCCAGTGCAATGTTGGCCCCAGCCCCGGCAGCAACGCCGTTAACGGCAGCAATAATAGGTTTTTCGATATTCCGCAGCCGCAGAATTGTTGGGTTGTAATTTTCTTCAACGATCTGTCCAAACTCTTCGGGAGTGGGGTTCACTGCTTCTGACAGATCCTGACCGGAACAAAAACCTTTGCCTTCGCCGGTGAGGTAGATACAGCGGACCTCGTCATCTTTTTCGCACTCATCTAAATAGCCCTGTAAAGCCATTGCCATATCACGGTTGTAGCTGTTGTATTTTTCGGGGCGATTGAGGGAGATGTAACCAACGCCGTTTTCTTTAGTAAATAGTACAGTACTCATAACACAAAGTTAGTTTGAAATCGATAAACTTAATTTATTTCGTTGGTTCAGCGCGCCGCTTCATCCCAAAATCTAGCCGGTAATAAAAGATGGGCAGGAACCCTAGCTGGTATTGATAGTAGAACGGTTCCTTGCCACCTGTTTGCAGGTAGAGTCCGTAACTGTAGGAATAGGACGATATATTTTTATTGTTGAAAATATTGACCAGGTCAAGCGCAATTTCGTGTGTGACTTTTTTGGAATTAAACCTGACGCCCAGTTTCAGATCAGCTCTGAAGTACGGTTTGAACTGAAGGGTATTACGCTGGCTGTCTACAACAACTGCTTCGCCATACAAACGTGAAGCGCCGGTATCAACAGGTGAATAAAGCTTGCCACCAATAAACGTTACCTTGCCACCAGCAATAAGGGTACTGTATTTGCCGATCTTCTTCTCCCAACCACCCAGCAAATTGATTGCATACTGGCTGTTGTAATCAGTGCTTCTGAAGACTCCATCATTTCCTTTTGCTTTTGAATCAAACAATGATCCGGTGAGCATTAGATAGTAGTGGTGGCTGAATTTTTTCTCAAGAGTGAATTCCAATCCGTAATTATATCCTGTTCCGGTATTTTTAAGTGTATCGGGAAAGTAGCGAGAGTATCCTGTACCCTGATCCAGACCTGAGTAGGATGATCCGGAACGGGTTTCAACAGGTACATCAAAAAGGTACTGATAGTATGTTTCTAATTTCAGGCGGATATCCTTTGACAACACTCTGTCGTAGCCCAGTACCATGTGGTGGCTGCGTGTGAATCCAACGTTGTAGTTTTTCATTACACTGGCAGGGCTGGCAGGATCATGGGCGAAGTATTGATACAATGGCTGCATCTGGCTGTGAAGACCGTAGCCAAGGGTTATAAAGTCCCTCTCTGACAATGACCATCTCATACCAACGCGCGGCTCTATTGCTGTAGATGAATTGTGTGTAAGGTACTGAGCATGTATACCTCCTGTAAGGGTCAGCTGGTCGGTGGGGCGGTACTTAAACTGAACATATGCCTGAACCAGATCGGTGCTGCCTATGAAGTTTTCGCGGTACTGCCATGGAATGGTTGTAGGAGGGTTTTGCCTGCTGCTGTCGCTGAAATTCAGGCTGTAATAGTTGTTGATTATACCGAAGCGGACGGTCTTATTGGAAGATAGTTTTTTGTTGATGAACCAATGGGCAACTGTGCTGCCGGTTATGAACCTGTACCCAAGAATGTTTTTAAGGGAGTCGAGGCGGTAGGTTGCAGAATCGCGGAACACGAAATTGTGTTTTGCGTAGATATCATTTCCGGTTTCGGCGATAGTGAATTTTGTGTAAGTAGTCTGATTGAATGTATGACTGAAGGTAGCGCCTAGAACACCTGTGTTGGATGTGAAATACTGGTCGCGGTCGCTCTGCCCATACAACTCATCAGGTTTTTTTGTGAGGGTGCTAACAATAAGGTCGATATTGCTTAGTCCCCCGATACCGAAAAATGCCAGGTCTGATTTTTTGCCGATTGGGAGGTTTACCTTAAAGGTGGCATCCTGATAATTAGGTACTGACGATGTGCCTATCTTGATGTTCATTCCTTTGAATAAAGCTAGTGTCGAGTACCGGTAAGTAAACAAGAAAGATGAACCGCCCTTACGCGAAAGTGGTCCCTCGGCAGCTAATTCGGTACCGAGGAATCCGAACTGTGCTGTGAACTCGTACCGATCATTATTGCCGTTCCGGAGTTTTACATCAAATGCTCCGGCAACAGCATCGCCGTACTCGGCAGGGAAAGCACTCATGAAAAAGTCGCTGTTGGAAAGGGTTTTGCTGTTGATCATGCTTACCGGACCGCCTGTGGTGCCGGGTACGGAAAAGTGGTTAGGGTTGGGTATATCCACTCCTTCTAAGCGCCACAACACACCCTGCGGACTGTTGCCGCGTATTATGATGTCGTTGCGTGAATCATCGCCACCTTGTGTACCGGCAAAGTTAGATGCCATGCGTGCAGGATCAGAGCGGCTGCCGGCGTACCGTTCGGTTTCCTGCACATCAAAAGTTTTGGTGCTTACAACAGCCATATCATTGATGTGTTCGCGCTTTTGGGTGAAAGTAATCTCGGTCATTTTTACCGCAGCCTCTTCCATTTCGATAGACAGTATCACTTCTTTTGCGGAAGTGACCAACACATCGCTGAGGGTTTTGCCCTGGTAGCCGAGATAAGATACGGTAATGGTGTGCTTGCCCACTGGTATGTTTTCTATAACAAAGCGACCGTCGGCATCGGTGACACTGCCTATGGCGGGAGACAGATCAGTGACCCCTACGCTTACACCAGCAAGTGTGGCACGGGATTCTTTGTCTACTACCGTGCCTTTGATTCGCTGCACCCGCTGTGCAACGCACATAGCAGGCAGCAAGAACAATAATAAAAACAAGTGTTTGAACATGTGTGAAATTCTGGAAGTAAGATAAGGAATGGTTATGTGATTTTGAAACAACAATGGGCAGAATGCCCAACTTTTATAGAGATGATAAATGACAATAGGGCAATGAGTATCTTTGGCGGGTAAAATGCCTGAAAATATGCGCAAGATTGTGTGGCTCGTTTGCCTTGTATTTGTGATAAGTTCCTGCGGTTCAAAACAGAAAGCTGATATGATTCTGGTGAACGGGAAAGTATACACTGTGGATAGCTCTTTTGTGATAGCAGAGGCTTTTGCTGTTAAAGATGGGAAGATCGTTGCTGTAGGGAAGAGTGAAGATATTAAGGGAAAGTATGAGTCTGACAACATGGTTGATGCCGGAGGCAAAGCAGTTTATCCGGGTTTTATAGATGCGCACGCGCATTTCGTAGGGTATGGCCGGGGATTGTTTGAAGTGAACCTTTATGACTGTAAAGACTGGAATGAGGCGTTGGAACGTATCAAAGCATTTGCAAAAGACCATCCGCAGGAAACATGGATCAGGGGGAGAGGATGGGATCAGAATAAATTCCCCGGTGGAACCTACCCGGATAACGTGGAACTAAATAAGTTGTTTGGCGATAAGCCGGTGTTATTGCAGCGGGTAGATGGACATGCGGCAATTGCCAATGCAAAAGCACTGGAGCTTGCTGGCATAAAGCCTCAGCAGCAGATAGACGGCGGCGCAATTGAGACCAAAGATGGTATGCTTAGTGGGTTACTGATCGACAATGCTGTGGAGCTTGTAACAAGAATTATTCCGACACCTTCGATCGGTGAGTATGAGAAATGGCTGACTGCGGCACAAAAAAATTGCTTTGCGCAGGGACTAACCACAATTACTGACTGCGGACTCATGTACGGAGATGTGAATAAAATTGATTCGTTGCAGCAAGCCGGAAAATTACTGATGCGCTTGTATGTAATGCTGAGTGATGATACTGCAAATTATAACCGCTATCTGGCAAAGGGGCCGTATAAAACGGACAGACTTTTTGTAAAAGGAATTAAGGCATATGCTGATGGCGCACTGGGCAGCAGGGGTGCCTGCCTGTTGGCACCTTATAACGACAAGCCGGGTTGGAGTGGCTTCCTGCTTAGTCCGGCTAGCCATTTTGATTCGCTGGCGCAAATGCTGATCAATACGGAATTTCAGCTGTGCACACATGCAATAGGCGACAGCGGCAACAGGGTAGTACTGGGGATTTATAATAAGTACCTGAAAGGAATTAACGATAGGCGTTGGCGTATAGAACATGCTCAAGTAGTGAATGAGAATGATTTTGGAATGTTTGGTAAAACTTCGGTGATACCATCGGTGCAGACTACACATGCCACCAGCGATATGTACTGGGCAAAAGACAGGATAGGCGAGCAAAGACTGAAAGGAGGTTACGCCTACAAACAATTGCTGCAACAAAATGGATGGTTACCGCTGGGTACAGATTTTCCGGTGGAGGATATATCGCCGGTGAAAACCTTTTATGCTGCGGTGTTTAGAAAGGACGGGAAAGGGTATCCCGCAGGGGGCTTTCAAATGGAGAACGCTTTGACGAGAGAACAAGCATTGAGAGGTATTACGATATGGGCGGCAAAAGCAGATTTCTTAGAGAAAGAGGTTGGGAGTATTGAAGCGGGTAAGAAAGCTGATTTTGTGATCATGGACAGGGATCTGATGACGGTGGCGGATGGTGAGGTACTTGGTGCTAAGGTTGTGGGGACTTGGTTGGGTGGAAAGAAGGTTTATTAAATCTACTCAATTCTATTTTTTAGTATCGGATTTCGACTGGTATGAAAAATATGCAATACCCGCACTTTTTTTTCTTTCTTTAAGATTTTATAAACAATCAAATACGGAAACTTTTCAATTGTGGCTTCATGGTATCCTGATAATTTTATAGCTAAAATATCCGGAGTTTCGGAAAGCAATGCCAAACGATTGTCTACTGCTTCAATAAATCGTTTTCCTAAGCCATATTCACATTCATTATACCAATCAACCGCTAATTCAAGTTCTTTGAGTGCTAGCGCAGATAGTATCACCTGATAAGGCATAATGTTTATTTTTTACTTCTCAGCAATAATTGTTTTTTAGCATCCTGCCAGTTTATTCCTTTATCCCTACCGCTTTGCATGTCCGCATCGGCACGTGCTACTTTTTCAAGCAGTTTTTGATCTTCCCACCACTCTGCTATGTCATTTGCTTCATCTGCAACGATAGTATATATCGCTTTTACTTTCCTTTCATCAGCAAATCTGATGTACTCATACATTTTCTGTCTTATTGCCGCCGCAGTCATAGTTATCTAATTTGAAAGGTAAATTTACAAAAATGCTTAGGTATTTTCAAAAGTAATCCTGAAGGCGGATTTTGAGATAATGGAGGGATCTGATGACTGCGGCGGATGGGAGGTACTGGGGGCTAAGGTTGTGGGAACCTATAGTGGAGGGAAGAAGGTTTATTAAAAAAGGGTCTCTTGTTTTTAATAAGGAACTAAAAACATGCCGTTTCTTTTTGCCATTACCAATTATTAGCTTCCAACGCATATTTTCAGGTGCGAATAAAGATAATTGTGGAGCTATAGATACCTTATAGGGTGTTAATTTTAAGTCCATCGAATTGGGTCGACCTGTTTATCCACGTACTTTTGCCAAAAAATTTCCTTTGAATAAATACGGTACCACATTTCTGTTAATGCTACTCGCGTTTTGCTCATTTGGCCAGACGAATAAGTACACGCTTACCGGTACTATAAAGATGGCAACGGGTGAGGTGTTTCCTTATAGAATTGTGTTTACTGAATCTGGAGGTAACATAAAGGGCTACTCATATACTTATAAGGAGCCGGATGATACGAAGGCGGCTATTACAGGAACGCTGGACAGGCGGGAGCGAACACTGCAGTTCAGGGAGATTGAGATTTTGTATTCACACGGCTTTGCCACGAAGGCTTTTATGTGCCTCATAGATGCCAACACAGCCTACCTTCAGGGTAATCACGACAGGATACTCAAAGGATCCATATCGAGCAACGAGGCTGATAAAACTGCCTGCACGCCCGGCACCATAGTATTTAACAATCAGGAAGAACTCAGTAATCTGTTTGAACACAAAGAAAAGTTTGATACAGTAATAACCATGGGCAGGAAGCCAAAGGTGGCACCACCTGCACTGCCTGAACCACAGGTAAAGGAACTTGAAAAGCCATTGTTAACTGACAGGATCACCACGGGAATAGAAAAGACCTATGACTGGCTGTCCGATACCGTGGTGATAGATATTTGGGATGGTGGAACAGTGGATGGGGACCAGATAACGCTGGAATACAACAATACAACCTACTTGACTAAATACTCTCTTGCAAAGCAAAAAAAGCAGCTAAGGATACCGGTATCGAAAACGGGTGTGGATGTGATAAAGATACTAGCCACCAACGAGGGCTGGGATCCGCCGAATACAGCAGACATTATGCTCTCAGACGGTAAGGTGCATTACAGTATCCTATCTTACAACAACGTGGGTCAGGTATCGATGATAAAAATAAAAAAAGCGAAGTAGGAGAATTCTATCGTTTGATCTTTTCAATCATGTCGCTTACTGCCAGCACTAATTGGTAGGGCAATAAGCTTGATTCTTCTCCCGTCACGTCAAAGCGACCGAGCGGCGACCATGCCATATAGAACCGGGGATAGCCTTTTATGTTGACCTCGTAATACATGCCGTCCTTCCGGAGCTGGGGTATTACAACTGCCAGCATTGTTTTCTTGTCAAATACTATCTGTTTTGAGAAACTGTTTGCCACGCGGCAAAGGTAAAGGGCTTATGTTATTAAGGGCCCTGTTTCTGCCATTTAAACCAGCAATTAATATTTGAGTAAAATGAAAATTCGTTTTTTACCAAACGTTTTTCACTTTACTACCGTCTACTATAGTAGAAACGGTTTTTAATCAACAATGGATCATTGAAGTATTAGTTTAATATATCCTAAAAAAGTTAAAACATTAACCAATGAACATAGGCTCAGCAATTAAGTCGATCAGGAAAAAACTTTCCATAACCCAGTACGAACTGGCGGAAAGATGTGAGTTATCCCAAACATCATTGTCGCAGATAGAGACGGGAGTAAAAAGGCCAAGTCAACGAACTATTTCAAAGGTTTGCAATGTATTAGATATTCCAGAGTCTATAATATATATTGTAGCCATGCAGGAGGCCGATGTGCCGCCAAGCAAGAAAGGCGTTTATGAATTAGTATACCCTTCTATAAAAAGTCTTGCCCTTCAAATGGTAAGCTCAGAACATCTCGAATTGGTTGGTGCTGGCATCGATTGATTTATTACCTACCTATCTTACAAAAAAGGGCCTGCTTCTGCAGGTTTTTTTTTGCCCCAAAGTGAGCTGGTTCTCATCAGTCTATTGTAAATACAATTAAATTTGTTTTGTTGCCGGTTGCAATTCTATCCAAATTGAACTTTATGAGTTTACGTATTCTTTTTTTTATCTGTTTTATCGGTAATATTTGTTTTGCGCAGGATACAAAATTTGCGATGAGTGCACCGCTGGATTTTAAAGACGCTGGTACGAGAAACTCCGTACTATGTATGAAGAATGGTAACACGCTTTTGTTTCATACAGAGTTGGATAAAAAACTGGTAGTAAAAGTGTTTGATAACACTCATAAAGAGGTGGCCAGCCAAAAAGTTAAGAACAATAATATCAACTTCGGAGCAAGGGATTATGGGATACTGGCCTTGTATGATATCAACGATGAAGCGGTATTGTTTGTGGACAGGGATATCAACAGCAAACATACATTAGTAAGAATCAGGTTTAGCTCACATACCGGGGAGGTCGTTGATGAAACCATTGTAGGAGAATCGAAGAGTGAAAACAGACGCATGAGGTTCTATCTGGTAAAACACATAGAGGATGAAAATTATGAAGTGCTTTTCTGCGCAGACAAAAACCACCCCCGTGAGACAGATATGTTTATCGTATTCTTTGATAACCATCATCAGTCGATCAAAGAGATACAATTACCGGTAGAGCGAAAGAAGTTTGACAGAATAGAGGTTGTGAGCGCAAAATCGCGACCTCAGGGGGTGTTTGTGACTTTATCACTAATGCAAACGAAGGAGTACGGACTAGAAGGTAGTGACGGCCCGATATCCGAGCGAAGTTCTAAAAACGATCATTATTTACAATTTTATTACATCCCGTTTGATACGAAGCAGTTGAGGACAACAATGGTAGAAATGTCAAGCGGTGTGTTTCCAAAGTTTGCGTACTTCACTTATAATTCATTTGCCCAGTCCTTAAATCTGTTGGTACATAGTCAGGCCGAAGTAAGGATGAATGGATATACAGGTAATGTAAGGAGGACGTTGTTTTTTAAGCTCAATGAGCAGGATTTTTCTTCGATTGGCCTAATGGAGATGCGGAACTTGCATGCCAATGCATATTTGCAGACACATACCGATACCAGTAGAATATTCAACGGTATTCCTTTGTATAGCTATACTGATGATAATGGGCTAACCACTATAGTATCAGAAGCAGAAAATCATGTCGAGAGCCGGGAAAGGATCAATGAATATTACAACGATCGGTATGCTCAGAATATGGGAATAACTCAGATAGATGATGATGGCAATGAAATTTGGGGTACCGTACTACCGTTGGCACAGTACTTTAATTCATACAGATCGCTTCCCGTTTATGGATGGCAGATGATGTATGCAAGCGTGATGCGTAAAGGCAAAGAATTCTATATAGCTTACAACGATTACAATAAGAACTTCTCTAACACTATTGAAAAACCAGGAGACACAGTGTACAATTTTAACCTAACCAATGCATGCTATTATAAGCTGGGTAAAAAGAAGGAAGTAACAAAACACTACCTGTTCGGAGAGCCTGGGCCGGATGAATATAAAACCAGTTTTATGTACGGTGCGGGGTATGACGAGCCGCGTGGTGTATTTGCTTCGCTGATGCAATATAGGAAGGGAGATGAGGTTTCGTTTAGAATGGCATGGGGCCAGCTTGAATAATTAATTTGTATCGTTTCTAAATGATTTGTGATGACGGCTTATAAAACCCTGATTGTGACGCTGATATGGTTGTTGTGTGGGCTGGTTTGTTCTGCACGAGGTCTTAATTATGTTTTGAGCCCACCGCTGAAGGTGAATGAGACCGGCTGGAACAAAGTGCTGTGCATGAAGAACGGAAACACCGTTTTGTTTCATTTTGAACCGGCAAAGAAAATAATGGTGAAGGTTTTTGATAGTACCCACAAAGAAATTGCAACCCGAAAGGATCGCTATAAGCTTCTGGATATTTTTCTGGTGCACTATTCGGTATTTAAAGGGTTGTATG
The DNA here is from genome assembly GCA_903829015.1 of uncultured Bacteroidota bacterium. Classification (GTDB taxonomy): domain Bacteria; phylum Bacteroidota; class Bacteroidia; order Chitinophagales; family Chitinophagaceae; genus Nemorincola. The sequence goes on from CAIKOJ010000075.1 coordinate 37,240, forward strand.
ATATTAATGGCGATGCGGTTTTGTTTATAGATCAGGATCAGCGAGGGAAGCACCGGCTGATAATGCTCAGGTACAACGCAACTACAGGGAAACTTATAGAGGAAAGGTTGGTGGGTGAATCGAAGAGTGAAAACAGACGGATCAAATTCTATGTAATGAAGAACAAAGAGGATGATAACTATGAGATACTTTTCTGTATGGATAAAAGACATCCGAAGCAATCAGATATTTACATGGTGTATTTCAACAAACTGCATCAGGCAATAAGGGAGGTGCAGCTGGAAGTGGAAAGAAAAAAGTATGATTATCTGAACGTAATAGGCGCAGAGTCGCAGCCCAATGGAGTACTGATCACATTAGCTCTTGATAAAGCAATAGTATACAGCCGCGCCACCAATTTTGATGTTGAGTTGTTCGCTAAATCGGATCATGACAGTGCATTGCAGGCGGGCAGTTCGATGTATGAGCATTTTGTATCGTGGTATTATTTTCCGAAAGAGGATTCTGGTGTACGCCGCAACACGGTTGATGTATCGGAAGCAGTGTATCCGTACAAAGGAATATATACGTATAATGCATTTGCACGATCGGTTAATTTGTTAGTGTATAATTACAAACCGGTTTATTACAGATTTGGGCTTGATGAGTATTATGGTGCGATTAGTAGTGATCTCTTATTTAATGTGGATGAGCAGGATATGGGCGCCATTATACGTACGGTTCGCCCCCCGCGGAGAAATGGGTCGGGGCGTATTAAGATAGACAGCACTAGTCTGGCAATGGGCATACCGGTCAAAATGTTTACAAATACCAACGGCCTGACGACAATATTATCTCAGACCTGTGAACGCCATGGCGAGCTGGAAACCAATGTGCTGTACGATTATCAAGACTATTTTGGGGACATTGTAGTGTCGCAGATCGATGATACAGGAAAGGAAATATGGAGTACTTCGCTTCCAATGGCTCAATATTATAAAAGTAACACCGCGTATTTAGATGAAGGGCAGTTCTGCACCAGGTGGCAGGAGCAGGTTATATTCGGGGATCTGCCGGAGCAGGTGTACAACAGGCAGTTTTTGTCGTTTAACTCGATCTCCTATGGAAAGGACATTTTTATAATTGCGAATGATTACAACCGAAACATTGCAAACACTGTATATGGTAAAGTAGATACCGTTTACGGCTTTGAAAAAACGAACGCATTTTATTACAAAATTGACAAGAAAAAGGAGGTGACGAAGATGTTCTTATACAGCGAGGATATTAACAACAAATGGTTAAGTAGTTTTGTGGAGGGTGCCTGCTTTGATGAGCAACGTGGTATGTACGTATCGCTCGTTAGGCAACATAAGCACTCGGGCAAAAACTCACTGCATATGGCGTGGAGCAGCCTGCAATAACTGCATTTAATTGCTTTTGTTTTCCGATGTAACGCCCATTATAGCATGCATTATCGTTGCAGCGATTTTTAGTATTGAAGGCTTCTCTGAAATGTTTTTTTCGTTGACGTCTGTGTTTTGGGTCTCAGATGTGTTGGTGCTTATTTTGGCGAGGCATGTTGTGCCATTAATATTATTACGTACTTCCTCCCAGTTAAGGGTGATCATGGTTATTGCATACAGCAACAAAGACCATACAAGTGATTTTCCAAAGAATACAAAACTGCGTTTATTGATGAGTTTCATATGTTATGCATTTCATTTATAAAGTTAGTGATTTGAAAGTCACAGACAAAAAAAACTTAGTTTTGACCAAAATTTCAAAAATGAAGTACGCGCAGTTAATTGTTTCTATTTTGCTATTAGTCAGTAAGTTATCGTTTGGGCAGGAGTCGGCCGGGGATTTTAAGTGCTTTTCAAAAAACAACAGAAGAGCCGAACGTACCACAGTGCTGTCAGCATCGGAAGATAACTATGATGTAAAGTATATTCATTTTGACCTTAAACTCAGCAACGACAGCACGTATATAGATGGAAATGTGACTACAAGTGCTTTGGTGGTTGGATCTCCAATGTCGGCATATGTTTTTGAATTAGATTCTGCTTTAACTATTGACCATATCTTGATTAATGGTGCTCCTATGTTGTGCGCAACTTCAGGCGACATACGTACAGTTTCTCTGCCAGCTCCTATTATGGTCGGCAGCATTTTTACTGCTGAGATAGTTTATCATGGCAACCCATACACAACAGCGTCTATTTTTAACGGCGTGGGTGGTATCAATAAGATCAGGTCTAATCGTTGGGGTACTACGGTAGTATTCACGCAGAGTGAGTCATATCATGCCAAAGAATGGTGGCCTTGTAAACAGTCTCTCCTCGATAAGATCGATTCTGTGGATATTTGGATAACGGTACCAGATTCGTTGAAAGCAGGTAGTAATGGTGTATTAAGCAAAATCACCACAATCGATGGCAGTCATAAAAGATATGAATGGAAAGAAAAGCACCCAATCGACTATTACCTGATTTCTGCATCTGTAGCCAATTACATTGATTATTCGTACTACATGCATTTCACAGGTAGCACAGATTCGATGCTGATACAGAACTACATTTACAGTAATCCACTTACGCTTCTTACATTTAAAAGGGCGCTTGATAGTGTTGGGCTAATGGTAGATTATTTCTCGCAGATATATTCGCGATATCCTTTCTGGAATGAAAAGTATGGACATTGTTTGGCTCCGCTGAACGGTGGAATGGAACACCAGACCATGACCACCATTGGCTTTTTGGACGACCCGGGAATAATAGCGCATGAGCTGAGCCACCATTGGTTTGGCGATAACGTAACATGCAGCACATGGTCTGATATATTTGTGAACGAGGGCATGGCCAGTTATTCAGAGGACTTGTTTAAAGAGCATTTTCACAGCAGGTTGGAGATGGTAATGGATATGATGAGTAAGCAGGCGGATGTGCGTAAAATCGATACCGGAAGTGTGTATTGCGAGGATACAACTGATGAAAGCAGAATTTTCAGCAGCAGGTTCTCCTACCACAAGGGTGCATGTTTGCTGCATATGCTGCGTTATGTAATTAATAGCGACAGTACATTCTTTCAGGTTTTAAAATCATACCAGCAAGAACATAAAAATGCGAATGGTAGTATTGAAGACTTCAGAATTGCAACTAAGAGCATCACAGGGCTTTATGCAAATGGTATCAATATCGATACATTCTTCAGTCAATGGGCGTATAAATACGGCTACCCGGTTTACGCCGCAAGTTGGAACCGCACCGGGAATGATTTTTACTTGCTGCTGAAACAAACCCCTAAGGTGGGTGGTTCGGTTGCTTGCTTTAAAATGCCCCTCGACATCATGCTGCATTCCACATCACGCGATACTATAATCAGAATTATGGCCGACCAGCCGGAACAATTATATCACTTCATAGTTGGTGGCAGCGATTCATTGGTTGCGATTGATCCGTTCCATTGGGTACTCGACAGTTTCAGCAGCATTATTCATGACAGATCATTGAACATGCTTTCGTTAGATCAGCCGATGCAAAGTGCGATAAATATTTATCCTAATCCAACCACATCGGACTGGACAATAGAAAACCTGCCTTTAAACAGCAGGATGATTCTTACCGATATAATGGGGAAGGTGTTGTGGGAAAGAGACGCGCATACAGCTACAGAAGCCTTGCCATCAAGTGACCTTGCACAGGGTGTGTATATACTTCGGGTGAATGGCGAGGGTGTTAATGATAGTTATAAATTGATAAAGGGGTAAATATTATTCTGCCAAGACCTATGGAAGATATGGATCTGGTTGTAGTTCCAGCGCAATTGAAAGTCACGGTCAATCCGCAAAGTCCTAATATCCCATCCAGTGTTGCGAAGTGATAAAGTTTGGCGTCACCTTGGAAATTAAAGGATAAAATTAAAAAGCCCCGGTATAAAACGAGGGCACTGAAAAAGTAACTTCTTTTCACGGGTGAATTTTTAAGGCGACCAAGTAAAACGATGAATTTTACTTGGTCGCTTTTTTGTGACCATATCTTTCACAAGGGCTGCTAATCATTAATAGCTCTTAAATCAG
>CAIKOJ010000076.1 GCA_903829015.1 uncultured Bacteroidota bacterium
ATAATAACTATGGCTTTCAGGCATTGGTTCCTACAAATGTTGTGCCACCCGGCATCACCTTGTCCGGCAACAAATTCATCACCACGGGTATACTAAAAGCTCCGTATGTTGGTCAAGCTCCACTTCCTTTTGGTGGAAGAGGTTACGCAGGCGTGTACGTGGATCGAGTACCTGCACTCAATATCAGCAGTTCAGGAGGAATGAATAGCCAGTTCAAAAACCTCCACAACGGCATCATCGCCTACAATTCCAATCTGAGGGTGAGTCACACATTTTTTGAAGATATCCTAAAAGTATCCGGTGCGCCCAGCCTGCCCGGCACAATCGCTTCTCCTGGCAAGGCAATATATGCCCGAAACGGAAGCCTCGTAGTAAAAGGGGAAGGCATTCTCGCCGCCAGCCCCGCAACCTTTACCAATTGCCACACTGCAGTAGAAGGCCTGCAAACAACGCTTTCTGTGACTGAAAACAAGATGCTAAGTGTCAACAATGGGGTTTCAAGCCGGATAGGCGTCAACAAAAAAGTATTCATATCAACCAATGACATTCAAGCCAAAGACCTCGGTATTGGAGTATTCCATTCATTGGCCTTGCCGAATGGCTGCCAGGTGAATGAGAACACGGTCCGGATGATCGGAAATGCGCAGGGCGTAGGGATCAAAACAGGAGGCTCCGGTGATTTTGAACAGCAGGAAGGCTTGTTTTCCCAAAATACCATCATTGTGACTGATGGCGCAGCCGGTATAGATGTTGGCGTGTCCCGAAATCTTAAAGTAAGCAATAACCTGGTGACCCTGAACAATGGCAGCACAACTTACGGCATTGGCATTTCCGGCGGCGACCTCAATGGGGTCAATTGCAATACGATCAATGGAGTAGGCCAAAAAGGCATTTATGGAATCATGGCCGGCCGCAGCAATTTTGTGTGCAACAATGCTTCCGGGACCGGGATTGGTTTAAACTTTGAAGGGGTGTTCGTAGGGAAAGGAAGCATTCGGGTGGCAGGCAATACGATGAACAACAATGCAGGCGGCGGCCTGCTTATGGGTTCGGATGCGGTGATTGGGGAGCAGGTGCATCAGGGGAATAAGTGGACGGGGGCTGGGATAACTTTGGCGCAGCATTTGGGTGGTTTTGTTGTGGCTTTGAAATCAAAGTTTACTGTTGACGCTAATGAAAATTCTGAATTCTTACCTAATGTTGTACTCCCAGGTCAATGGTTTGAGAATGTTCCTACACCATCAACTTCTTATCAATGCCTCCCCAATAACTCAGATTGCCCCATTGTCCAGGCGGCATCTGATTATGTGCGCGAGAAGGAAATTGCTAAAGGACTTTTGACGGGATTAACCTATCAAGCCCCACAACTCTGGACAGCGCAACGCAGGCTTTATGAGCGCCTTACCGAAGAAGGCAACCCATATTCTGGAGATGTAGACTTCAATAATTTTTTAGCATCTGCTCAGACCAATGGGCTTAAAGCCTACGCTGACCTACAAATTGGTATTCGCCAGATGTTTCAATCAAGCACTTCAGATCGAAGCGATCTGGCCTCTTACGAAGCGCAGATTTCAGCAGGCTTAGATCAATTGGCCCAAACAGAAGGATACCTCAATGTTCCTAACCTGAGCCAACAAGACAGCATAAATGTAGCTGCCTTGCGCAATACGACTAAGCAAAACCTCGCTACTTTAAATACCCAGCGGGATGCTAAACTTAACAGCATAGCAACTACTAAGATCAGCATCGCCAATACACTGGGTGCACAAAATAACGGCTTGGTTGGTACGGGAGATTACAGGATCAACGAGAAAAGAGTAAACGGCATCTATCTTGAAACAATTGCGCTTGGCAATACAACTTATTCCAGCATCCAAATTGAATATTTACAGGCTATTGCAGCTCAATGCCCTCTTTCAGGTGGCGAAGCGGTATTGCGGGCACGCGATATGCTTGCATTGACTCAAAATGTGCCAATATTCTATTATGATGCTACTAATTGTAGTGCTAATGGATTGAGGCCATCACAAGATCGAATAGAGACAAACTTGTTAGGCGATTTTGTGGAAGTGCAGCCAAACCCGGCTTCAGAGAGTGTCACTGTCAAATACGAGCTATCTGATGAAGTGAACCATCATATTGTGTTTATGACTGTTTACGGACAGGTAATGAGCGACATTCTTTTGAATGGGAAAGCAGGAGAAATAACAATCTCAATTGGTAATTTACCAACAGGCATTTACTGGTACGCAGTGTCTGGTAGCAATGCATCAGTTACCTCTGGTAAGCTGATCATCAATCATTAATTTCATTTTGGCATTGCCGTACTGTGCGTATATTCATACTCGCACAGTACGGTTATGCCTTTTTGTTTTTGGCTCATGAAGTATTTAATATTTTTATTTACGATATGCTCATCAACAGCACTTTATGCTCAAAAATATGATTATGTCTGGATTGTAGGCGACAACAACCAAACGTTAGATACAACTCATGGAGGAGCAATCATTGATTTTAATCAATTACCTATTGGGGTAAAATACCAGTACCGTAGCATTAATATGTTCATGGCAAATGCAAGTATCTGCGACACTTCGGGAAAATTACTTTTTTATTCCAATGGTTGTGATATTGCAGGAGCAGATGATGAAATATTGCCAAATGGGGCTGGAATTAATCCTGGAATCTGGCACTCAATATTATGTGACCAGAACAACGACGGGTACGCCAGTGGATATCCGGGAATTGTAATATTGCCTAACCCTGACTCATTGGACGTATTTTATTTGTTCCATCAGAGTGTAAAATATATACAATCCCCTATCGAAGATGCGTATGTTGATAAGGTGCTCTACACAGTGATAAGAAAAGGCGATGGCATGTCCAATTCTTACAATATAGGCGAAAAGAATGTAGAAATTGTAAAGGACTCGCTCGCTGCTGGAGAAATGAACGCTGTAAAACACGCCAATGGAAAAGATTGGTGGATAATCTTGCCTAAAAGAAACAGCAACCAATTTTATATTTTTCTTTTTACAAAAGATGGTATCGTGGACACACACACTCAGACCATAGGAGATATGCCACCGTCTGATAAAGAAGGTTATGGTCAGACTTCCTTTTCACCTGACGGTACAAGAATGATTCGTTATTACCCATATACCCCTGTTCTAAACCTTACCTTTGATCGTAATACGGGTTATTTTACCAATTATAGCACTTTTTCTGTAGACTATGGAAGTGATTTTGCGTCCCAAGGTGGCTGCGCAATTTCCCCCAGTGGTCGATTTCTTTATATCGCAGCACTTTTACAGGTTTATCAATTCGACCTTTGGGCATCGGATATTTCAGCAAGCCAGGTAAAAGTTGCAGTTTGGGATGGGTTCCTTGATCCGGTAGCTATTTCATTTCTCACTTGCCAACTTGGCCCCGACTGCAAAATCTACATCCTAGGCGGCGGCGACACGCGCTATTACCACATCATTCATAATCCAGATGAGCCGGGCTTGGCCTGTAACTTTGAACAACGCGGACTTGTGCTACCCGTGCCCAGTGGTGCAAGCATTCCGTACTTCCCCAACTATCGGCTTGGGCCTATTGATAATCCGGGGCTGCCTTGTACTGCCACAGTAGCGGTCAGCAGCCCTCCGGTTCGCCAGCATCCAGGTGTGCGCGTGTATCCCAACCCTACCGGAGGGCAGCTCACCGTTTCGTTAGAGGGTACTATGGGGCAAAAGCACATCGTGTTGCGTAATATGTACGGGCAGACCGTGAAACAAGTCTATGTAACCGGCCAGAGCGAGAGCTATACATTGTCGGTAGAGGATCTGGTCAGCGGGATATACCTTTGGGAGGTGACTACGGCTTCGGGGGTGCGTTTAGGGGCTGGGAAGGTTATTAAACAGTAAAAAAAACGCAATATGAAAATGTACTTTACTAATACCTTACAAACCCAAAACAACAGTTTGACCGGTACAGGTGACTTTCGGACGAATGAAAAAACGGTGAACGATATTTATCTTCAAACGGTGGCAATCGGAAATACTACCTTCTCTACGAACCAATTGACTGCCTTACAAAGTATTGCGGCTCAATGTCCGTTATCAGGTGGCGAAGCGGTACTGCGGGCCCGTGATATACTGGAATTGGCTCTAGGGACTCCCCAGTTCTACAATAATGTGAATACTTGTGGAAATAGCGCAAGGCCTTCGCAAGATCGAACGGAGCAAGCAGATTTGGGTGATTTTGTACAAGTGCAACCAAATCCCGCATCTGAGCGTATATTGATCAGGTATGCCCTATCTGGTGAGAAGGAACACCAATTGATATTGGCGAATATTGTTGGAGAGGTAGTAGGGAGCTTTCTTTTGAATGGAAAAGAGGGAGAAATTACGGTTTCCATTGGATACCTGCCTCCAGGTATATACTGGTATTCACTTACAGGTGGCACCGCATTACCTGCATCTGGAAAGCTTATTATCCAACGTTAAAATTTTAAATACAGGCATGGTAACTGGTAGGAGTAGTCCTATTCTGTTGCCATGCCTTTTTATATTATGAAAAAGCTATTCCTGATCCTGATATTTTTCCCTTGCCTGGTTTCTGCCCAAAAATATGACTATATGTGGGTAATTGGCGGGTATAATATTCCTGGTAACATTGAGTATGGAGGTGCATTAATAAACTTCAACTTCAAGCCTCGTACAACGTACTTTAATTATCGGGAAATGAATATGTTTGTCTGCAATGTTAGCATTTCCGATACTGCCGGTAATCTTCAATTTTATACCAATGGTTGCGATATTGCAGGGGCAAATGATACCATTTTGCCAAATGGAGACAATATTAATCCTGGACAACTGCACTATATAGACTGTGTACAGAATATGCGGGGCTATGCCTCGAACCATCAGAGTGCGGTCATTTTACCTTTACCGGATACACAGGGCATTTATTATCTCTTTCATGAGAGTCAATCTATTGTATACAATCCAACAATCATAACTACCGACAAATTATTATATTCAGTTGTAGACATGAATGCTAATAATGGCAAAGGACAAGTTGTTGAGAAAAATGCCTTGGTAATGTTTGACTCACTTGCTTATGGCGAGATGAATGCTGTAAAACACGCAAACGGGATAGATTGGTGGATTATAGTTCCTCAAGAAAGCAGCAACCAATTTTATATTTTTCTTTTTACAAAAGATGGAATCGTGGACACACTCACTCAGACCATAGGAGATATGCCTCCACCAGACAAAGAAGGGTATGGGCAGACTGTTTTTTCCCCAGACGGCACAAGGATGATCCGCTATTATCCTTACACCCCTATTATGAATTTCACCTTTGATCGCATCACTGGGTATTTTACTGATTATAGTACTTTTTCCGTTAACTATGGCAGTGATTTTGCAGCCCAAGGTGGCTGCGCAATATCCCCAAATGGTCGATTTCTTTATATTGCTGCGCTTTTACAGGTTTATCAATTCGACCTTTGGGCATCGGATATTGAAGCAAGCCAGGTAAAAGTTGCAGTTTGGGATGGGTTCCTTGATCCGGTAGCTATTTCATTTCGTAAAGACTTAGGCACACAACCCAAGTCTGTAAAAAACTGTTTTAGTGAATAAATCTGGTTCATGACGTTATCAGACGACATAAAGGTATTAAAGGATTTGGTCATGGCCTTGCTTGCCAAGGTTGAAGCACTAGAATCCG
>CAIKOJ010000077.1 GCA_903829015.1 uncultured Bacteroidota bacterium
CAGTCTGCTGATGCAACAAAGGGCAAGAGTATAATGAAAACAACCAGCAAAAATGATTTGTGTGGAAAATACTTCATAAGACAATTTTATCTAAAATTTGAATAGATCTGCCCTGGCGAATCTACACGATTAGTTGACAATTACTGGCATAAGGGTGAAGTAGTTAAAATAACTTTAATTCTCACCCCAATTTCTTAACCCCCTCAATCGTTACTCCCTGCAATATCGCCCGTAGTTCGTTTAGTTCGGTGCCGGAGATGTTCGTTTTGGGGATCAGGTTAACAGCGTTCGGTGCCTGGTAGACGATAAAAAATAGCTTCAGTTCTTCAATTTTAAAGATCTTGCTCCAGTCAAACTCGGCACTGAATGTTTCACCGGCTACGATCAACTGTTCGTTGGTAAAGGTATAATTCACAGTTTCGTGCAGTCGCAGGTGAACGGCAAAAGCTTTTTTCGACGATCTGTACACAGTAAACGGGAGTACGATTGTCAACAGCGTTCCGAAAACCAGGGGCGGGTAAGGCCCTACTTCTGAGTTAGAGACTGGCCAGCCAGCAAGCAGCACAGCACCGAAACACATATTGAGCAATCCTGCAATTGTCAGGAAGATCATCACGGGTTTACGATACGTTATCGCAAACATTAAACGGGTGTATTCCTGGCTGGTGATTTTTGTTTGTATGGTCATATAATGCCTATGATATAGTAAATATACAGAAAACAATTCGATCCCTTATTGGGTCGTAATTTGTAGTGCAGTCAAAATAATAATTATTGCCGTACACTCACAACTTACAACTTATGGCTTACAACTCACGACTCACGACTATTGGTGCAGAAACATTTTTTCGCCGGCCATAATAGGTGTGTGCAGTTGATTCTGAGCTGGTGGGATAGGGCAGGAGAACCCTTCGGAATAGGCACAGTAAGGATTGTAACATTTATTGAAGTCGAGTAATATTTTTCCGTCATGTATGTCTTTCACTGAGAGGTCAATGTAGCGGCCACCGGCATAGGTGGTTTCGTAGTTGGTCTCATCGTTGAACATGATGAAGAGTTCGTCCTGTTCGGTGACATCATTGAGCAGGTTCACCATCTGGTAAGCGTGCAGGGTAAAAGTGTCTGTACCCAGCTTGAAATGTAGTGCTCCATACTCCCTGAAGGGTTTATTCTTACCACTGTGGGTGGGCACCATAAAAGGTTTACTGCCTGGAGTTTCGGTAAAGGTAGCGATTACAGCATACTGAGGATCAGTAGGATAGAAGTTAATGAACTTTACCTGAGAGGGCTTCACAGGTTCTCTTTTTTCGGCCAGCAGGTCGGCAATATACTTGGCACGAAACTGCTCAATACCCTCGGCATAGGTCTGCCCAAACAGGGCAGGCGCCATAGGGAACAACAGACATATTGCAATAATAAACCGCATGTGAGCTGGGCGAAATTATTTGTTGATGGCCGCAATACCGGGCAATTCCTTGCCTTCGAAATACTCGAGCATAGCCCCTCCACCGGTAGATACATAGCTAACTTTATCGGCAAAACCGAACTTGTTAACTGCAGCCACGCTGTCGCCGCCACCCACTAATGAGTAGGCTCCGTGCTTGGTTGCTTCTACCACAGCCTCGGCAATTGCCTTGGTGCCGTGCTGGAATTTGTCCATTTCAAAAACGCCCATAGGTCCGTTCCAGAGTATGGTCTTAGACTGGCTGATGACTTGTTTGAAATGAGCTATGGCCATATTTCCTATATCAAGTCCCATCCATCCGGCTGGAACCTCTGAGCTCAATGACGAGGAAGTAGCAGCATCGGCGGCAAACTTATCGGCAATGATGCTATCGGCTGGCAGGTGAATGGTAACACCCTTTTCATCAGCTTTTCTGATCAGGTCGAGTGCCATATCCAGACGGTCGTCTTCGCAAAGTGAGCTGCCTATGTGGCCACCCTCGGCTTTAAAGAAAGTATAAGCCATACCGCCACCTATTATAATATCAGTAGCTTTCTCCAGCAGGTTCTCGATGATCAGTATTTTGTCAGAAACCTTGGCACCACCAATGATGGCAGTAAATGGTTTCTTATTATTATGTAATACGTTTTCGGCAGCGGTCACTTCACCCTCCATGCACAGGCCAAACATCTTTTTATCGCCGGGGAAGAACTGCGCTATGATAGCTGTAGAGGCATGCGCCCTATGAGCGGTACCAAAAGCGTCATTTACATATACATCGCCCAGCTTGGCAAGTTTAGCAGCGAAGTCTACATCGCCTTTTTCTTCCTGCTTGTAGTAGCGGAGGTTTTCGAGCAGCAGTACCTGACCGGGTTGCAGAGCGGCTGCCTTTTGTGCGGCATCGTCGCTGATACAGTCATCGGCAAACTGCACATCAGTGCCCAGTAGGGTAGCCAGGTGTGCGGCAACTGGTTTCAGGGTAAAGTCGGCGAGGGTAAGGTTGGGCTTCTTCTCAATATCCTTGAGCGGGCGGCCCCAATGGCTCATCAATACTACGCTGCCTCCGTCTGCCAGTACCTTCTTAATAGTAGGCAGTGCGGCACGGATACGGGTATCGTCGGTAATTACGCCATTCTTAATAGGTACATTAAAGTCTACGCGTATAAGCGCTTTGTGACCAGAAAAGTTATGAGAGGAGAAAGAAGCCATATATAATAAATGTTGTGTTTTAGATATGTTTGTGATCGTTTGGATATTGGGTGGCGAAATTACAGAACTTATTGAAAGTTCGTAGCTAATATGTAGGGGAAAGTTTCTTTACTTTGCACCAGCCGGACTCAAATAAGCAGGCAGGAAATTTATTTATTGTTTTGTTGATTTTCTGTTTTTTCCCGTATCTTTGCAGTCCGAAAAAATTTATTGTTAACGAAAAATAATTTCTATTATTATGTCGGTAAAAATTCGACTCCAAAGACATGGGTCTAAAAAGCGCCCGTTTTATTTCATCGTAGTGGCTAGCACAACTGCTCCCCGTGATGGTAAATTCATTGAAAAATTAGGAACCTACAATCCACTGACCGTACCGGCAACTGTGCGTATCAGCCGTGAGCGTTCTTTGCATTGGTTGGATAAAGGTGCACAACCTACCAACACTTGCCGCAGGATCCTTTCGTTTAAGGGTGTGTTGTTTATGAAGCACCTGATGCGTGGTGTATCGCTTGGTCTGTTTGACGAGGCTACAGCCATGGAGAAATTTGAAAAGTGGAATGGTGAGCACGAAGAACTGGTGGCCCGCCGTGAGGAGACTCACCGCAAGCACAAGAGCGAAAAACGCAACGAAACAATGCGTGAGTCAGTTCGTAAAATAGAAGAAAAGAATGCAGTAAGGGCAGCTCAGATTGCAGAAGCAGAAGCAGACAGCAACGAAGCTGATGCAGAAACTGAAGCACCGGCAGCAGAAACTGAAGCATAAGAACTTACCGAAAGGTTATAATGAAAAGGATATCGAAAGATATCCTTTTCTGCTTTTTAGAATTGAGCTAATCCGAGGCTGTAATTGTGGTTTGTTCGAATGATTTGATGTAACTTGTATATTTGAATAAAGAATTAGAAATTAAGTGCAATCGCTGCAGGCAACAAAATCTGCAAACGGTGCGTTATATATTTTGACTATGATTAGAACCTCTTACTTTACCGGATACTTTTTTGCTTTTGTTATTTTTTGTATGCTCGCCGGATTCAACTCAGTCGGGCAGGTGGCTTTGGGTTCACCCACTATCTATCTGAAGAGCGGGGCGATCAAAGCACCTTCGAACGCGGTAGCATGGCTGGATAGTTTTTCGGCACATAACGATGGCACCCCTGTGCAGGTATTGGTGAGCTTCAGTAAATTGCCATCACCCGCAGATAAGGAAACACTGCAGCAAAACGGTGTAACGCTCTTGGACTATCTGCCTGAAAATACTTACACGGCAGTGATTCAGCCTAATGTGCTGAGGGAGGTTGTGATGTCTTTCCCGCTGGTGGGAATAACCAACACACGTGCCGAATGGAAGTCCAATGATTTTATTTGGTACGGACTCACGGGTCAGAAGGGTAATACAGAGATACTTGTGTCGTTTGCGAGATATCTTTCAAGACCCGAAATAGCAGATTTTGTTGGTAAAATGGGTGGGACCATTAATTCCGGACCCTTGGAAAAATACGGTTTTTACAAGGTTTCAATCGCCGCCGCAAGAGTACGGTCGCTGGCACAATGGTATGGAGTTACCTATATAAGTCCTGTTACAGATATTGCACCGCTGGATCAGGAGTCTATACCGGTAGTGAAGGGGAACGTAGCAATGACTTCGCCTCTATATGGTGGTTATGGATTATTGGGGGACAGCGTAACGGTTGGTATAGGCGACAACTGCTCCGGTATCTATCATGCTGATATTAAGGACAGGATCAGGAATTTTAATCCGGCACCTAAGTCGAGCCATGGATCACATGTAAATGGTATAGTTGGTGGCTCAGGGAATGTGGATCCGTTTGCTATTGGTATGGCCCCCCGTTCGTCGCTCATTGATTTTCTGTATGATATGATACTGCCTGCCACGGGCCCAATGTATCAGGATTATAACATGACCATCACCAACAACTCCTATACTATTTCTGAAGCTAACTGCACCTACTGTGGTACCTACGATGCCTATTCCAACTTTGTGGATACGCTTACGGTTCAGTATCCCGATGTAGTACATGTATTTGCATCGGGCAATGACGGGGGTATGAGCTGCGCACCTTTCCTGCAGGGTTTTGCGACAATTGGCGGAGGATATCAGCCAGCAAAAAATAGTATAGTAGTGGGCAGTATACTGGACGGTTTTCTGCAGGCACCAGATGAATCGAGGGGGCCTATGAAGGATGGCAGGCTGAAGCCTGAGATTGTTGCTGTAGGTGTTGTAGCCTATGCCCCGATAGCCGATGATGAATATATGTGGGCC
>CAIKOJ010000078.1 GCA_903829015.1 uncultured Bacteroidota bacterium
GTTTCAATAGGTGCACCTCCAGCTGCCAAATTAGGGGTACACGCACCAGCCACATTATTAGGAACTTTATTGGTAATTCCAACCAATACTTTAGCCGTGCCATCGTATAGGGGTCCACCTTCATCCCCAGTACATGCAGCTTGGTTTAAGTCCCAAGCGCACATCATGGATGGATCGAACAAAACGGGAGGGATCCCTCCAGCATTAGAAGCCCAGTCAAAAGCACACACATTCACTGGTACGAATGCTAGTTCGACATGATTCAATACGGTTCGTACCGCATTAGCTGCATTAGTGCCAAAGCCTTTCAATCGAGGACAAGTTGATATGAGAACGGCTTACTGGGGATAAACAATCTTAATAATTGTCATGACGAACAAATTAGACGTACCAACTGACATCAGATTGCGAGTACCTTTTAGTTTTTTCCCATTTACACACAAAGGACATAATCGTGATTTTATAGCACCCAATTAAAGCATATGCAAACAAGAAACGTGAATGAAATTCACGTTTTGACTCACCTACTGCATATTTGCTAGATACCGTGCCTTGGTCCAACTTGACAGGAGCGATAGTAGTTACTCGTTTGGCCAGTTTAACGAGTGCGAAATCGTTGACAGCAGTGGCAGGGACGTAGGTAGGGTGCACATATATAGTGTCCACATTAGCACTGATAGATAACTGGCCGCCGTTGCCAGGTGTGGTAGTGCGCGCTCCAATTAGGTAAGACGATGGAGTTGCCGTGATTGTTGCTAAGGGACCACCTGCGGCAGCAGGGGTTACGCAACTCGCTGAGGTAAGTACATATTCAGGGGTGATGAGAGCGCCACCACATGGCTGTGTAGCAGCTCCATCAATCGGCTGTGCAAACCATGGATAAGCATTGAGTGGAGCAGCGATACTCCCAGTTAGAAGGTCCCTCGACATATTTTCAAGTGATGATGACGACATGTCTACAGTAGATGTCTCCATTCCATTCGTAGTGGAAGCGAGAAGGAAGCCAATGAGTGCGCAAAAACTCTTGTGGAACATGATCATTTTGTTGAAGTGACGTATGAAGTGCTAAGATGGATTGTGTGTCAAGGGATATACATATTCAATGAGTAACGTGATTGAAATTTCATACATGACATCATTTTGTTGCTCAGTTTCACCCTGATCTTACCTCAGATTAAACGTAATACAGTTAGTTGGCCGTATGATGGAGTATTCCAACGATGATTGGTTTTTCAAGGGAAAAAACAAAAAGAAATCAAAAGAAGATTTTTTTATGAGCAGTTCGTATATTTTATGACAAACAGAGCATCCGTGTGATCATCAGAGTTGTCGTCGTGTCCGGTTCATTCAAGTTGCTCAAACGACCAAACGACCGGTTTTCAAATACATTGTCGTCGTGACAGACGCTCAAACATCCTATTTTAGCTTTGTTTTCATTGAACACGGATGGCCGATCCTTCTATTTTTGATCATTCGGTTGGATTTGTGGTCGTGACCTGTTTTCAAATAAATTGTCGTCGTGACAGACGCTCAAACATCCTATTTTAGCTTTGTTTTTCATCGAACACGAATGGCCGATCCTTCTATTTTTGATCATTCGGTTGGATTTGTGGTCGTGACCTAGGAGGGCGTCGTTCAAACACCTATAAAACGACTCATTCGTGTGGCTGACAACTAAACATGATACGTGCAGAGACAGGTATATTTTAGCTATGCGTTGTTTGTTTTGGTCAATGGAGCATTGAATTAGTATATACATGTCGCCTCAAACGCTCAAACGATCCAGTTGTTTGAATTTGAATATGTATATGGACTCTGTGGAAAACAATCAGTTTGTACTTGCGTAAGAACCATTCCCTTAATACCAACACAGGCCACAGCTTTCACACACAAAATTCTCTTGCTGGCTTGCTGCTGGTGATAAAGCCATTTTCGCCATGACAGCTCCTCCATCGATCAGCTGTGTGTCGATAGAGGACATGCACAGTTCATAAGTATGGTGACATTGAAAACTTGTTCATTTAACTCGAATGACATGTTCCCAGTTCGACGATTCGGTGGTTGTTGCTTATACAATCAATACACCTAATATGCATTCAAAAGTAATACGCCCGATTAGGAACATGCTTTTCATGCGTTTCATTTTTAAGTATACTGATTATATGCACAAAATTGCTTGTCAAAGCTTTTATGAAAACAAAAACTAAGCAAGCTCTCCGGGGTTTGTTCTGAAAATCGTGGCCACACGGTTGCTAAAGCCGCTTACGTATTGGATCGGTGATTAATGTTTTTATTTCATTAGAATTTATTTTGTGTCAATCAACCATCCTCGAAGCCAAGTCGATCCTGGTGGCCTATTCAAGAGGCCTGACTATTTTCGTTTCCTCGGTTCTCATGGAAATATAAATATACGTGTACCCGTTTCTTCAAGCCCAGTGCCTGTTCGTTGGATCCAGCATACACTGATTGCGACCGAATATATATTTTCAAGAGGACAGTCAGTGTTCGTTCGTTTCATTGACCCACAAGGAAATATAAACCTGTACAACTTCCTTGATGCCCAAGCTCTAGCTTACTGAAATAGTAATTAGAGAGTCCTTAATGGAGCATGCGAGCGAGCTAGGACCTTTTTTCAATTTTTAATTGCTGCTCGCTCCGTATGTGCGCACGCTTTCAATTTTTGTCCTTTGAGCTGATAGCAGGAGCATGGTTCGCACGGCTCACGATTGTTCTCATTTTTTCGGAATCTGAATATTGGAATATTGTCATCACCATGGAATCATTTGCAACAGAAACACATCTCCTGCTGCGGAGATAGGCAGTAATCCTCGCGTCAATGATTTCCTTACACACGAAACATTTGGTTAGGCAAGTCCATTTGGGTCAGTTTGATTGTTCTATTTTGGAACAGCATTGGTTTCTTATGGAAATTGATTGATAATAGGCACGATCTATTCTGATCACTGCATTGAACGTTAACCGTGCGATCCGATTTGGAATAGGGCTTGCGTAATTGAGGTATTTCAAACCTTCTATTAGACGAATACGCCTTAACCGGTGGTGGGATTGATGAACTTACCATGGTCACTCTAACAGTTCTTATTATGTCAGATTCGGCTCGCTGAGCTACATAACGTACAGTAAATAGGTGTCATTTATTTGTAGACATGAATATCGAGGAAGTCTTCCAGAGTTGGCGGTACCATCATGAAGGTATTCGACATGCTATTGCCGTGAATGCAGCAGTGGCAGTTGGGTAGAAAGAAAATGAGCTGAAGCTTTCCTGAATTATTCGATCTGATGTTCTCCAATTTCCATTGTGACTTAACATTGATGATTTTTATAATGTGCGTCTATACTGGCATAGGTGTGCTCAATCAACAGCCTGACTTTTTTCATTACTTTGTTCTCAGCAATCAGTAGGGCAGTCAATGGGATACCCTCCGGCTCGCGGTGATACGAGCGGATGCAGGAATCAGCCGCAGCAAGAGGATGAAAAATCCCAACCCCAAATACAAAATACTTTGCATTATTTCCTTTTACGAATGAAAGATATGAGATATAAATAAGATATATGTAAAACCTCACAATCGTTTTATACTGTACCTTGCTGTAGCTGATTCAAACCTTGCAGTACACCGGACCTATGGACACTCGTGATATCGTTGTGGCGAGCTGAAATCGGTCCGTGCATCAGATCATTTGAAGCCCGTTTGGTAGAACAATCGAAAGAGCCTTGACACCGTGCAGCTTCTTCCACCCGGTAGGGTATACACAGCTCGTTGAATGCCAAAGGCACCTTCACGCCTCGCAGCTCCTATTACAATGGCAACGTTAAGATAGCAGTGGAAATACAAGCGTCTGTGATCTTTTGTTGAAGGCCGTCTCATTGGTCAGTCTCCTCCTTTTCTTTCCATTGTTATTGTTGAAGACAAGCATGATGTGTGTGTTGTGTTACTGGCCGTGCTGTGAAAACGCATAGCAAATTAAAAAGAAAACAAACGAAAATCTCGCTCGACTTTTCATTTTTCATAGCTCGCTCGCGGTTTTCACCCCTGAGTTCTACATACATACATACATACACGTATGTAGTAGATAGATCTGTAAGATAGAGCATAGAGCTGGGAGCAAATTTTAACGGTAAAAAGCAAAGCTGCTCGCGGATCGAGCTCGCACGCTCCATCCTCCATCCAGGAAGGACTCTCTAAAAAAAAAAAAAAAATGTATTCACCACTTGCTTAACACACTTTCAAAAGCGTCGTGTACGATGAAATATATATGGGTAACTGGCATCGTTTTATCGGCTGGAAATGGGGAAGGAAAGGAATTGCTGTTCAGTGTGCACCATGAGTCAAAAGAAAGACTCCCATAGAATAAGGTCCTCAATTCTACATTCAGTGTGCACTAGATATCTAGATATGCACTACGAGTCAAAAGGCCGACAAGGGTGACAAACAAGAGGCGAGTACATCGTACATCAGGTAAAGACAGTCAACAACAAAGAACAAGTACCATAGATTAATGTGGTACATTATAATATATGTAACGTTCTTGTATTGAGGTAAATCGAAAATTAGACGTTTTAAAAAAGAAATCGGCTTGTATAACAAACAGTTGTGATCTATCACTATATCACAATAATAAAGCACGAGGCCACGTCCACTTAGGACCAGCTTTATTTACCCTTCGGCTTGGACGCTGGCTTCGCGACTGGCGCGACTGGCTTAATCGTCGGTGCCGCCTGTGGGCAAAAAGCAGGTTTCGGACTCGAGTGATCGTCGCAAACTGTTTCTTTGATCCAACCAAATTGCTGGGCAACTTTTGAATAAATAGTTTCAATAGGTGCACCTCCAGCTGCCAAATTAGGGGTACACGCACCAGCCACATTATTAGGAACTTTATTGGTAATTCCAACCAATACTTTAGCCGTGGCA